>DATBOO010000024.1:0-42044 GCA_036553725.1 Acidimicrobiales bacterium | reverse complement strand
GGTCAGCGGCAACGCCCACCTGATCATGCCCTATCACCACGAGCTGGATCAGCTGGCCGAGCGCTACCTGGGCAAGAACAAGCTCGGCACCACCAGGCGGGGGATCGGTCCGGCCTACGCCGACAAGTCCTCCCGGGTCGGCCTGCGGGTGCAGGACCTCCTCGACCCCAAGATCTTCCGCCAGAAGCTCGACGTGGTGCTGAAGGAGAAGAACGCCGTCCTGGCCAAGGTGTACAACCGGCTGCCGCTGTCGGCCGACGACATCTGTGCCAAGTACCTCGACGAGTTGGCCCCGCGGGTGGCCCCGATGGTGGCCGACACCGTCGGGATCCTCCACGACGCCCTCGACCGGGGTGCCCACGTGCTGCTCGAGGGGGCCCAGGCGACCTTCCTCGACCTCGACCACGGGACCTATCCCTTCGTGACCTCGTCCAACCCGGTGGCCGGCGGCGCCTGCACCGGGGCCGGGATCGGGCCCCGCTACATCGACCAGGTCATCGGCATCGCCAAGGCCTATGTGACCCGGGTGGGGAGCGGCCCCTTCCCCACCGAGCTGGTCGACGACATCGGGGAGACGCTGGTCGAACGCGGCCACGAGTACGGGGTCAACACCGGCCGCCGCCGCCGCCCGGGGTGGTTCGACGCGGTGATGATGCGCCAGGCGGTGCGGCTCAACTCGCTGTCCGAGGTGGCCTTGACCAAGCTCGACGTGCTGGACACCTTCGACACCGTCAAGGTGTGCGTGGCCTACGAGGCCAACGGCGAGCGGTTCACCCACCCGCCCTACCACCAGTCGACCTTCCATCAGGCGGTACCTGTCTACGAGGAGCTGCCCGGGTGGAAGAAGGACCTCTCGGGGGCCACGGAGCTGGGCGACCTGCCCCAGGCGGCCCGCGACTACGTCCACTTCCTGGCCGAGCAGGTCGGCGCGCCGGTCCGGCTGGTCGGTGTCGGCCCCGGCCGCGACCAGTTCGTCCGCTTCGCCGCATGAGCGGGTCCCCTTCCGCGTCGACGGGGGGCGGGGACCCAGGAGGCCTCGACCCAGCCGCGGCCAGCGCCGCGGGTCCCGGCAGGGGGGCGATCGACCGGGTGTGCGTGGTGGGGGCGGGGGGCCGTGAGCACGCATTGGCCGTGGTCCTCGGGCGCACCGCCGACGTGGTGGTGACCCCGGGCAATCCGGGGATCCGCGGCCGGACCGCCGACGGCCACACCATCATCAGCTCCCGCACGCCCGCCGAGGAGGTCGAGGCCGACCTCTATGTCATCGGGCCCGAGGCACCGCTGGTCGACGGGCTGGCCGACCGGCTGCGGGCCGCGGGCGGCCTGGTCTTCGGGCCCGGCGCGGACGGGGCCCGGCTCGAAGGGTCCAAGGCCTTCATGAAGGAGCTGCTGTCCGAGGCCGGCGTGCCCACCGCCCGCTACGGCGCCTTCGACGACCCGGCGCCGGCCAAGGCCTACCTGCGCAGCCTGCCCGGCCCCTGGGTGGTCAAGACCGACGGGCTGGCCGCCGGCAAGGGCGTGCTGGTCACCGACTCGCGGGCCGAGGCCGAGGCCGACATCGACGCCAAGCTCTCCGGTGACGCCTTCGGCGACGCCGGCCGACGGGTGGTGGTCGAGGAGGGGATGACCGGGCCCGAGTGCTCGCTGCTCGTCCTGTGCGACGGACGGCGGCTGGCCGCCCTGGCCCCGGCCCGGGACTTCAAGCGCCTCCGGGACCACGACCAGGGTCCCAACACCGGGGGCATGGGGGCGTACTCGCCGGTCCCCTCGGTAGACGGGGCTCTGGTGACCCGGCTGGTGGACGAGGCGGTGGCCCCGTTGGTGGCCGCCCTCCGGGCCCGGGGCATCGACTACCGGGGCGTCCTCTACGCCGGTGTCATGCTCACCGCCGACGGGCCCAAGGTGCTCGAGTTCAACGTGCGCTTCGGCGACCCCGAGACCCAGGTGGTGCTGCCCCGCCTGCAGGGCGACCTGGCCGGGTTGCTGGCCGAGGCGGCCGCCGGCTCGTTGGTGTCCGTCCCCCGCTTCGCCGACACCGCGGCGGTGTGTGTGGTGCTCGCCTCTGCCGGCTATCCCGAGTCACCGCGGACCGGGGACCCGATCGCGGGTCTCGACCGTGCCGCGGCGGTCGACGGGGTGACGGTGTTCCATGCCGGCACCGCCCGCGCCGCCGCCGCCGACCCGCCGGGCCCGACGGCGGGTCCGACGGGGGAGCCCGGCGCGATCGTGACGGCGGGGGGCAGGGTGCTCGGGGTGACCGCCCTCGGAGAGACCATCGCCGCGGCCCGGGACCGGGCCTACCGGGGGGTGTCGGCCATCTCCTGGCCGGGGATGCAGGCCCGGTCCGACATCGGTTCGGCGGACGGCGCAGTAGGGATTGGCGCAGGGGGGACCGGCGCAGGGGGGACCGGCGAGCGTCAGGGGGCCTCCTGTTGATCCCGCGCTACGCACCCGAGGCCATGGCCTCCCTCTTTTCGGACCAGGCCCGGTTCGGCATGTGGCTGCGGGTGGAGCTGTTGGCCACCGAGGGCTGGGCCGAGGTGGGGGCGGTCCCGGCCGAGGCGGCGGCGGCGTGCCGGGCCCGGGCGCCCCGCGTCGATGCCACCTTCGTCGAGCAGGTGGCCGAGCGCGAGCGGACCACCGACCACGACGTGGCCGCCTTCGTCGACGTGGTGCAAGAGGCCATCGGCCAGCCCGAGGGATCCTGGGTCCACTACGGACTCACCTCGTCCGACGTGGTGGACACCGCGTTGTGCGCCACCCTGGTGGAAGCCTCGGACCTGCTCATCGCCGCCGGCGCCGGGCTGGTGCGGGCGCTGAAGGAGCGGGCCCTCGGTTCCATCGACATCCCGGTGACCGGGCGCACCCACGGCATGCACGCCGAGCCGACGACCTTCGGGGCCAAGTTCGCGCTGTGGGCGCTGCAGGCCGACCGCGATCTGGAGCGGCTGCGGGCCGCCCGCCACCGGGTGGCCGTGGGCAAGCTGTCGGGGGCGGTCGGCACCTACTCGAACATCGATCCCCGGGTCGAGGCCCACGTGTGCCGGGCGCTCGGCCTCACCCCGACACCGGCGACCCAGGTGGTGGCCCGCGACCGCCACGCCGAGTATCTGTGGGCCTGCGCGTCGGTCGGCGCCACCATCGAGACGATCGCCACCGAGGTCCGCCACCTGGCCCGGAGCGAGCTCGGTGAGGCGGAGGAGCCGTTCAAACCGGGGCAGAAGGGCAGCTCGGCCATGCCCCACAAGCGCAACCCGATCCTCTCGGAGCGGTTGTGCGGCCTGGCCCGGGTGCTGCGGGGCTACCTCTCGGCCGGCCTCGAGGACGTGGCCCTCTGGCACGAGCGGGACATCTCCCACAGCTCGGTGGAACGGGTGGTGCTGCCAGATGCCAGCATGCTCACCCTCTACATGCTGCAGAAGGCCAAAGAACTGGTCGCCGGGCTGGTGATCCACCCGGAGCGGGCGCTGGCCACGCTCACCGAGGGGAGCCACGGCCTGGTCTTCAGCCAGTCGGTGCTCCTGGCCCTGGTCAGCGCGGGGGCCACCCGGGACACGGCCTACCGGATCGTCCAGCGGAATGCCCGGGAGGCCTGGGACCGGGGTCGCTCCTTCCGCCAGGTGCTCGCAGAGGACCCCGAGGTCACCCTGTCGCCCGCCGCTCTCGATGATGCCTTCGACCTGTCGCGGGCGTTGCGCCATGTCCACCGTTTCACCGATGCCCTGGAGGAGCTCGCCCCATGACCGTCCCCCCGAACCCCGGACCGTCGACGCTCCCCCTGCTGCAGTCGGGCAAGGTCCGAGAGCTCTATGACGCCGGTGAGGGCCGGCTGCTGATGGTGGCGTCAGACCGGATCTCGGCCTTCGACGTGATCATGGAGGAGCCCATTCCCGACAAGGGGCGGGTGCTCACGGCGATGACCGCCTACTGGCTCGGGGAACTGGCCGACCTGGCCCCCAACCACCTGATCAGTGCCGACACCGCCGACTTCCCGGCCGGCGCCGCCGGGCTCCCCGGCGGGCTCGGGGAACTGGCCGGGCGGTCGATGCTGGTCCACCGGGCCCGGATGCTCGACATCGAGTGCATCGTGCGCGGCTACCTGGCCGGCTCCGCCTACAAGGAGTACGAGCGCCAGGGCACCATCCACGGCATGGCCATGCCCAAGGGCCTCCGCCACGCCGAGCGCCTGCCCGAGCCCATCTTCACCCCGTCGACCAAGGCGACCGAGGGACACGACCTGAATATCGGGATGGACGAGGCCGCCGACCTGGTGGGGAAGGAGGAGGCCGCCGCCGCCGCCGGCCTGTGCCTGGCCGCCTACCGGCGGGCGGCCACCCGGGCCGAGGCCCAGGGCATCGTCATCTGCGACACCAAGTTCGAGCTCGGCTACATCGACGGGGCGCTGTCCCTCTGCGATGAGGTGCTGACCCCGGACTCCTCTCGGTTCTGGCCCGCCGACGACTGCGCACCGGGGACCAACCCGCCCTCCTTCGACAAGCAGCCGCTGCGCGACTGGCTCGAGGACCAGCCCTGGGGGAAGCAGCCGCCCCCACCGGCCCTGCCCCCCGAGATCGTCTCGGCCACCTCGGCCCGCTACGTCGACGCCTACGAGCGGGTGTGCGGGCTCCGGTTGCACGACTGGTACGGTGCCTGAGCGTGGCCTCCCGCGAGCAATTCTCGGTGCTGGTCGAGGTCCGGCTGCGCGACGGGATCGCCGATCCGCAGGGGGCCACCATCGAACGGGCGCTCCCCGCCCTGGGGTTGGCCGGGGTCACCGGGGTGCGGGCGGGCAAGGCGTTCCGCTTCGAGGTCTCGGCCTCCGACGAGTCCGACGCCCGGGCCCAGGCCACGGTGGTGGCCGACCGGCTGCTGGCCAACCCGGTCATCGAGGAGTCGTCGGTTTGGGTCAGTCCCCGCCAACCGGCCGGCGCCGCCGGCTCGGTGGCCTGATGGCCACCCGGGTCGGGGTGGTGATGTTCCCGGGCACCAATTGCGAGCACGACGCAGTCCTGGCGCTGGAGCGGCTCGGGGCGTCGGCCGATCTGGTGTGGCACGGCGACACGTCGGTCCGCGGTTACGACGCCCTCATCCTGCCGGGCGGGTTCGCCCACGGCGACTATCTGCGTCCGGGGGCCATCGCCCGCTTTTCGCCGGTGATGGAGGCGGTGGGCCGGTTCGCGGCCGACGGTGGTCCGGTGGTCGGCATCTGCAACGGCTTCCAGGTGCTCACCGAGGCCGGCCTGCTGCCGGGCGCCCTGCAGAAGAACCGGGGGCTCCGCTTCCTCTGCACGACGGTGGCGGTGCGGGTCGAGTCGTCGGACTCGGTGCTCACCGGCGGCACCGCCGTGGGCACCGAGTTGCAGATCCCGGTGAATCACTTCGAGGGCAACTACACCTGTGACGCCGGTACCCTGGCCTTGCTCCGCGCCGAAGACCGGGTCATCCTCCGCTACCTGGAGAACCCCAATGGCTCGATCGACGACATCGCCGGCGTCTGCAATGAGGCCCGCAATGTTCTCGGTCTGATGCCCCACCCCGAGCGGGCCTCGGACCCGCTGCTCGGCTCGGTGGACGGCGCGGTCCTGCTCGGCGCCCTGGTGCGTTCGGCGGCGCCGCGGGCTCCCGCCTCTGTCGCCTGACCCGCCCGGCGGGCGTGCTCAGCTGGGGGTGCTCAGCTGCGGGTACGGGGGATGCGGGCCTGCTGGAGCACGCTGGCGCTCACCCCAACGGTGCGCCAGGCCGAGTACGAGATCCCCTTGCGCTCGCCGTAGACCCGGGCCACCTTGATGAAGCCCTTCTCCAGCGCGGCCATGTCCACGGTGTCGCCGGTGTGGGACAGCTCGGCGGCCAGCCGCTGCTTCTCCTCGACCATATGGAGCCGTGACAACGGGTCGACGGTCGGCATGGTCGTCTCGATGGTGGCCAGCCGCTTGCGGATGGACTCCGGGGTCCGCTTGCGGCCCCGGCGGGGACGGTTCGACTCAAGGGCCTCGAGGTACCGGCGCACGATGCGGCCCTCTTCGCGCCCTTTGGCCAAAGCCGCCTTGTGGTCGGCCGACATAGGAGTCTTCTTGCGTGATTTTGTCGAAGTTGGTCCAGCCACGAGCAGAGCTTCCCAGAGTTGGCTATATCAAGCAAATCGAGCCGGCACTTGCTCCCTGAAGGTCCGGTCCCTGGCGGATGGTTACGCGCAGAACCGGGAGGGCCCATTGTCGTCGAGGTGGCGTCGTCACCGGGCGCCTTTGGGGGCGGGCGCAACAACCGGGCGGTCCCATTGGGGTGAAGCCCGGCCCTCCCGACCGGTCCATTTGGCCCGCTCCCGCCAGGCGAATTGGAGCACTGCCGGCGCCCCTTTTGTCACGTTTCGGTTATGTGAACGTCCGCACCGGTGGCCGGGGTGACGGCATGGGCCCGCCGATCGGCCGTCGGCCCCGGTGGCCGTGGCCGCGGGCCGGGGGCCAAACCGGGGCCGGGTACGCTCAGATCGATGGAGGCCGTAGACGATGACGCGGGAGAAGAGGCCGATAGAGAAGAGGGCGCGGGTGGAGGGCAGGGACGGAAGGCCGGGACCGCTTCGGTGAGGCGCCGATGACCGCGGAGGCGGTGCCCATCCACCGGGCACTGGGCCTGACCGACGGGGAGCGCGACGAGGTCGAGGCCATCCTCCGGCGTCCCCCCAACCACCTGGAGCTCGCCCTGTTCGCGGTGATGTGGAGCGAGCACTGCTCGTACAAGTCGTCACGGGTGCACCTGAAGCGCCTGCCCACCGAGGCGCCCCACGTGCTGGTGGGCCCGGGGGAGAATGCCGGGGTCATCGACGCCGGTGACGGCATCGCCGTGGCCATCCGCATCGAGAGCCACAACCACCCCTCGGCCATCGAGCCCTACCAGGGGGCGGCCACCGGGGTCGGGGGCATCCTCCGGGACGTCTTCACCATGGGGGCCCGGCCCATCGCGGTGATGGACCCCCTGTTCTTCGGGGATCCGGCCGAGGCCCGCCAGCAGTGGCTGATCGAGGGGGTGGTGGCCGGGATCTCCGGCTACGGGAACTCGGTGGGGGTGCCCACCGTCGGCGGCGAGCTGACCTTCAACCCCTGTTACGCCCAGAATCCTCTGGTCAACGTGCTGTGCATGGGGGTCCTGCCCGTCGACCGCCTGGTGCTCGGGCAGGCGTCGGGGACCGGCAACCTGGCCGTGCTGCTCGGGTCGTCCACCGGCCGCGACGGGATCGGCGGGGTCAGCGTGCTGGCGTCAGCCGGCTTCGGCGGCGGGGACCACGGAGGCGGGGACGAGGCGGAGGAGGCGGCCAAGCGGCCCAGCGTCCAGGTGGGCGACCCCTATGAGGAGAAGCGGCTGATCGAGGCATGCCTCGAACTGCTCGACGCCAAGCTGGTGGTCGGCATCCAGGACCTGGGCGGGGCCGGACTGGTGTGCGCCACCAGCGAGACGGCCGCCCGCGGCGGGGTGGGCATGGACGTGGACGTGTCGGCGGCGCCCCGGCGCGAGCCGGGTATGGCCGCCTACGAGGTGATGACCTCGGAGAGCCAGGAGCGCATGCTGGCCATCGTGACCCCACCGGACCTGGCCCGGGTCGAGGAGGTGTGCCGCCGGTGGGAGGTGCGATCGGCCGTGGTCGGGCGGGTCACCGACCCGCCGCCGGGCCTGACCGGGCGGCTCCGCGTCCTCGACGGGTTCGACGGCGAGGTGCTGGCCGACGTGCCGGCCGGCTCCCTCAGCGACGACGCCCCCCTCTACCACCGGCCGATGGCCCGGCCCGGTGACCATGAGGCCCGCGCCGGGGACGACCCGGGCGCCCTGGCGGCTCCCGCCGACTGCGGCCCGGACGTGCTGGCCATGCTGGCCGACCCCTCCTGGGTCTACCGCCAGTACGACCATCAGCTCTTCCTCAACACCGTCGACGGTCCCGGCGGTGACGCCGCCGTGCTCCGCCTGGCCGCACCCGGCCTGCCTCCGTCCGAGCGGGGCCTGGCGCTCACCACCGACTCCAACCCGGCCTGGTGCTCGATCGACCCCCGGGCCGGGACGGCGGCGACGGTGGCCGAGGGTGCGCTCAATGTGGCCTGCGTGGGCGGGCGGCCGGTGGCGGTGGTCAACTGCCTCAACTTCGGCAGTCCCGAGCACCCCGAGGTCATGTGGCAGCTGTCCGAGGCCGTCGACGGCATGAGCGAGGCATGCCTGGCCCTCGGCCTCCCGGTCATCGGGGGCAACGTCAGCCTCTACAACGAGAGCAACGGGTGCGACATCGACCCCACGCCGGTCATCGGGGTGCTCGGCCTCATCGATCGGCTGGTCGCCCGGCCCCCGGGCGTCACCCTGGTCGAAGGGGCCTCGCTCGTCCTGCTCGACGCCGGCGTCGGGACGGCGGCCGGGAGGAGGAGCCCGCCTTCGCTCGGCGGCTCGCGGTGGGCCGTCGAGTGCCGCGGCCACCGCAACGGCACGCTGCCGGCGCTCGACCTGCCCGGGCACCGTCGGCTGGTCGAGTTCGTGGCGGGCCTGGTGGGGACGGCCACCGCCGGCGGGGACTCGCCGGTGGCGGGCATCCACGACGTGTCCGGCGGCGGTCTCGGGGTGGCGCTGACCGAGCTGGCCGTGCGATCAGGGATCGGCATCCGGGTGGCGGGCGTGGCCGATCACCACGAGCTGTTCACCGAGGCCCCGTCGCGGGTGGTGGTCTGCACCACCCGCCGGGCCGAGCTGATCTCGAGCGCGGCCGGGGCCGGGATCGGGTTCCGGGTGCTCGGCGAGACCGGCGGCGACCGGGTGGTGGTGGAGGGGCTCATCGACGTCGGGGTGGCCGAGGCGGTGGCGTCGTGGCGGGACCGCCTGCCCTCCCTCCTCGACGGGGTGGCACCGGCCACCAACTGAGCTCCGGCGGCCGCCCCGCCCCGGGCTCAGCGGTCGGGCCGGCGGGCCTCGAGCTCGGCCAGCACCCGGTCCGGCACCTTGAGGTCGCCCCGGCCGGTCCCGACCCGGAGGTCGGGCTTGATGGCACCGTGGTGGTCGGAGCCGCCGGTGGCCACCAGGTCGAAGCGGCGGGCGAGGTTCCCCAGCTGTTGGCGCTGTCGGGGGGAGTAGCGCCCGTAGTGGGCCTCGATGCCGGAGAACCCGGCCTCGGCCAGACCGCCGACCACCCCGGCCAGGTCGGCCCCGGCCAGGCCGTTGCTGAACGGGTGGGCGAGGACCGCCACCCCGCCCGCCTCTCGGGCCAGTCGGGCCACGTCGGCTCCGTCCAGTCGCGACTTGGAGACGAAGGCGGGACTCTTCCTGGTCAGGTAGCGGTCGAAGGCGTCGTCGATCGACTCGGCCGCCCCGGCCGCCACCATGGCCGAGGCGAAGTGGGGACGTCCGACCCCCTCCTCGCTGCCGGCCTCGGCCACCACCATGGCGTAGGTGACGGGCACGCCGAGGGCGGCCAGGCGATCGGCCAGGGCCAGGTTGCGCTCCCGGCGGTCCTCCCGGAGCCGGGCCAGCTCGGCGCAGAGCTCACTGCCCTCGTCTTCGACGAAGTACACCAGCACGTGCATCCCGCCGGGGCCCACCGGCCGACAGGACACCTCGCACCCCGGGACCAGGGTGATGCCGAGCTCGTCGGCCCGACGGCGGGCCCGCCCGATGCCCGCCAGCGAGTCGTGGTCGGTGAGGGCCACGGCCCGGCAGCCGACCTCGGCCGCCAGCTCCGGGATCCGCTCGGGCGGGTCGCTCCCGTCCGACACATCGGAGTGGGTGTGCAGGTCGATCATCCGTGTCGAGGCTACCGGGCCGGTCGTCGCCCTGAGCTGGGCGAGCGACGCCGCCCGGAGGCTGCCGCTAGGCTGGACTGGCACGGCGAGGCACCTGTGTGGCCTAATCGTGGCGAGCGACGTGTTCGACGACCCCCGGTGCGTACGGTGACCAACCGATGATGGAGGCCAAGGAAGCGTGCGGAGTCTTCGGGGTCTACGCCCCGGGGCGGTCCGTCGCACACCTGACCTTCGACGGCCTCTACGCCCTCCAGCACCGTGGGCAGGAGTCGGCCGGCATGGCCGTCAGCGACGGCGATGTCATCACCGTCATGAAGGACATGGGCCTGGTGACCACCGTGTTCGACGAGCGCAAGCTCTCCGGTCTCCGCGGCCACATGGCCATCGGGCATACCCGCTACTCGACGGCCGGGTCGAGCGACTGGCTGCACGCCCAGCCCGTCTTCCGGGGGGTGGGCCGGGCCGGCTTCGGGCTGGCCCACAACGGCAACCTGACCAATACCACCGAGCTCGGTGAGTCGGCCGGGATGCTGCCCGGGCTGGTCTCCTCGGACAGCGACCTGGTGGCCGAGCTGTTGGGCCGCGAGTTCGCGCCCGACGACCCGGGCAACGACGGGGAGCCCCCCGGAGACGAGCTGGAGGAGGCCCTCACCACCGTGCTGCCCGGGCTGGAGGGTGCGTTCTCCTTCGTCCTCCTCGATGCGGACCGGTTGATCGGGGTCCGCGACCCGAACGGCTTCCGCCCGCTGTGCCTCGGGCGCCTCGAGGCCACCGCCGAGTTCGAGATGGGATGGGTGCTGGCCTCGGAGTCGCCCGCCCTCGACGTGATCGGCGCCACCTTCATCCGTGAGCTCGAGCCGGGCGAGATGGTGGTGATCGACGGTAAGGAGATCCGCTCCGAGCGGCCCTTCCCCGCCGAGCGCCTCGATCCGAAGCTCTGCATCTTCGAGTTCGTCTACTTCGCCCGGCCCGACACCCGGCTCTACGGGAACGAGGTGCACGGTGCCCGCCGGCGCATGGGGCAGCTCCTGGCCACCCAGGCCCCGGTCTCCGCCGACCTGGTGATGGGCGTACCCGACTCCGGGGTCCCCGCCGCCGAGGGGTATGCGGTGGCGTCGGGCATCCCCTACGGCCAGGGACTGGTCAAGAACCGCTACATCGGGCGCACCTTCATCGCCCCCACCCAGGCCGAGCGGGCCAACGGGGTACGCCGCAAGCTCAACCCCCTGCGCGAGAACATCGCCGGCAAGCGGGTGATCGTGGTGGACGACTCGATCGTGCGCGGCACCACCACCCGGGCCATGGTCACCATGCTCCGCGAGGCCGGTGCGGCCCAGGTCCACCTGCGCATCTCCTCGCCCCCGTTCCGGTGGCCGTGCTACTACGGCATCGACACGCCCGACCGGACCGAGCTGCTGGCGTCGATCAAGACCCACGACGAGATCGTCGAGTTCCTCGACGTCGACTCGCTCGAGTACCTGTCGCTCGACCACCTGGTGGAGGCCGTCGCCGCCCCCGGGGCCGGGTTCTGCGACGCCTGCCTGACCGGCAACTACCCGGTCCCCGTGCCCGTGCAGATCAGCGCCAGCCCCGCCCTCAGCGGTGCGGCCGGCGGCACCCGGGCGTGACCGGGGTCGGTCCCGTCCCCCCCCGGCCCCCTCCCGACCCGTCCGACCCGGCCACCTACGCCGGTGCCGGCGTGGACATCGATGCCGGCGACCGGGCCGTCGACCGGATCCGTCCGATGGTGGCGTCCACCCGCCGCCCCGAGGTGCTCGGGGACCTCGGTGGCTTCGGGGGCCTGTTCGCCCTGGACACCGACCGCTACCGCCAGCCGGTGCTGGTGGCCGGCACGGACGGTGTCGGCACCAAGGCGTCGGTGGCGCAGTCGACCGGGCGCTTCGACACCATCGGCATCGACCTGGTGGCCATGTGCGTGGACGACCTGGTGTGCCAGGGCGCCGAGCCCCTCTTCGTGCTCGACTACATCTCGACCGGTGCGGTGGACCCGTCCCAGCTGGCCGATCTGGTGAGCGGGGTGGCCGAGGGGTGCCGGCAGGTCGGCGCCACCCTTTTGGGCGGGGAGATGGCCGAGCACCCCGGGGTCATGAAGCCGGGTGAGTTCGACCTGGTGGGCTTCGCCGTCGGTGTGGTCGAGCGCGACCTGGCGCTGGGGCCGGCCCGGGTCCGGGTGGGGGACTCGCTCATCGGGCTCCGCTCCCCCGGTCTGCGTTGCAACGGCTACACCCTGGCCCGGCACGTGCTGTTGGAGCGGGCCGCCCTCCCCCTCGACGGGCCGGCATGGCCGGGAGCGGCGACGTCCTTGGCGGACGAGCTCCTCCGGCCATCGGTCATCTACACCCCGGCGGTGCGGGCGGCCATGGCCGCGTCGGACGTGCACGCCGTGGCCCACATCACCGGCGGCGGGTTCGCCGGCAATGTGCCCCGGGCCCTTCCCGAAGGGGCCCGGGCCGTCCTCGACCGCGGTACCTGGGTGGTGCCGCCCGTGTTCACCGAGATACGCCGGCTGGGACATGTGACCGACGAGGAGATGGCCAGGGTGTTCAACCTCGGGCTGGGCATGGTCATGGCGGTGGGCCCCGACGGAGACGGGGACGCCCTGGCTGCGCTCACCGGAGCCGGGGTCGATGCCGCGGTGGTCGGCCGGGTCGAGGCGGGGGAGCGGGGGGTGGAGCTGGACGGCCCTCCGTTCTGGCCCGACAACGACGTGGACGATGACTCGCCGAGCGATCCGGTTGGGCCGGAGTGAGCGGGTCGCTGCCCCCCACCGAGTTCGAATCGCTCCGCCGCCACCTGCTGGAGCATTCCGTCAAACGGGGCGACTTCATCCTCAAGTCGGGACGGAAGTCGGACTGGTTCATCGATTCGAAGCAGACGGTGTGTCGGCCCGAGGCCATGGAGCTGGTGGCCAACGGGGTGCTCTCGGTACTGCCCGACGAGGTAACCGCCATCGGCGGCCTGACCATGGGCGCCGACCCGGTGGCCTTCGTCACCGCCGGGGTGGCCGCCTGCCGGGGGCGGATGCTCAAGGCCTTCAGCGTGCGCAAGGAGGCCAAGGACCACGGCGGCGGTGGTCGGATCGCCGGGGCTCTCGACCCGGGTGACCGGGTGGTGATCACCGAGGACACCGTCACCCGGGGCACCTCGCTGCTCGAGGCCGCCCATGTCGTGCGCGACGTCGGGGCGGTGCCCGTCCTGTTGGTGGCCGTCGTGGACCGGGGCGGCACTGTCGGGGCGATGGCCGCCGCCGAGGGGATCCCCTTCCGGGCGCTGCTCACGGCCCCGGACCTGGGTTTCGAGTACGAGGGTGCCTGACCCGACCGGTCGACCGGTCGACCGGGTGACCGGGTGACCGGGCGAGGGCGATCGACCAGCGCCGGGTCAGCCCTGCAGCCGGGTGAGGACGATGGCCTGCTCCGGACAGGACACCACACACAGGCCGCAGGCCCGGCAGTCGTCGGCGTTGGGTGTGTAGGCGGACAGCATGCCGTGGGCCCGGACCTTGAGGCGGGCCAACCGGCCCAGCGAGCGGTAGTCGCCGTCGTCGATGCGGCGAACCTCGAAAACGTCGTTGGGGCACCGATCGATGCAGTCCCGCTTGCCCTCGCACCGGCCGTGATCGACGACCGGCACGAACGTCCCGGCCGGGGCCGAGCACCGCTCACCCGGGCGGTCGGGGTGGGCGGCGGCCCGGCGCAACTTCACGAGCCGGGCGCTGTCAGCTGCTGTCACGCCTCGGTCCCCGGGTCCGGTGCGCCGGCGGCCGTGGTGCCGTCGGCCAGCACCAGGTAGATGCGGCGCCGGGTGTCGTTCAGGATCTCGCCGACTGCCTTGACCTGCTGCTCACTGCCGGCGCGGGCCACCTGGAAGATGGCCGCTCCGACCTCCAACATGAGACCCCGCAGGTCGACCAGCGAGCGGTCGGCGCCGCGCGCCGCGTCCTCCCACGGGGCCGGTCCGTCACCGGCGGCTTCGGCTGCGGCCCGACCCTCGTCGGTCAGGCTGAACACCCGACGCCCCTCGGACTTGGCCGCGGTGACCAGCCCCTGGTCCTCCATGGCCTGCAGGGTGGGATAGACCGACCCCGGGCTGGGCCGCCACACCCCCCCGCTGCGCTCGGTGAGCTCGGTGATGATCTGGTACCCGTGCATCGGCTCCTCGGCCAGCAGGGCGATGATGGCGGCGCGGACGTCGCCCCGCCCGACCTTGGTCCCACGCCCGAACCCGCCGTGGCCCCCGAACCCGGGCCCGAACCCGCCGTGGCGGCCGAATCCGGGCCCGAATCCCTCCGGCCCCCGCCGGCCGCGTCCCCGTCCCCCGCCCCGGCCGCGGCTGACGTCGCCCAAGCGGTCGCGCCACTCGCCGTGCTCGGGGGATCCCGGTCCGAACTCGGGCCCTCTCTCTGTTGTCTGATCGAATCTCCAGTGTCCATGCATCAGGCTGGCCTCCTCGGTGGGGTTGGATGTCGAGCTGCGGGTCGGGACCGGCTCTCCGGTCCGGGATCGATCCCCTATTGCAACTGATCTCGTAAGATAACGATATATCGCGATAGCGCCACTGTCAAGGGTTGGCCAGTACGGCAAATAGGCGAGATGGAGTACCCCGGTTTCATGGGGCTAAGAGCTCACGATCAGGCCGAGGACGAGTTCGGATCCTTAGCCCGGGAAGCAGCTCCGTGGTTGCCTACGCCCATAGGCATCCGGAACCCATCGGCGCAGTCCGGCTGGCCAGCACCTCGCGTCGAACATCCGTTCCAGGTACCGCGGTTTACCGGCCGGCAGTCCGCTGCCAGCGCGCGCTGGCGGGGTCGGCTCTTTTGGTTGTACGTGAAGCTGCGGAGCCCATACGCAGGTCTGCCTCCGAGCAGAATGGCGTGAAGCCGTGGTCTACGGGATCCTGAGTGCCTCCGGCGTCGACTCTAAATACGGTTATGGTAACGACGTTTACAGTGGCAGCAGAGGAGACCCCGTGGAACGCCCAGAAGACCTCTATGACCGCTCGCAGGAGTGGGCCGAGCTCGCGTCATTCGCCTCTTCGCAAAAGGCGGGCCTGCGGGTGGCTGTGGTGTCCGGCCGGCGGCGGCAGGGAAAGAGCTTCCTGTTGCGGCGAATCTCCGAGGGGGTTGGCGGGCTCTACCACCAGGCGCAAGAGGTCGGTCGCACACAGGCCCTTGCCCGATTTGGCAGTGATGTCGGCCGACGGCTCGGACTGCCTGCAGACGCACTTCGATTCGAGGACTGGGAGTCTGCTTTGCGCACGGCGCTGGGACTTCCCGAGCGCGGGTCGACAGTCGGACCCACCGCGGGACCTAGCGGCCCAGCCAATTTCCTTGTCCTGGACGAGCTACCCTACCTGCTCGAGCACTCGCCCGAGCTGCCGAGTGTGCTCCAGGAGCTCTACGACGAGACGCGCCATCAGCGCAGACAGCCGCCTTCGGCCATCGTGCTCTGCGGGTCTGCCCTCTCCGTCATGTCGGAGCTATTGAGCGGGCAGAAGCCCCTTCGAGGACGTGCACAGGTCGACCTCACCATCAGACCCTTCGATTACCTGGACTCAGCGCAGTTCTGGGGAGTCGGTGACCCCGCGGTGGCGTTCCAGCTTGACGCCATCTTCGGCGGTACACCCGGCTACCGGTCCTTGATCGAGACACCGCCGCCGAGATCGGTCAAACAACTGCCGACTTGGCTGGCACGAAGCGTGCTCAACCCTTCACACGCGTTGTTCACCGAGACTGACTACCTGTTGCGCGAGGATCCGCGCCTACCGGCCAAGGAGGCTTTCCACTCGATCCTTGCTGCGGTAGCGGCAGGCCACCGCACACAGAAGGCGATCGGTGGAGCAGTCGGACGTGATCACAACCAGCTGCGGCACCCGCTCGAAGTACTCATACAGTCCGGCTTCCTCATCGAGCACGACGACATGCTTCGCGCCCGGAGACCTTGGTACACGCTGGCCGATCCGATCGTCCGCTTCGAGGAACTCATCACCACGCCGTGTCGGGCGCTGCTCGAGGAGCGAGACGTGCACACGGCTTGGTCCGAGTCGGCCGAGACCTTCTCCGCCAACATTCTGGGCCCGCACTTCGAGCACATCTGTCGGCGATGGACTGCTCAGCATTCAGCCGGACGATTCGGCGAAGATGTTGGCGAAGTGGGTTCTGCGGTCATCAACGACGGCGGCGGGCGGAGCCAGCACGAGTTGGACGTCGTTGCACTGCGACGAGGACGACGGAAGAACGCGCGCCCGAAGCTAGCTGTACTCGGTGAGGCAAAGTCATCGAACCGAGCGAGGAACATGGGGGACCTGGAGCGCTTGGAACGCATCAAGGAGTTGCTCGGCGGCCGAGCCGACGTCTCCACTACGAGCCTTGCACTCTTCGGGCGTTCCGGCTTCAACCGGACACTCGCAGCGGCCGCTGAGGCGCGTCCGGACGTGCACCTCGTCGACCTCAAGGAGCTCTACCGGCGCCCTCCCCTACAGTAAACCCGAGTACCATACCCCCGTTTACAGTACCCCCGACGACCATAATGGCCAAGACGCCGCTGCGGGCCATGTACTAGGTCGTCCCATGCAGTGCCGGGACCTCGGGTGCCGTTCGTTCGGTGCCCCCGACTGCAGCGACTGGCGACCGGAGGCAACAGCCGCGAGCTCTTAGCCCCATGAAACCGGGATACTCCACTGCCATGGCGGTGGGTCAGGGAGGCGCCAACGTTTCCGAGAACCAGCCGCCAGCTCGACCGGTACGGGTACCTAGACAGACCCGGTCGACAGCATTGGGCGAGCCGTGGACTCGGCGACCAGATTGTCGGTCGGCAATTCAGCGCCTCTGCGCAGTCCGTGACCGCGAGAGGAGCCGTTGCTCGCGCAGGGGCGGCAGGGTCTGAGTTCGCACGGTACGGCAATATCTGGATGACCGCGACACGTTGACGAACGAGTGGTGTATCATAGGTGTATGGCACGCACCAATGTGGATCTGGACGACGATGCCTGTCGGATCGTGATGGAGCGGTACCACCTCTCCACCAAACGGGAGGCGGTGAACTTCGCGCTGAGGACCGTGGCCGCTGAACCGCTCGACCTTGGCCAGGCCAGGGCGCTCCGGGGGTCCGGCTGGGAGGGCGACCTCGACGATCTGCGCGCCAATCGCGTGCGGTGATCTTGATCGACACGTCAGGGTGGATCGGATTCCTTCGCGACACCGCCAGCCCCGTCTGTTCTCGGGTCGACGATCTGCTTGGCGTGGAATTCGCTGTTTGTGAGCCCGTGCGGATGGAGGTCCTCGCCGGCGCGCGCGACGAGGGCCATCTCAATGACCTTCGCCGACTGCTCGCCCGAGGCACCCTCCTGGCCACGCAGCCCACCGACTATGAGGAGGCGGCAGCGCTGTATCGCGCGTGCCGACGGGGCGGGGAGACCGTCAGGAGGATGATCGACTGCCTGATCGCCAGCATCGCAATCCGGACCGGCACAGTGGTGCTGCACCAGGACACCGACTTCGACGTGCTCGCCCGGCATACCCCATTGCTGATCGATCGGGTCCGATCCTGAGCGCGTCACGGGACCCGGAGGAGGGATAGGACCCACCGATGGCGATACTGTCTTGCCATTCCCATCGGAGGTGCGGCGATGATTGGTGAACTGTTCGGATTCGACGGCGTGTTGGTGTTGTTCATGCTGGCCTCGTTGCTGATCCCCATCTGGGCGATCGTCGATGCCATCGCACGACCGAGCGCTGCGCTTGCGCGGCCAACTCGTCCAAGGGTCTCTGGGTGGCGCTCGTTGCCCTGACCACGTTCTTCACAGTGATCATCGGACTCGTCCTGGCGATTGTGTACCTGGTATCGATCCGACCCAGAGTGAAAGCGGTAATGGCATAGCCCGGCAGTGTTGTGGCACAGGCATCCGCCGTTGGAGCCGACTGTGCGCCAGGATGGCCTGATGAAGATCCGACTGGTCGGCAGCAAAGCCTTCTGATCAGGCACGTCCTGGTGGTCGGGACCGGCGTCGATCCGGTGACCTCACGCTTTTCAGGCGCGCGCTCTACCAACTGAGCTACCCGACCTCGCCTCGGCGGACCGAGGTGGCGGACCTGACGGGATTTGAACCCGCGACCTCCGGCTTGACAGGCCGGCGTGCACTCCAAACTGCACCACAGGTCCCCAACCAGCTCTCTTGCGCTGGGGCGTACGGCACCCCCAACGGGATTCGAACCCGTGTTACCGCCTTGAAAGGGCGGCGTCCTAGGCCGCTAGACGATGGGGGCTCAAACCCGATCAGGGCTTTTGGAGATTAGCAGAGGGATCACAGCTCTCCCTCGGGCCGACCCTCGTCGGGCAGCTCGGCGGCGAGGACCTCGACCATCAGGTACTGGAGCTGTCCGAGCAGCTCGTAGAGCGCGTATTCGGGGGCGGTCGGCTCGTCGGTCGCGGGGGCTTCCATGTCCTCGCTGACGTCGAGTCGGGTCCCGAGGACCAGGCGCATCGACCCGATGGCCGACAGCCAGGTGTTGAGCTCGACGTCGGTCAGGACCTCGGCCTCGGCGGTCTTGGCCACGAGCTCGAACGCCTGCCGGTGGTGGTTGATCAGGGCGCTGTCCACCAGCTCGCGGTACTCCCGCTCGACGCTCTCGTGGACCGGGCCGGCGTAGGCGGGCGGAAAGAGGCGCTTGGTCGTCGGATCGTCCGGGCTGAGCACCGGGGCCAGCTGCTCGGACATGGTGACCAGGACGGCGCGCACGCTGGGATCGAGCCTGATCGTGTAGCGGCCGTCCCGGCGCCTCTTGATCGGCGCGCTCACGTCGACTGTTCCATGGTGGCCCAGAGCCCGTGCTCGTGGAGCCGGTACACGTCGAGTTCGGCCCGCTCGCGGGTTCCCGACGAGACCACCGCCCGCCCCTTGTGGTGGACGTCCAGCATCAGCTTGGTGGCCTTCTCCTTGGAGTAGCCGAAGAGCTTCTGGAAGACGAAGGTGACGAACGACATCAGGTTGATCGGGTCGTTCCAGACGATGACCAGCCAGGGACGATCGGTCAGCTGGGACTCGACGACATCGGGCAGCTCGGCCTCGAGGGGCTCAGCCTCGGTCTGCCGGGCGCGGATCGGCGACCCGGCGGCCCGGCTCATACCGGCTCCCGGAGCGGTCGGTCCCGCGCCATGGCGGCCATCTCTGCGGTGGTCACACCCGGTCCGTCACCGGGCTGGGTGTCCCCCGTCAGCTCGGGCAGGTGGTCCGACAGCCCGTGGTGGAACCACAGGACCGCGGCCCAGACAGTCGATGCCCCCAGCACGTGGAGCCCGACCAGGACCGGCGGCAGATGGGAGAAGAACTGCGTGTAGCCGATCATGCCCTGGACGACCATCACGGCCAGCAGGGCCCGGCCCGAGCCCTGGATGCGGGCCGGCGCGTCGGACTTCCACAGGACCCAGAGCAGGACCAGCAGCACCACCCCGGCGGCCAGGACGATTTCGGCATGGATGCGGGTCATGTCCTCGAGCCCGAGCGGGATCCGTTTGGCCCCCTTGCCGCCGGCGTGGGGTCCGGTTCCGGTGGTGGCGGCCCCGGCCGCCAACACCACCACGGTGAGTCCCACCAGGGCCCGGGCCAGCCCCATGGCGCCCGGGGTGACCGCCCGGGTACCGGGGCCGGGTCGGTGGCCGGCCCTGAGGGTGAGGACGACCGCCACCGCCAGCAGGGCCATGCCCACCATGAAGTGGGTCATGACCACGTAGGCGTTGAGCTTGGTGTAGACGACGAAGCCCCCGAGCACGGCTTCACCGATGACCCCCACGATGAGGCCGCCCGACAGCCACCGGAGATCGTTCCGGGCCGGTCTGCGGAGAAAGGCGGCGACCACGGTGACCACGCAGGCCACCACCAGCACGAAGACGACCAGCCGGTTACCGAACTCGACCAGGGGATGGAGGCGCAGGACGGGGGTCAGGTGGTGCTGGGTGCAGTTGGGCCAGTCGGGGCAGCCCAACCCCGAATCGGAGAGCCGGACCGCCGCCCCGGTCACCACGTTGAGCACCACCGTGGCCAGCGTGAACCGGCAGAGGAACAGAAACGGGCGAGGGCCGACATGCAGGGAGGACACCGTTTCCGTATGGTACCGGCCCGATCGGGGACACCGCCGCTGGAACCGGGGGGCCACAGCCTCCCCAACCGGGTGCCGCACTATGGTTTGGCCGATGGCAATTTCTGCGGCCGCACCCTCCAGGCGTCTCCCCTTGGGCGAGCGGGTCGGCGCGTACGTGGCCCTGACCAAGCCGCGCATCATCGAGCTCCTGCTCATCACCACCCTACCCACCATGATCGTGGCCCAGCGGGGCATGCCCCCGGTGTGGCTGATGGCGGCCACGCTGCTCGGCGGCGCCCTGGCCGCCGGCGGGGCCAACGCCATCAACATGTTCGTCGACCGGGACATCGACAAGCTCATGCACCGGACCAGCAAGCGACCCCTGGTCACCGGGACGGTCACTCCCCGCAACGCCCTGATCTTCGCCATCTCCCTCGAAGTCGTGGCCTTCGTCGAGTTGTGGAGCTGGGTCAACCTGCTGTCGGCGGCGCTGGCGGTGTCGGCCACCCTCTTCTATGTCTTCGTCTACACGTTGTGGCTGAAGCGGACCAGCAGTCAGAACATCGTCATCGGCGGTGCCGCCGGGGCGGTCCCGGTACTCGTCGGATGGGCCGCGGTCACCGACAGCCTGGCCTGGACGCCCCTGGTCCTGTTCGCCATCATCTTCGTGTGGACGCCGCCCCACTTCTGGGCGCTGGCCGTCAAGTACAAGGACGACTACCGGGCGGCCGGGGTCCCCATGCTCCCGGCAGTGGCCACGTTCAAACGCACAGCCCGGGAGATCCTCCTCTACAGCGTGCTGCTGCTCGGTGTCTCATTGCTTCTGGCCGCGGTGGCCAAGCTCGGCACCATCTACATCGTCTCGGCCTCGGTGCTCGGAGTGGCCTTCGTCGCCCTCGCCGTCCGGCTGTGGCAGCGGGCCACGCCGAAGGCGGCGATGCAGCTGTTCAGCTACTCGATCACCTACCTGACCCTGCTATTCGTCCTCATGGCGGTCGACATCTTCACCAAACATTGACCGGGGCGGCGCCGACACCACCGGAACCGCCGGCGCCACCGCAACGCCCGGGGCCCGAGCGTATGCCCCGACGGTTGCGGGCCCTGCTGATCGGAACGGTGATCGCCACCGCGCTGGCCATCTTTCTGTTCGTCGGCCTCGCCCGGAGCTCGGGATCCGGTCCGGGATCGGGACCCCTGGTGGGGATCGGCAGCGTGGCCCCGAACTTCACGCTGCCGTCCCTGACCGGGGGCCCTCCGACCACCCTCGACGCCCTGGGCCGGTCGCGCCACCGCCCGGTCGTGCTCAACTTCTTCGCCTCGTGGTGCATCCCGTGCCAGAAGGAGACGCCGCTGCTGGCCCATGCCGCCGCAGTCGAGACGGCCAAGGGCTCGAAGGTCCAGTTCGTGGGCGTCGATGTGGCCGACACTCCGGCCGACGCCATCCCGTTCGTCAAGCAATCGGGGCTCACCTACCCGATCGGTGCCGACGCCACCCTGCGGGTGACGGCAGAGCTGTACGGGTTGAACGGCGAGCCCAACACCTTCTTCATCGATGCCTCCGGTCGCGTCATCGGCCACGTCATCGGGGCGGTGACCCAGACCGGGCTCGACCAGTGGCTGCACCGACTGGCCGGGTCCTCGGCCTGAGGGCCACCCGCCACCTCACTCCCAGCGGAAGGTCAGGCCGGCCGCCACCGGGGCGGCCACCGCCCAGACCACCAGCACGATCCAGTCGCCGGCCGACACGGCGATGCCCTGGCCGAGGGTGTTGTGCAGGGCGTCGGCCAGGGCCGAAGCCGGCAGCACCCGGGCGACGTCGCGCAGTCCGGCGGGCAGCTTGCCGAGGGGGATCAGCATCCCCCCGAGCAGCAACAGCACCACGAAGAGCCCGTTGACCACGGCCAGGTTGACCAGCGCCTTGAGCGTCCCGGCCAGCAGCAGGCCGATGCCGCCGAAGGCGACGGTCCCGAGGACCATGGCCACGATGGCCGAGCCGACCACGGCGCCCGCCCCGCTCCCACCCCCGGGGGTCCATCCGAGGGCCAGCCCGACCCCCACCAGCACCGCCGCCTGGAGCAGCTCCACGGCGGTGACGGCCATGATCTTGGCGGCCAGCAGCCGAGGACGCCCGAGCGGGGTGGCGCCCAGCCGCTTGAGCACTCCGTAACCGCGTTCGAACCCGGTGCCGATCCCGAGGGCGGTCATCGACGTCGACATGACGGCCAGGGCCAGGATGCCCGGGACCAGGAAGTCGACCGGGTGTTCGGTGCCGGTGGGCAGCACGTGGACGGCCGAGAAGAACCACAGGAACACGACCGGGATGCCCAGGGTCAAGAAGACCGTCTCGCCGTTGGTGAAGATCATGGTCACCTCCGCCCGCACCTGGGCGGTGAGCGGCCTCATACCCGGCGGCGTCCCGACCGGCGGCGCCGACCGGCCGGCGGGCCGGGGTCGGTGTCAGGCGGGTCGGTATCGCCCGGAACGACGCCGGCCCGGGCGCCGGTGATGGCCAGGTAGGCCTCCTCCAGGGACTGGTTGGTCCGGAGGTCGCCGAGGGCCAGGTCCCGTTCCGCCAACCAGCCGGCCAGGGTGGCGACCGCCCGGGGGGTCGGTGTGCCGGGGCCGGCCCGGAGCCGGTACGAGCCGGGCCGCTCCTCGTCGACGGTGGTGCCGGCGCCGACCGATTGGGCCAGCGCGGCGGTGTCGATCTCCGGGTCGGTGGAGAAGCGGACCGACCCGTCGGACGTGCCCGACGCCAGCGCCGCCGGAGAGCCCGCCGCCAGCTTTCGGCCGCGGTCGATGATCACCACCTCATCGGCCAGCCGCTCGGCCTCGGCCAGCTCGTGGGTGGTGAGGATCACGCAGATGCCACGGTCGCGCTGGGCGGCGATGATGTCCCGCACCACGATGCGGCCCTCGGGGTCGACGCCGGCGGTGGGCTCGTCGAGGAACAGGACCCGCGGCTTGCCCACCAGGGCCAGGGCCAGGGACAGGCGCTGTTGCTCGCCGCCGGACAGCCGCCGCCACGGGGTGCGGCGCACTCCGGACAGGCCCACCAGCTCGAGGAGCCCATCGGGATCCTCGGCGTCCCCGTAGTAGCGGGCGAAGAGGTGGAGGACCTGAGCCGAGCCGAGGGTCGGGTAGACGCCGCCCTTCTGGAGCATGACGCCCATCCGGCGGACCAGCTCGGCGTGGTCCCGGCCCGGGTCGAGGCCGAGGACCCGGACCGACCCGGCGTCGACGCGGCGGTACCCCTCGAGCGCCTCGACGGTGCTGGTCTTGCCCGCGCCGTTGGGTCCGAGGAGGGCAAGCACCTGACCGGGGTGGCCCTCGAAGGACAACCGGTCGACGGCCACGGTGGTGCCGTAGCGGATGACGGCGCTGTCGCACACGACCGCGGGTCCCGGAGCGGGAGCAACTGCCTCGTTCACGGGTGGTCACGCTACCGTTGTCCCCGTCATGATCGATATCCGGCTGGTGAGGGACGACGGCGCCGCGGTGAAAGCCGCACTCAAACGACGCGGGGTGGACCCGGCGGAGATCGACCGGCTGATCGGGCTGGACGAGGCCGCCCGGGCGGCGATCGGCAGACGGGACGATCTCCGGGCCCAGGTGAAGTCCCTGTCCAAGCAGGTCGGTGAGGCCCGACGGTCGGGTGACACCGCATCGGCGGACGAGATGACGGCCCGCAGCCGGGGACTCGGCGCCGAGGAGCGGTCCCTCCATGCCGCGGCCGAGTCCGCACAGGAGGAGGTGCGCCAGGCCCTCCTCTACCTACCCAACCTGCCCGCGGCCGACGCTCCCGACGGAGAGGGGCCCGACGACAACCCGGTGGTCCGCCGCTGGCCGGATCCGGGCCCGGCCTACACGGACGCCCAGCGGGTCCCCCACTGGGAGATCGGCGCCGAGCTCGGGCTGCTCGACATGGAGCGGGGGGCCAAGTTGTCGGGGTCGATGTTCCCCCTCTACCGCGGGTTCGGGGCGCGGCTGGTCCGCGCCCTCACCTCGTTCGCCCTCGACCGCCACGCCGACCGGTTCGAGGAGGTGCGGCCCCCGACCCTGGTGCTGACCGAGACCATGGTCTCCACCGGCCACCTCCCCAAGTTCGAGGAGGACGCCTACCACCTCGAGCGTGACGACCTCTGGGGCATTCCCACCGCCGAGGTGCCGCTGGCCTCGATGTGGCGGGGCGACATCATCGACGAGGACGAGCTCCCCCTCCTCCTCAGCGCCGCCACCCCCTGCTACCGCCGGGAGGCGGGCGCCGCCGGCCGGGACACCCGGGGACTCCTGCGGGTGCACGAGTTCGACAAGGTCGAGCTGTTCGCCTACGCCACCCCCGAACAGGCGCCGGCGCTGCTCGGGGACATGGTGGCCCGGGCCGAGGCGCTGCTGGTGGAGCTCGGTCTCCGGTACCGGGTGCTCGACCTCTGTGCCGCCGACATGGGGATCTCGGCGGCCCGCACCTTCGACCTCGAGGTGTACTCCCCGGGAGTCGACCAGTGGCTCGAGGTCTCCTCGGTCAGCTGGTGCACCGACTACCAGGCCCGCCGGGCCAACATCCGCTACCGGCCCGACGGGGGTCGGGGCCCGGAGTTCGTGCACACGCTGAACGGCTCGGCCCTGGCCTGGCCCCGCATCTGGGCGGCCCTGGTCGAGACCGGTCGGCGGAGCGACGGGTCGGTGGTGCTGCCCGAGGTGCTGGGGCCCTACCTGCGCGGCGAGGTGGTCATCCCCGCCGCCGGTTGAACGGGCCCGGGGCCGGCTGGCAGGTCGCCTGCTCAGGCCCGGGGTGCGTCGAACCGGTAGCCGACCCCCCGGATGGTGGTGATCAGCTTGGGCGACGACGGGTCCTCCTCGACGTGGGTGCGCAGCCGCTTGATGTGCACGTCGAGGGTCTTGGTGTCGCCGTAGTAGTCCGACCCCCAGACCCGGTCGATGAGCACGTCACGGGTCAACAGCCGGCCGGCGTTCTCCATCAACAGGGAGAGCAGTTCGAACTCCTTGCGACGCAGGTGCACGTCCTCGCCCCGGACGAAGACCAGGTGTCGGTCGGGATCGATCTGGATGCCCCCGCCTTCGAGCACCGACCTCCCGCCCCGCCGGTCGGGGGGGGCGTATCCGTCCTCCCCCGGCGCGTCCACCGGGGGATCGCCGGCCGGTTCGGGCAGATCGGAGAGGTCGGTCGAGGGAATCCGGCGGAGCACGGCGCGCATGCGGGCCACGAGCTCCCGGAGCCGGTACGGCTTGGCCACGTAGTCGTCGGCTCCGACTTCGAGGCCCACCACCGTGTCGATCTCGGTCCCCTTGGCCGTGACCATGATGATCGGCACGGACGACCGGGCCCGGATCGAACGGCAGACGTCGATGCCCGAGAGCCGGGGCAGCATCAGGTCGAGCAGCACCAGGTCCGGCTCGGCCGAGGCGAAGAGCCGGAGGGCCTCGTGGCCGTCCCGGGCCACGGTCACATCGAAGCCCTCGCGGGCCAATCCGATGACCAGGGCGTCGACGAAGGACTCGTCGTCCTCGGCCAGGAGCACCTTGGTCTGCGATTCGTCGGGTGCCGCGGGTGCCGCGGGCGTAGCGCTCATGCCGAGTACTCGGGAGGGGTCGGCAGGACGAGGGTGAAGGTCGAGCCCTCACCCTCCTGCGAGTCGACTTCGACCCGGCCCTGGTGGTTGCTGGCCACATGGCGCACGATGGAGAGCCCGAGCCCGGTGCCGCCGGAGTCGCGGCTGCGACCGTGGTCGACCCGGTAGAACCGCTCGAAGATGCGCTCGAGGTCGCGGGCCGGTATGCCCACGCCCGTGTCGGTGACCGCCAGTTTGACCTCGCCGTCGGCCCGGCTCCCGGCGACCCGCACGACCGATTCCTCGTAGGAGAATGACACCGCGTTCTCGAGGAGGCTGTGGATGGCGGACACCAGCTGGCGACGGTCGCCGATGACGTGTACCGGCGGGTTTGGCTCGTTCAGTTCGATGGTGATGCTCCGCTGTTCGGCTGCCGACCTGACCCGTTCGATGGCCTCGGCCATGACCAGATTGACATAGATGGGCTCGCGGGGCGGGTCTTCCTCCGACTCGATGCGGCTGAGGTCGAGGAGGTCATCGATGATCCGGCTGACCCGGAAGGCCTCGGTGTGGATCCGCGAGGCCAGCCGTTGGGCCACCACGGGGTCGGGCTCCACGGTCAAGGTCTCCGCCAGCAGGCCGAGGGCCCCCATCGGCGTCTTGAGCTCGTGGCTGACATTGGCCACGAAGTCCCGCCGGATCTCCTCCAGCCGGCGGCGCTCGGAGACGTCCTCGATCACCGCGATCACGCCCAGCGGCCGCCGGCCGTCGTCGATGAGCCCGGTCCGCACCACCAGGGTCTGGCGGGGAGGTCCGTAGAGATCGAGGGTCCGCTCGGCGGACCCGTCCGCCCACGCCCCCTCGAGCAGGTCGGTCACCGCCTGGGCGGCCAGGGCGTCCCCGTGGCGGTTGGACATGAGCCCGACCGCCCGGGCGTTGCGGAAGGCGACGTCGCCGTTCTCGTCGCACACGATCACCCCCTGGGGGAGGGTGTCGAGGGCCCGGCGGAGGCGGATGGCGTCCGAACTGGCCTCGGTCACCGCCTCCGACGCCTCGCCGGTCACCCGCTCCAGGTGCATGAGCACCGGCTCGACGCCGCCCTCGTCGGGCGGCTCCACCCCGAGCCGGTTGGACAGGGCCGTCAGCCGCTGCTGGAGGGCCCGCCGGCCTGCCCTGCGTCCCGATCGGGCGGCGAGGACCACCGCGGCCGCGGCCACGAGGGCGAACACGATGTACCCGATGACATACGGCCTCACCGCCTAAGCATGGCAGGCCGGAAGGGGGGACTGCGGTGTTCCCCTCCCGACTGGCGAAAAATACAAGAAAATCCATGAAACATATTGAAAAATCATGGAATGTCCCTTTACTGTGGCGGCATGACCTCCAGCCCGCTCCTCGTCCTCGACACCTTCTCCTCCGCGGTTCTGCGCCGGGTCCCGTCCGCCCCGCCGGGCGGTCGGCCCCGGTCGGCGTCCCTGGCCGTGGTCCCCGCCCCCGGGGGATCCGGGGCCGGGGCGCGCCTGACCGCCGACGTGGTCAACATCCACCCCGACCTCACCGCGCTGCCCGGGGGCCCGCAGCTCCAGAGCCTGATGAACGGGCTGGACAGCTGGGCCCTGGCCCTGGCCCTGGTCGGGCTGGTCATCGGGGCCGCGGCGTGGGCCCTCGGATCCCACGGTCAGAACTACCAGCAGAGCTTCGTCGGCCGGAGGGCGGTGCTGATCTCCGGCCTGGCCGCGCTCCTGATCGGGGCCGGGCCCGGCATCGTCTCGTTCTTCTTCACGACCGGGTCCGGGGTGCACTGACCGTGACGGCGCTCCTGGGGTTGCCCTCCCTGCCGGGCGGCATGTGCCCGTCCGCCGCCGTGGCTCTCGGCGCCGCCGGGCTGGGCCCGGTCTGCCAGGTGGCGTCGGGCGCGGCCGGATTGGCGGGGTCGGCCGCCTCCCAGGTCGCCGGATTCGGCGTCGACACCGTGCTCAACGACCTCGGCACCTGGGTGGCGGACGGCGCTGCGTGGCTGCTGGCCCAGATCGGCATGGTGATCGGCGACACCACCGGTATCGACCTCGGCGCCTCGTGGTTCGCCACGCACTACGCCACGATGGCCGGGCTGGCCGGCGTGGTCGTCGTACCCCTCCTGCTGCTGGGCATCATCCAGTCCATCTACCGGCAGAACGCATCGATGCTGATCCGATCGGTGGCGGTCAACGTCCCCCTGGCCATCCTGTTGACGGCGGTGGCGGTGAAGCTGGTCCAGCTCGGACTGGCGGTGACCGATGCGATGAGCGCGGCAGTGGCCCGGGGCGCAGGGCTCGACGCGGGCCATTTCATGGCCTCGGTCACCCTGGTGCTGTCCGGCCCGCAGGCCGGCGAGCCCGGAGTACCAGCCTTCATCCTCTTCCTGGGCTCGCTGGCGGTGGTGTGCGGCGCCGTCCTGGTCTGGATCGAGCTGTTGATCCGCGCCTCGGCGGTGTACGTGGCCGTCCTCTTCTTCCCCTTGGCCCTGGCCAGCCTGGCCTGGCCTGCCATCGCCCACTGGTGCCGACGCCTGGTCGACACCCTGGTGGCGCTCATCCTGGGCAAGTTCGTGATCGTCTCGGTGCTGAGCCTGGCCGCGGGCGCCCTCGCCGGTGGGTCGGGATCGACCCCGGGTGGTGGCGCCCCGGCCGACGGCCCGGGAGGCGGAGGCTTCGGCGCCGTGCTCGCCGGCGCCGCGCTGCTGCTGCTGTCGGCGTTCGCACCGTGGGCCCTGTTCCGACTGCTCCCCTTCCTGGAGGCCGGCGCCGTCGGCCACCTCGAAGGTCTGGGCCAACGGGCCCGGCGGCCCGTGGTGGCGCCGGCCAAGGGCCTGGCCTTCGACGCCATGCGTGTGGCGATGGCCGGCTCGCTG
The DNA here is from genome assembly GCA_036553725.1 of Acidimicrobiales bacterium. Taxonomy (GTDB): domain Bacteria; phylum Actinomycetota; class Acidimicrobiia; order Acidimicrobiales; family RAAP-2; genus Bog-756. The sequence goes on along the minus strand of DATBOO010000024.1, from coordinate 13,727 downwards.
GCCGGTGCGGCGGCAGGTGCCGCCACCGGTGCGATGGGCGGCTCGCTCGCCGGTGCGGTCAAGGGGGGCCTGTCGGCCGCCTCGGCCGGCCCCGCCCGCGGGTCGGCCCCGGGTCCGAGTGGCGGGGGGAGTGGGGGACCGGGTAGCGGCGGTGGTGGAGGAGTACCGGGCGGGGAGGGGCCCGGCGGATCCGGTCCCGACCTGGGCCCCTCCTCCGCAGAGTCGACGGGTGTGGGTACGACGGAGTCGGCGGGCCACGACATCCCCGTCTGGGCCGTCCACCCCGAAGCCACCGCCGCAGCCCGGTACTACCTGGGTGAGGGAGCCGAAGACGGAGCCGCCGCCGGAGCTGAGCCGGAAGCCGGGCCGACAGTACCGCTGCCCCGCCAGACCGGCGCCGTGCGCCCCGACGCACTGGGCCGCGACGAACTCGGGGTCCGACTGATCGGCGGTCGGCAGGGCTCGGGACCGCCGGCGGATGCCGGCCCTCGGAAGCCAGCGGGGCGCGGGGGTGGCTGAGCGGACCGGGGCCGATCGGGTGCGCTACCGCTTCTCCCCGCTCGAACGGCGTGGTGTGATCGCCGGCTGGCGGGGCGGGCAGATCGCTTCGGTGGCGGTCGGGCTGGTGTTCGGGGTGTTGGCGCTCCGGTCGCGTCCGTCGGTGGGCGGGATCCTCCTCGGTACGGTCAGCACCGGGGCCGGCGTGGCCATGGCCTTCTGGCCAGTTCTCGGGCGCACCGGCGAGCAGTGGTTGCCGCTGTTGGCGCGCTGGCTGTGGTCGACATCGGCCGGGGGCCGTCGGCAGTCGGCTCCCGCCCCCGGCAGCGGGCATGGGATGGTGGTCGACCGGCAAGGGTGGCGGACCGCGGCCCCGGACGCCCGGACGGGAATCCGGCCGACCACCCGGCGGTCGGGGGTGTTCGACGGGCTGTTGCTGATCGGGGTTCCCTTCGGCCCGGAGCCCTCGGCGCCGGAGGTCGGCGTGATCGTCGACCGGAGGTCCCGCATGGCGACCGCGGTGTTGGCCGTCGGCGGCCACAGCTTCGCCCTCCTCGGACCCACTGACCAGGACGCCCGGATCGCGGCGTGGGCCCGGGTGCTCTCGGCCATGGCCAGAGAGGGCTCCGAGGTCCACCGGATCCAGTGGATCGAGTCGTGCCTCCCCGACGACGGCAGCGCCGTCCGCCTGCACTGCACCCGGCACACGGTGCTCGGTCCCGAGTCACCGGCGGGCCGCTCGTATCAGTCGTTGGTCGCTGAGTCCTCGCCGGTCACGCGTCGCCACCAGGTGCTGCTGGGACTGTCCATCCACACCGCCCGCTCGGCCCGGTCGATCCGGGCCTCGGGCAAGGGGACGGCCGGCACCGGTGCGGTGCTGGGCCGGGAGGTCCTCTCCCTGCACCAGGCGCTCGACGGCGCCGAGATCAGCGTCGACGGGGTGCTCGGGCCCGGAGCCCTGGCCCGGGTCATCGGCCAGGCCTGGGCGCCGATGAGGGACACCGGCGAAGGGAGCGGGTCGGGGGCCCCATGGGAGTCGCGCCACACGGGCAACTGGTGCCCCGACCGGCCCGAGGCTGCGCCCCTGTGGCCGTGGCCCATGGCCACCGAACCGGAGTGGGACTCGGTCCATACCGATGGCACCTGGCACGCCACCTACTGGATCGCCGAGTGGCCCCGGGTCGACGTCACCCCCGACTTCCTCGGACCGTTGCTCTTCTCCCCGCTTCGCCGGTCGATCGCCCTGACCATGGAGCCGGTGAGCCCGAGCCGGGCCGCCCGCCAGGTTGCCCAGGCCCGGACCGCCGACCTGGCCGACGGGGAGCTCCGGCGCCGCGGCGGATTCCTGGTCACCGCCCGCCACACCCGCGAAAAGGAGAGCGTCGAGGATCGCGACGTGGAGCTGGCCGATGGTCACGCCCAGTACCGCTTCTCGGGGTATGTGACCGTGAGCGCCGACACGCGGGACGAGCTGACCCGCGCCTGTGCCGCGGTCGAGCAGGCGGCCGGCCAGGCGCGGATCGAGATCCGGCTCCTCTACGGAGAGCAGGACGCGGCCTTCGCCTGCTCACTCCCGCTGTGCCGGGGACTGTCGTGACCGCCCGCGGTCCCCGGGTGCCCGCCCACGTGGCCACGACCCGGCACCTCTGCGCCGCCTATCCCCTGGTGGCTGAGGCCGGCCTCGGGCACGAGGGAGTCCTCATCGGTCGGGACGTCCTCGGGGGATCATTCGTCTACGACCCGTTCGCCCTCTACCGCCAGGGGGTCATCACCAATCCGAACATGGTGGTCATCGGCCAGATCGGGAGGGGCAAGAGCTCATTCGTCAAGTCCTATCTCTGGCGCCAGGCGGTCTTCGGACGCCACGCGTGGGTGGTCGACCCCAAGGGGGAGTACGGGCCCCTGGCCGAGGCCTGGGGTGTGACCCCGGTTGCGCTCCGGCCCGGAGGCTCCGTCCGCCTCAACCCCCTCGACACCGAGGACGAGTCCGCCGCCGACCAACCCGGGGACCACGCCCGGAGCCGGCGGGTGGCGCTCACCTCCTCGCTGGCCGTCGCCTGCCTCGGGCGCGAGCTCCTCCCGAGGGAGCGGGCGGCCATCGACGCCGCCCTCGGCGAAGCCAACGACCGGGCCCGGGCCGCATCCATGCCCGCGCCCACCCTCCCCCAGGTCGTCGACGCCCTGCTCGCCCCGGGCATCGAGGCGTCACAGGCGCTGCGCACCACCCGGGCCGTGCTGCTGGAGGACGGCCGGGACGTCGCCCTCGAACTGCGCCGCCTGGTCCACGGCGACCTGTGCGGCATGTTCGACGGCCCCACGACGGCAGGGCTCCGACTCGACGGCCCGCTGGTGGTCCTCGACCTGTCGGCCGTCTACCACTCCCCGGCCCTGGGGGTGCTCATGGCCTGCGCGGCGGCGTGGTTGCAGAGTGCGGTGCGGTCCCAGCACCGGAACCGGATCATCGTCGTGGTCGACGAGGCATGGGCCATCCTCTCCAACCTCGGCGTGGCCCGTTGGCTCCAGACGTCCTGGAAGCTGTCGCGGGCCAACGGCGTGGCCAACATGGCGGTCCTCCACCGGCTGTCCGATCTCCGCTCGGTCGGCACCGAGGGCTCCGAGCAGGTCAACCTGGCCGAGGGGCTGCTGGCCGACTCCGAGACCCGGGTGGTGTACGCCCAGTCGCCCGGCGAGGTCAGCCGCACCGGCGACCTCCTCGGCCTCACCGACACCGAGGCCGAGCTGGTCACCCAGCTACGGAGGGGGATGGCCCTCTGGAAGGTCGGGCGGCGCTCGTTCCTGGTCGAGCACCGGCTGGCCTCGAGCGAGCGGTGGCTGACCGATACCGACCAGGCTATGACCGACCAGGCTATGACCGACGGGGCCATGACCGACGGGGCCATGACCGACGGGGCCCGCGCCGGTCATGCGGTCACCGGGCCCCCATGAGGAACCTCATGGCCACCGCCATCGGGATGTCGGCGTTCGCCGGGGCGGCCCTGCTCGGCCCGGACCGCCTCCTCCCGGGCCGCTCCGGCCGGGGCGGCCACCGCTTCGGTGCGCGGCGCCGGTCCCCTCCCCGCCGCCGGGCGCCCTCCCCGGGGGGTGCATCGGGACCGGGAACTCCGGAAGGGGCACGAGGGGTACGAGGGGCACGATGGGCCCGCCGCCGGGATCTCGGCCCGCTGGTCCTCCCGAGGGGTCGCACGGGTGCGGCTCCCGCGGGCCGATTGGTCCTTGGTTGGTCGGGGCGGCGGCTGGTGGCCGCGGAGCGGGCCCAGTCGGTCATCGTCTTCGGGCCCACCCAGTCGCGGAAGACGTCCGGATTCGCCGTTCCGGCCATCCTGGGCTGGGAGGGACCGGTGATCGCTACCAGCATCAAGACCGATCTCATCGAGCGCACCGTCGACCACCGGCGCGCTCGGGGGGAGGTCCACGTCTTCGACCCTTCGGGCTCGACCGGACTGGGCTCTGTGTCGTGGTCCCCATTGTCCGCCGCCCGGACCTGGCCCGGGGCCCGTCGGGCGGCGGCGGGGTTGACCGAAGTGGCCAAGGCCTCGGTCGGCACCATGAGCGACGGTGACTTCTGGTATGCCACCGCCACCAAGATGCTCGGGCCACTGCTGTTCGCCGCCGCCTTCGGGGGGTGTGACATGGGCGACGTGGTCCGCTGGGTGGACACCCAGGAGGAGGGAGAGGTGCTCGACCTCCTCGCCGCCGCCGGGGTGTCGGAGGCCACCGACGCGGCCCGGTCCACATTCGGGAAGGAGGAGCGGCAGCGCGGCTCGATCTACACCACCGTCGAGACCATTCTCGATCCCTTCGCCGGCCCGCCGGGCGGGTCCGGTGATCACGACGGTCCCCCGTTCGACCCCGCCGGTCTGGTCGGGGGTGACAACACCTTGTACGTGTGCGCCCCGGCCCACGCCCAACGGCGGCTGACCCCCCTCTTCGTCTCCGTGGTGCGTCAGGCCGTCGAGCACGTCTACGACAAGGTCGCTCGCACCCGCCGTCCCCTCGATCCTCCGCTGCTCGTGGTGCTCGACGAAGCGGCGAACATCGCCCCGCTGGCCGATCTCGATGCGTTGGCTTCCACCGCCGCCGGCCAAGGGGTGCAGCTGGTGACGGTCTGGCACGACCTGGCCCAGATCACTGCCCGCTACGGGGTCCGGGCCACCACGGTGGTCAACAACCACCGGGCCAAACTCTTCCTCTCGGGCATCTCGGACCCGTCCACCCTGGACTACGCCAGCCACCTCATCGGCGAAGAGGAGTTGATGCTCGCGGCCACGACACTGGGCGGTGGCGGCCGCCCGAGCACGACCCGGTCGCCGTCGACCCGCCGGCTGGCGCCCCCCGACGCCGTCCGCCGGACGGCCCCCGGGGAGGGCGTGCTCGTCTACGGGGACCTGGCGCCCGCCCGGCTGCAGCTGCGGACCTGGTTCTCCGATCCGGAGCTCCGGGCCCGGGCGACGGTCGATCCCGGGTCCCCGTCCCGGGGGCGGTGGCTCAGCGCACCCAGCCCCCGGTCTCACCCAGCACCGTCGAGCCGTCGGGGTCGGTGAGCTTGGCGCCGACGAAGGCCTCGGCCCACGGGCGGGTCTGGACCCGGAGCGCTGGCGACTCGGACCGCAGGACGGCCAGCACGACGTCGGCCACTTGTCCGGCGTCCTGCGCCGAGTCGGAGGACAACGGGAGCCGGCCGCGGTCGATGGCCCACCTCTGCGGGGGTCGGTACCATCGCGGGTGGTGACCTCCCAGACGACAGGACCGGCATCGGCCCGGCCGGTCTTCGATCCCTTCGACCCCCAGTGGGCCAGCGACCCGTTCCCGCTCTACGCCGACCTGCGCCGGCGGGCGCCGATCCACCGGAACGACCTCGGCTTCTGGGTGATGGCCCGCCACGCCGACTGCCTGGCCGTGCTGCGTGACCGGAGGGCCAGCTCGGACAGCCTCAACGTGGCGGTGGAGCGGATGCCCCAGGGGCTCCGCACGCCGGTGGCCGAGGACGATCCGATCGCCGCCGCCATGATCGAGATGCGGCCGTTCCTGTTCCGGGACCCGCCCGACCACACCCGGTTGCGGGGCCTGGTGTCCAAGGCGTTCACCCCCAAGGTGGTCGAGTCGCTGCGGGCCCGGACCCAAGAAGTCGTCGACGAGCTGCTCGACGCCGCCTGGGACGCGGACCGGGTCGACCTGCTCGAGGCGTTCGCCTACCCCCTCCCGGTGCGGGTCATCTGCGACCTCCTCGGGGTGCCGGCCGACGATCAGGACCGGTTCAAGGACTGGTCCGACGCGCTGGCCCGCGGCCTCGACCCCGACTTCCTCCTGACCCAGGCGGTGATCGACGCCCGCGGCGAGGCGGTGCTCCAGTTCTCGCAGTACTTCTTCGAGCTGTTGGCCGAGCGCCGCCGGGCTCCGGGTGGGGACCTGCTCAGCCGGCTGGTACAGGCCGAGGACGGGGGCACCGTGCTCAGCGAGGCCGAGTTGCTGTCCACCTGCATCCTGTTGCTGGTGGCCGGCCACGAGACCACCGTCAACCTCATCTCCGGTGGGACGCTGGCCCTGCTCCGGCACCCCGACCAGATGGAGCGCTTCCGCACCGATCCCGGCGTGCACCGGAGCGGGATCGAAGAGATGCTCCGCTACGTGTCCCCGGTGCAGCTCACCGGCCGGGCGCTCATCGAGGACTGCGAGTTCGGCGGCGTCGAGTTCGCCGCCGGGGACTTCGCCATGCTCCTGATCGCCTCGGGCAACCACGATCCCGACCAGTTCGAGGACCCGGAGCGCTTCGACGTGGCCCGCACCCCGAACAACCACCTCGGGTTCGGGTTCGGGATCCACCACTGCCTCGGCGCCCCGCTGGCCCGGATGGAGGCCCAGGTCGCCCTCACCTCGTTGGTGCGGCGGGCCCCGGGCCTGGCGCTGACCGTCGAGGACGTGGCCTACAAGTCCAATGTGGTCCTGCGGGGCATGGAGTCACTCCCCGTCTCGATGCGCGGCTGACCCGGGCGCCCGGCGGCCCTCAGGAAGCGGCGACCCGGTCGAAGACCGGCTGGAGGCCGTCGAGCGACCGGGTCACGTCGTCCGCCCCGAAGGGGATCACCAAGGCGGCCACCGCATCGGCCCCGGCCTCGGCGTACTGCTCGGCGATGTCGGCGTCCAGGGACTGGAAGTACGGGCACACGGTGATGGTCACGTCGCCGCGTGCCCGGCCCTGTTCGGCCAGGAGGGCGTCCAGGGCTCCCAGCGGCTCGGCCAGCTGTGCGGGTGTCCGGTTGAAGGTGTGCCAGCCCGCGCCGGACCGGGCCACCCGGGCCAGGGCGGCCCGGCTCTCGCCGCCGATGTGGATCGGGGGGTGGGGCTGTTGCACGGGCTTCGGGAACATCGAGCAGGGTCGGAGCGAGTAGAACTCGCCGTCGTAGGCGGACGTCTCGTCGCACCAGAGGGTCCGGAGTACCTCGAGGTACTCGTCGGTCCGCCGGCCCCGCTGCGGCCAGGGGACGTTGACCGCGTCGAACTCCTCCTCCAGCCACCCCACCCCGACGCCGAGGTCGACCCGGCCGTTCGAGAGCCAGTCGAGGGTCGAGACCTCCTTGGCCGTGTACACCGGGTTCCGCTGCGGCAACAGCACCATCGCCGTCCCCAGCCGGACGGTGCTGGTGTGGGCGGCCAGGAAGGAGAGCGTGTTGAGGGGCTCGAGCAGCCCGGACCCCGCCGGAGCGGGTATCCGGCCGTCGTCGGCGTACGGGTACGACGACGCGTACTCCTCGAAGAGGACCACGTGCTCGCCCACCCAGATGGTGCCGATGCCGCGCTGCTCGGCCTCGGTGCCGATCACCGCCAGCAGCTCCGGGGTGGCGAACGGGCTGGCGGTGGGCACCCACAGGTCGATGCGCACAGGAGGGCTCCTCTCGGGTAGGGCGGAAGGTCCGGTCGGCGAACGGAGAAGCCGGCGGGCAGAACAGCTAGGCCGGCACGGCGGGTGCCACCAGGGGCCACGGCCGTTCGCGCTCGGCGATGCGGGCCAGGTCCAACAGGAGCTGTTCCTCGTGGTGGCGGCCGATCACCTGCAGCCCGACCGGGAGCCCGTCGATCACCCCGGCGGGAATGGCCACCGCCGGGTTGCCGGTGAGATTGGCGGGGATGGTCAGGGCCCCGTTGTTCCCGATGGCGGTGTCGAATCCGTGCACGGCGATGAGGTCGACGTCGCCGACTGTGGTCGGCATCGGCCCGGCCGCTCCGAAGGCCACATCGGGGTTGGCGGCGGCGAAGACGAAGTCGGCCCGGTCGAAGAGGTCGGCCATCTGCTCGTTGACCTCGATCCGGAACATCTCGGTGGATCCGGCGGTCTGCACGTTGAGGTTGTGGGTGGCGAGGTTCATCCCCAGCTGGATCTCCGGAGTCAGGTCGTCGTTGCATCCGGGGTAGCGGTCGCCGAGCGCGCCGGCCAGGCCGATCAAGTTGGACATGGCCCACTCGAGCCCGCCCCGGGGCAGGTTGACGGCCACGTCGACCCGGGTCAACCGGGCACTGGCGATCAGCGCCTCGGCCACCTCCACCAGCAGGGTGGCGGCCCGGGGCTCGACGATGGCCGAGCCCAGGTCGATCGAGACCACCGCCCGCTTGCCCGCCAGGTCGAAGGAGTCGAGGCCGGCCTCCCAGCCCTCCACCCGGGGAAGGCTGAGCGTGTCCCGGGGGTGGAAGCCGTTGCACACGTCGAACCAGCGAGCCGTGTCGCGCACCGACCGCGACAGGCAGCCGACCACCACGGTGAGCGGCGGCTGCAGGGTCTCGGGACCCTTGGGAATGCGGCCGAAGGTCGACTTGAGCCCGAACAGTCCGGTGAACCCGGCCGGTATGCGGATCGAGCCGCCACCGTCGCCGCCGCTGGCGATGGGGATCAGGCCCCCGGCGACGGCGGCCGCCGACCCTCCCGACGATCCGCCCGGGGTCCGCTCGGGGTTCCAGGGGTTCCGGGTGGTCCCGTGCAGCTTGGTGTGGGTGCAGTTGATGCCGCCGAACTCGGAGGCCGTGGTCTGGCCGGCCAGGACCGCCCCGGCGGCCCGGAGGCGGGTCACTTGGGTGGAGTCGTGGTCGGACGTCCGGTCCTTGAAGACCAGCGAGGCCTCGGTGTAGGGCCAGCCGTCGACGGACTCGAGCTCCTTGATGCCGAGGGGAAGGCCGCCGAAGGGGAGGGAGACATCGGCGTCGGCGGCGGTGGCGCGGGCGGCGTCGGTGTCCAGGTGGCTGAAGGCGTTCAGGTCGGAGCTGTCGATGGCGGCCAGGGAGGCGTCCAGGGCCTCGCCGGGGCTGATGGTCCCGGCCCGGAAGGCGTCGACGAGGGAACAGGCATCTCCCAACCAGGGCTGATCGCTCATGACCTGGACGCTAATGGAGCCGGTCGAGGGCTGCGACCGGGAGACGGGGGCGGGCGTCGGTCCGCGGGCCTAGCGTGTGCCCCCATGGGAGACCAAGAGCAGTCGGAAGCCGGGGAGGCGAGGCCCGAGCCCCGCCGTCCCTTCACGTTGGCGGTCGACATCGGCGGCACCGGTCTGAAAGCGTCGGTCCTCGATGCTGGCGGGGTCATGGTGGCCGACCGGGTGAAGGTGCCGACCGCCTACCCGCTGCCCCCCGACAAACTGGTCTCCGTGCTGACCAAGCTGGTGGCACCGCTCCCGGCCGCCGAGCGGGCGTCGGTGGGATTCCCCGGGATGGTCCGTGACGGGCTGGTCCTCTCGGCCCCCCACTTCTCGACGAAGAACGGACCGGGCAGCGCCGTCGACCCCGACCTGGCCAAGCTGTGGTCGGGGTTCGACCTGGCGTCCGCGCTGGCCGCGGCATTCGGGCTCCCCACCAAGGTGGCCAACGACGCCGACATCCAGGGGGCGGCGGTGGTCAGCGGCACGGGCCTCGAGCTGGCCATCACCCTCGGCACCGGTTTCGGGTCGGGGCTGTTCTACAAGGGCCAGCTGATGCCCCACCTCGAGATCGCCCATCAGCCGTTCCGGAAGGGGGAGACCTACAACGAGCAGTTGGGTGAGGCCACCCGCAAGGTCATCGGCGAGGAGCGGTGGAACAAGCGGGTAAACCGGGCGATCACCAACCTGCGGGCGCTGATGTTCTTCGATCACCTCTATGTCGGCGGCGGAAACTCCCGACGGCTGAACCGCGACGCGCTCGACGGTGACGTGACCATCGTCGACAACACAGCCGGCATCCTCGGGGGCATCAAGCTCTGGGAATCGGACCACATCGGCGTCAACGAACCCCCGGGGTAGCGGGTCGGCGGGGTAGCGGGTCAACCCTGCCAGCGCCGCCACCGGCGCTCGATCTCCTTGAGCTCGCGCTTCCAGCCCCGGCGGGAGGCGGCAACCGCATCCCGCTGGACGTTGATCAACCGGTCGATGGGGTCGGCGAGGTCGCGCCGGTCGCCGGCCAGGTCCTCCAGCCAGGCGATCGAGAAGTAGGCATCGTGGAGGTCCCCGAGCTTGCTCTGGAGCCGTTCGGCGGCCTTGGCCGTCTTGCGGGCCGGGCCCCCCTCGATGAGCGCCACCGTCTCGCAGCCGTAGCGCAGGTCCTTCAGCCGGATCCGCACCTTGTGCAGGTTGGCCTCGGTGGCGTCCTTGCCGGCGCCACGGGCCGCGCCCCGGAGGTCGTGCCAGGCGCGATGGAGCATGGCGGGCAGCACGTCCTGGGCGGGCCTGTCCGCCTTGGCCTTGAAGGCGGGGCCGTCCCACAGCACCATCATCTGCTCGGTCAGTTGGAACCGCCGGGCCCCGCCCCGCACGACGGCGATGTCGGCCAGGGCCGACGCCATCCGGGCCGCCACCACCGATTGGAGCTCCGCCACCTGGTCCGCGCCCATGGCCTCGGGACCGTGGGCGGCGATGGCCTGGCCCAGGATGTGGAGGTCCCTCGCCTCACCCAGCTGGCCTCCGTACCAGGCCAGCTCGGCCCGGAGCGACGTGCCCCAGGCCGGGTGGAGGGCGAGCCTGAAGGTGCGCAGGTTGGACCGGATCCGGCGGAGCGCCACCCGGCTCTGGTGGATCCGCTCGGTCGACGACGTGCGCCGCTGCGCGCGGTCCAGGGCGGTGGCGGCGGACCGGGCCCAAGCCGGTGGGGTGCCCATGACGCTCCGGGCATCCACGGTCCCGCACGCATCGGTGTCCTCCTCGGTGTCCTCCACCGGGGTGTCCATGTCGTTGAGCAGGAAGGTGCGGGCCGATCCGGCCAGCACCCGGTGGAGCACCATGCCGGCCGTCGGGGCGGGAAAGTTGCCGTCGATCTGGGTACCGGAGGTCTCAGGGGTCTCCGTGGATGGGACCGAGGGGGACTGGTCCTGGCCCGGAACCGATGCGGTTGTCATGCCCGACCTCCTTTGAACAGCCTACGAGCGTCCGGTCCCACCTGTCACCGCGCTCGTCGTGCGGGCCGCCCGCCGCCGCTGCAGCCTCCGGGCGGGGCCGCCACGCCGGTCTACTGTGGGCCGGTGCACGCCGTCACCCTGGTCGACGGGGACCTCCGGTGGATCGAGCACCCCGATCCGCAGCCCGGGCCCGGTGAGGTCCTGGTGTCGGTGGCCGCCGCCGGGATCAACGCCGCCGACCTCCTCCAGCGGCGGGGGCTCTACCCGGCCCCGGCCGGATGGCCGTCGGACATCCCCGGCATGGAATTCGCCGGCGAGGTGGTGGGGACGGGGGGAGGGACCGGCCGCTTCTCGACCGGCGACCGGGTCATGGGCATCGCCGGCGGGGGAGGCCAGGCCGAGCTGCTGGTGGTGCCGGAGGCCACCCTGCTCCCGGTGCCCGACAGAATCCCCTGGGACCAGGCGGGCGGGTTTCCCGAAGCCTTCTGCACCGCCCACGACGCCCTGTTCACACAGGCCGGCCTCCAGGCGGGCGAGCGGGTGCTGGTCTCCGGTGCGGCCGGGGGGGTGGGCACCGCCGCCGTCCAGTTGGCCCACGCCGCCGGCGCCCACGTCGTGGCCTCGGTCCGGTCGGAGGCGAAGCACGAGGCGGTGGCGGGCCTCGGGGCCGACGAGGTCATCGAGCCGGACGAGGTGGGCGGACACGGCCCCTACGATGTCTCCCTCGAACTGGTGGGTGCGCCGGGGGTGGCCGCCGTCCTCCCGTCGCTGGCCAAAGGCGGGCGCATCGTCGTCATCGGCGTGGGGGCCGGGGCCCGCGTCGAACTCGACCTTCTGGCCCTGATGGGCCGCCGCGCCACCATCGGCGGCTCGACCCTGCGGGCCCGGACGGTGGAGGAGAAGGCGGCGGTCACCCGAGCCGTCGAGGAGCACGCCGTCCCCCTGCTGGCCCGGGGCGAGGTGGTGGTGCCGGTGGCCGACCGGGTGCCGATGGCCCGGGCCACCGAGGCCTACGAACGATTTGCATCGGGGGGCAAGCTCGGGAAGATCGTCCTGGTCAACGGGTGACCCGGGCGCCGGCCCGCCTGCGGCCGTCGGTGGTGCCTACCTCGACACGATGACCGAGGACCCGTGGCCGAACAGCCCCTGGTTGGCGGTGATCCCGACCCGGGCCCCTTCGACCTGGCGCCCGGTGGCCCGGCCCCGCAGCTGCCACACCAGCTCGCACACCTGGGCGATGGCCTGGGCGGGGATGGCCTCGCCGAAGCACGAGAGCCCGCCGCTGGGATTCACCGGGACCCGGCCGCCGATGGCGGTGTCGCCGTCGCGGAGCAGGCGTTCGGCTTCGCCTTCCTTGCACAGGCCGATGTCCTCGTACCAGTCGAGCTCGAGGGCCGACGACAGGTCGTAGACCTCGGCCAGGTCGACGTCCTCGGGGCCGATGCCGGCCTCCTCGTAGGCGGCCCCGGCCACCGACTGCTTGAAGGTCGGGCCGATAGCCTCGGCGGTGACCGCCGAATCGGTGGAGAAGTTAGGCATCTCGATGACGGTCTGGGGGAAGCGGGGGGTCACGGTGGAGACGGCGTCCACGGTGACCAGGCGGTCGGTGCCGGCGTGGCGGCGGGCGAACTCCATGCTGGAGAGCACCAGGGCGGCCCCACCATCGGAGGTGGCACAGATCTCGAGCAGACGGAGGGGATCGGCCACCATGGGCGAGGCCAGCACCTCGGCGGCGGTGACCTCCTTGCGGTAGCGGGCATTGCCGTTGGCCAGCCCGTGCCGGGCGTTCTTGACCTTGACGGCGGCGAAGTCGGCCTCGGTGGCCCCGAACAGCTCCATCCGGCGGCGGGCGTAGAGGGCGAAGTAGGTCGGGTTGGTGGCCCCCAACAGGTGGAAGCGCAGCCAGTCCGGGTCGTCCTTGCGATCGCCGCCCACCGGGGCGAAGAAGCCCTTGGGGGTGGTGTCGGCGCCGACCACCAGCGCCACGTCGCACCGTCCGGCCAGGATCTGGGCCCGGGCGTTGTCGATGGCCTGCGCCCCCGAGGCGCAGGCGGCGTAGGCCGAGGAGACCCGCCCCCCCGTCCACCCCAGGGCCTGGGCGAAGGTGGCGCCGGCGATGAAGCCCGGGTAGCCGTTGCGGATGGTGTCGGCCCCGGCCACGTACTGGACATCGGTCCACGCCAGGTCGGCCTCGCCCAGGGCGCCGTCCGCCGCCGCCAGTCCGTACTCGACGAAGTTGCGTCCCCATTTGCCCCACGGGTGCATCCCCGCTCCCAGCACGGCGACGCTGTTCCGGCTAGCCATCGGCCCGCTCCGTCCCCGCGGTGGTGGTGCCGGCGGCGGCCAGCGGGCGCCACTTCCACACCAGGTACTCGTTGTCGTCGTCCTCGTACAGCGTGTCGAGCACCAGCTCGACCTCGGCCCCCACGGTGAGCTCGTCCACCCCGACGCCGGGGACGACCTGGCCCATCACCACCATCTTCTCGGCGGCGAGGGCCACGGCGGCGATGGCGAAGGGGACGTAGGGGTCGGAAGCCTCGTAGGGCTTCGGCGGCTGGTAGCAGGCGTCGGTGTACGACCACACCGTCCCGGTCCGGCTGAGCTCGGTCTCGGCGAACTCCTGGCCCCGGCACTCGGGATTCCGACAGAAGAAGGTCTCCTTGGGAAAGGCGAAGTTCCCACACGAGGTGCACCGGCTCCCGAGGAGGGCGGGCGCGTGCTCGTCGAGGGTGAACCAGCCCTCGACGGCGGGCAGTCGCGGCTTGTTTGACTTGGCCGGAGGCATGGCGGGAGCCTATCCCTCCGCCGGATCGGGGCCACCCAGCCCGCCCCTCGACCTCGACTCGGCGATGCGGTCGTCGTC
>DATBOO010000022.1:0-6410 GCA_036553725.1 Acidimicrobiales bacterium | reverse complement strand
CGCCGCGTGCCGGCGGTCGGCGACCGCCACCCGGCCCAGGTCCTCGGACGTCGCCCCGGACACGTGCAGGTAGCGCTGCGCCGCCATCGCCACCCACTGCGCCGGCGTCAGCAGACCGACCGGCGCATACCAGGCGAAGTTGGCCGTCTCGGCGTTGGGTGCCGGCGGGCGGTTCTGCACGCCGGCCCCGAAGCGGTTCCCCGACCGTTCGTTGAACGCCCGGTAGCAGACGACGACATCGGCCACCCCCGAATTCACGGCCATCGCCGCCTGCTGGATGGTGGCGCACCCCGCCCCGCCCCCGTAGTGGATCCGGCTGAAGAAGGTGAGCTCCCCCATGCCCAGGCTGCGGGCGATCTCGATCTCCGGATTGGTGTCGGAGCTGAAGGTGACCATGCCGTCGACCTCCGCCGGCTCGATGCCGGCGTCCCGCAGGGCCAGGTCGACCGCCTCGGCGGCCAGGCGGAGCTCGCTCCGGCCGGACTCCTTGGAGAACTCGGTGGCGCCGATGCCGACGATGGCCGTGTTGCCGGTGAACGAGTGGTGCTGCCCGCTCATCGGACCCGGCTCCCCTCGTCGGGCAGGCGCAGGCTCACGGTGCCGGTGACGTGGTCCCCCAGGCTGTTGGCCCCCCGCAGGGTCACCTCGACCCCCCCGTAGCCGTCGGCACCCACGCCCTCGTCCTTGCCGGTCACCGACCCGGTCAGCGTCATGGTGTCGTCGGGGTAGTTCGGCGCCCCCAGCCGGATCCGGACATCGGTGAGGACCGCAGCTGGGCCGGACCAGTCGGTCACGTAGCGCCCGACGATGCCGTTGGTCGAGAGGATGTTCATGAAGATGTCCTTCGACCCGCGGGCCGCAGCCAGCACCGGGTCGTGGTGGACATCCTGGTAGTCGCGGGAGGCGATGGCCGTCGACACGATCAGGGTGCGGGTCAACGGGACGGGCAGCTCGGGCAGGGCGTCGCCGACCGTCACCTCCTCGAAGCGCAGGGTGGTGGCCCGGGCCGGGGCGGTCGCCTCGCTCATGCCGGCCGCCTCGCTCATGCCGGCCGCCTCGCTCATGCCGGCACCTCCCGGCCCGATCGCAGCTCGTCGGTGACCTGGCGTCCCAGCCGGGCCAGCTGGGCGCTCGGGGGCCCGAGCATCAGCTCGATCTGCTTCCCCCAGAGGAAGTAGCGGTGGATCGGGTAGGAGATGTCCGCCCCCATGCCCCCGTGGAGGTGCTGGGTCGAGAACACCGCCCGCTGCCCGGCCTCGGCGGCGAACCACGAGGCCACATTCACGGCCAGGGCCGCGTCCAGGCCGTTGTCGAGACGCCAGGCCGCCTGCCACATGGTCACCCGGATGGACTCGGTGTCGATGGCGGCGTCGGCGGCCCGGAGCATCGTGCCCTGGAAGGTCGACAGCGGCCGGCCGAACTGCTGGCGGGTGTTCAGGTAGGCGGCGGTCTGGGCCACCGCCGCCTCGGTCACCCCGACCTGCAACGCGCAGAGCCCGGTCCAGGCCCGCTCGAGCATCCACGTCACCACCTCGCCACCCCGCGCCGGGTCCCCGCCGGCCAGCAGGTCGTCGGCGGCCACCTCCACCCCGTCGAGGCGGAGGTGGGGGTGGACCTCGCGGTTGGTGGTCTCCGCCCGCTCGAGGGTCACCCCCTCGGCCTTCGGATCGATCAGGGCGACAACGACGCCCTCGTCCAGCGCGGCCGGGACCAGCACCCGGTCGGCGACGTGGGCCGCGGGCACGGCGAAGGCCGTCCCCGAGAGGACGGTCCCGGCACCGACCGGCTTGGCCGACACCGAGGGCCGGCCCGACCCTCCCATCGCGATGTCGCCGGCCACATCGGTCAGCGCGGCGGTGAGCACGACCTCACCGGTCGCCACCCCGGGCAGGACCGCCTCTCGGGCGGCAGCCGAGCCGAACTCGGCGACGGGCATGGCACCCAGGGCCGCGGTGGCCCACAGGGGCACGGGCGCCACTGACCGGCCCTGGCCCTCGAGGACGAGGGCCAGCTCGACCAGGCCGTAGCCCCCTCCCCCGAACGCCTCGGGGATGGACAGCCCGAGCAGGTCGGCCTTGGCCAACTCGGCCCAGAGCGCCCGGTCGAACCGTTCCTCGGTGGCCTCCACCTGCTGCACGCGGTCGGGGGTCACCAGTCCGGAGAAGATGCCCTCGACCGCCTCTTGGACGGCGCGCTGCTCTTCGTTGAACGTGAAGTCCACTAGCTCGTCCTCGTCTCGTCGGTGGCGGCAGCCCCGTGGTCCGGGTGGAACACGGGCAGGGTCAGGTCGTCGTCGAACGCCTCGAACCCGGCCACCACCGGCATGCCGATGGCCACGTCCCCGGGGGCGATGCCGGCGACGTTGGCCACCAGTCGGGTGCCCTCCTCCAGCTCGACCAGGGCGACCACCAGCGGGTAGTCGAACGCCGGAACCTGCGGGTAGTGGTTGACCACGAAGCTGTAGATGGTGCCCCGGCCCGAAGCGGTGAGCGTGTCCCACTCGAAGGACCGGCAGTGGGCGCACGACGGCCGGGGTGGGTGGCGCAGGGTGCCGCACTCGGAGCACCGTTGGATGAGGAGCTTGTGCTCCCTGGCCCCGTCGAAGAAGAAGCGGTTGTCCTGGGTCAGGGCCGGACGGGGCCGCTTGGGCCGCTCCGCCGACGCCGTCGAGTCGGCGGTTGAATTGGCAGCTGAATCGGCCGGGGTGGCGGGGCGTGGTTTGAACTTGAGGATCCGGAACCGCATGGTGGCCACCGGCTCGTCGTTCTGGTCGGTGTACTCGATGCGGGTGGTGAGGAAGTGGCCGGTGCCCAGTCCGGTCGCCTTCTCCGGGGAGACGGCATCGATGACCGACGTGCACTGGAGCAGGTCGCCCGGCACCAGCGGGCGGACGTAGTGCTGATCGCAGTTGGTGGCCACCACCGAGGTGAACCCGGCCTCGTCGAGCATGGCCATCAGCTGGTCGGTGGGCGAGGCGCCATCGAGGTCGCCCCGGGCGCGGGCCGAGTCCGATTGCTGGGACAGGCGGAGGCCGCGCATGATCCACGCCTGCAGCATGGTGGGAGGGGCGATGACCCCGGCGAACCCGGCCTCCCGGGCGGCGGCGTCGTCGACGTAGACCGGGTTGTAGTCCCCCGTCGCCTCCACCCAGTGGCGGATCATCGGCTGGTTCACCGGGTCCGGGGCCTGCAGGGGCGGGCCGGTCGACTGCCCGACGAAGGCCTGCAGCCGATCGTCGAAGGAGGGGCTGGCCGGATCCGGGGCCGGATCGGAGGCTGGGCCGGCGCTCACCTGGTCCGTGCTCACCGGGCCGACCGCTTCATGCCCAGCCCGGCCGTGGCCAGGATCTCCCGCTGGACCTCGTTGACGCCGCCGCCGAAGGTGTTGATCTGGGCCTGGCGGCCCGCCCGCTCCAGGTCGCCACGCAGGGCGGCGCCGGGCGAGCCGGGGCTGAGGTAGCCGGCGGCGCCGACCACGCCCAGCAGGCGGCGGTAGATCTCCACCGTCGACTCGGTGCCGAAGACCTTGACCGCCGAGGAGTCGGCGGGACCGAGGGTGCCGTCGCCCACCGCTCCGGTCATCCGCCAATTGAGCAGCCTCCCGGCCTCGAGCAGGGCGTAGGTGCGGGCCAGCTCCTCTTGGACCCACCCCACCCCGGCCAGGTTGTTGTCGACCACCCACTCCCCCACCTCGGCCCACAGCCGGTCGGCCAGCGCGCTCATGGCGGCCAGGCCCACCCGCTCGTGGTTGAGCTGGCCGGTGATCAGGCGCCACCCTTCGTTGCGCTCCCCGACCAGCGCCGACATCGGCACCTTCACGTTGTCGTAGTAGGAGGCGGTGGTGGCGACGCCGCCCACCGTGACCAGCGGGGTGCACGAGAACCCGGGAGCGGAGGTCGGCACGAGAAAGATGGAGATCCCCTTGTGCTTGGGGGCCTCCGGGTCGGTCCGGGTGGCCAGCCAGATGTAGTCGGCCTGGTCGGCCCCGCTGGTGAAGACCTTGCTGCCGTTGATGGTCCACTCGTCGCCGTCCAGCACGGCCCGGGTGCGCAGGGAGGCCAGGTCGGTTCCGGCCTCCGGCTCGGTGTAGCCGATGGCGAAGTTGATCTCGCCGGCCAGGATGCCGGAGAGGAAGAAGCTCTTCTGCTCGTCGGTCCCGTTCCGCATGATCATCGGTCCCACGGTGTTGAGGGTCACGAACGGGAATGGCGCCCGCGCCCGCTGCACCTCGGTGAAGAAGATGAACTGGTCGGAGGCGGGTCGGCCCTGGCCGCCGTACTCCTCGGGCCATCCGATCCCGAGCCAGCCGTCCTTGCCCATGCGCCGCACGAAGGCGCGGAACGCCTGACCGCCCTCGCTCTGGGTGTCGAGCGCCCGCCGGACGTCATCGGTCAGGAGATCGGCAAAGTAGGACCGGAGCTCGGCCCGGAGGGCCAGCTGCTCGGGAGTCTCCTCGAGGTGCATTCCCTGTGATCCCTCCACTCGTCGACGTCCGACTGCGATGGCCTGCCCGGACCCCCTCCACGTGCCGGCCACGACCGGTGACGCCCCGACAGTACGGCCAACGGGGACCAGGAGGAACCCGGGCCGGTGGGCCGTGCCCGATATGGAGGCCCGGGTGCTGCTGGCCTATGATAACTGATACACGTTCTAGAAACGTCATCGCCGGCGAGGGTGGACCGGGTTGGCGCCACGGGGTGCCGGCCGGAGCGGGGTCCACCGGCACCGATCGGGGGAGACCCCGATCCAGCAGGGGAGGCAGCATGGACCTGGCAGACATCGACCTCGGAGACCCCCAGCAATTCGTCGACGGCGTTCCGCACGAGTGGTTCGCCCTCCTCCGCCGGGAGTCGCCGGTGCAGTGGCATCCGGATCCGCAGGGGTTCGCCGAGGGGTTCTGGTCGGTGACCCGCTACGACGACTGCGTCGGGGTCAACCGCGACTACGAGCACTTCTCGTCCTACCGGTCGGCCGCCCTCTTCCACGACATGGGCGAGGAGGAGCTCGCCCAGCAGCGCCAGATGATGCTCAACATGGACCCGCCCATGCACACCCGCTACCGGCGCCTGGTCAACAAGGGGTTCACCCCGAGGATGATCCGGGACCTCGAGGCCAAGGTGGTGGCCTCCACCGACTCCATCCTGGACACGGTGTGTGAGACGGGATCGGCCGACTTCGTGGAGCAGATCTCGGCCGAGCTCCCGCTGCAGGTGATCGCCGACCTGATGGGAGTGCCCCAGGACGACCGCCACCTGGTGTTCGACTGGTCCAACAAGATGGTCGGCTCGGACGACCCCGAGTACCAGCTCGGCCCCGACGCCGGGGCCCAGGCCGCCATGGAGCTCTTCGCCTACGCCGACGAGCTGTGCGCCAAGAAGCGTCTCGACCCCCACGAGGACCTGTTCAGCGTCCTCACCCAGGCCGAGATCGAGGGCGACCGGCTCTCGCAGCTCGAGCTCGACCTGTTCTTTCTGCTGCTGTCGGTGGCTGGCAACGAGACCACCCGGAACCTGATCTCCGGGGCCATGGTGGCCTTCTTCGACCACCCTGACCAGTGGGACCGCCTGCGGACCGACCGCTCGCTCCTGCCGACGGCCGTCGAGGAGATGCTGCGCTACGTGTCCCCGGTCATGCACTTCCGCCGGCAGGCCACCGCGGACGTGGCCATCGGCGACCAGTTGGTGGCCGAGGGCGACAAGGTGGTGTTCTGGCACATCTCGGCCAACCGCGACGAGTCGGTGTTCCCCGACCCCGACGCCTTCGACATCGGCCGCACCCCCAACAACCACATGGCCTTCGGCGGCGGCGGTCCCCACTTCTGCCTGGGGGCCAACCTGGCCCGCATGGAGATCCGGGTGATGTTCGACCGCCTGCTCGACCGGGTCCCCGACATCCGACTGGACGGCGAGGTCCAGCGGCTCCGCTCCAACTTCATCAACGGGGTCAAGCACATCCCGGTGGCCTTCACCCCCTCGGCCCCGATCGGACGCTGACCCGGCCATGCGCTTCCACCAAGCAGTCACCTTCCTCCCCCTCGACGAGGCCCTGAGCCTGGCTGTCGCCTCCGAGGGCATGGGCTACTCGGGGATCTACCTGTCGGACCACCTCTTCAACCCTCGTGACCTCAAGTCGCGCTACACGTACTCGAAGGCACCCGACGGCTCCCCGTTCTGGGAGAAGGAGACGTCGTGGCCCGACCCGATGTGCCTGATCTCCGCCCTGTCGTCGGTGACCACCGACCTGACCTTCACCACCGGCATCTACATCGCTCCGGTCCGCGACCTGATCACCGTGGCCAAGACGGTGGGCACCGCCGCCGTGCTCTCTGACAACCGGGTCCGCCTCGGCGTGGGGGTGGGCTGGTGCGAGGAGGAGTACGTCCAGACCGGCCAGGACTTCTCCAACCGCGGC
>DATBOO010000015.1:0-9178 GCA_036553725.1 Acidimicrobiales bacterium | reverse complement strand
CTCGGCGTCCACATCCGGGAGGACCATGCCGACGGCCAGGGCCTTCCGCTGCAGCTTGGCCGCCAGGGCCAGCGCCGGGAGGGCGACAGGGATGCCCTCGGTCACACTCGACCGGTTCTTCTCGGACTTCTTCAGCTCCTCCCAGTTGGCCGCCACCTCCTCGGGCGTGTCGGCGGTGACGTCGCCGAAGACGTGGGGATGGCGGGAGACCAGCTTGTCGTGGACCCCCCGAGCCACGTCGGCCAGGGTGAAACGCCCGGCCTCGGCGGCCAGGGTGGCGTGGAAGTACACCTGGAAGAGCAGGTCGCCGAGCTCCTCTTCGAGGTGGGCCACCGCACGCTCCTCGGCGCCGCCCTGCAGACTGACGAGGGCT
Organism: Acidimicrobiales bacterium; assembly: GCA_036553725.1. GTDB lineage: Bacteria > Actinomycetota > Acidimicrobiia > Acidimicrobiales > RAAP-2 > Bog-756. The sequence goes on along the minus strand of DATBOO010000015.1, from coordinate 8,805 downwards.
TGGCGAGGGTCGCCGGTGTGCGCGCCGGCGGCGCCGGCTCCGGCGTCGAGGGCGGACAGGGCGTCGATGGCCTCGAGCGTCTCGTAGGACTCCTCGAGGAGGTGACCGGCCAGGGAGCCGTGGGTCTGGCGGCGGTCCCACGGACAGCTCCGGCGCAGAGTGTGGACCAGCTCGTCCAGCCCGATCAGCTCGGCCCCCACCGGAGGGGCGAGGTGGGGGATCCACAGGGAGGTCAGGTGGTCAGGGGTCAGGTCACGGTCGAGCTCGAGCCACTCCACCTCCCTCACCTCCTCGTCGTCCAGCCCCAGGTGGTGGAGGAGGGTCAGGGTTCCCTCCGGCGGCGGGTCCACCGACAGCTTGATCTCCGACATCACCGCCGGGCTCCAGCACTGGGCCACGATCAGCGGCCCGCGCTCCCCGGCCGCGTCGGTGGCGAACGACTCACCGTCCACGATCCTGACGCCGGCGGTCATCGGGTCGACACCGAGCCGGTCGAAAGCGAGGTCGAGGAAGGAGACCGCGGGATGCACGGCCAGGGTCACCTCACCGCTCGTCACTCCCGGATGCTCCCGCAGGAGGGTGACGGTGCGCTCGCCGACCGTGGGCGAGCCCGGCACGACGTAGGCGACGGAGCCGACCTCCGCCGACGCGGCGACCAGGTCGGACACGATGGCCCGGTAGACCTCGCCGAAGGTCCGGCTGCGCTCGTAGTGGTGGTCGAAGGTCACGGCGTCGGGGAACCGGTCCGCCGCCGGGTGCCGGGAGGTGCGGAAGAAGACGGCCGCAGCCCCGGCTATCGCGGCCAGGGCACCCGAGGTGATGAGCTCGGGTCCGGCCGGGCCCAGGCCGACCACGTCGATGTGCGGGGCGCTGCCCTGGCGGGGCCCCGGGCCGGCGGTGGGCGCCGTGCGGATCAGTGGCCCCCCGGCACGGAGGTCCCCGGCAGGCCGGTCGATCCGGTCGACCCGGTCGGGCCGGGCGGATCACCCGAGGCGCCGGCCAGCAGGTACTGCTCGGGGGGGGCCACAGGGGCCACGATGGTCAGGGCCTTCCAGGTCCCGTAGGTCGGGTCGATCCACACGTCCGAGTGGCGGGCGAATCCCACGATCTCCTTGCTCACTCGGGTCACGTTGGGGGTGGCCTGGAGCAGCTCCCGCCGCACCACCGAGGCGGCGGCCGACAAGGGCTCGACCGTCCGATTGGTGACCTCGTAGATGACCCACTGGCCGGTGCTGGTGTCCTGCAGGGGTCCGAGGGGCCGGCCCACGGCGATCGACTGCTGCTGCAGCGCCTGTTCCACCCGGGCCTCGGTGTAGTTGCAACCGAGCGATCCGCCGTTGGCCGCGGTCTGGGAGTCGAGCGAGCTGGCCCGGGCCACGTCGGCGAAGGCGGCGCCGGCATTCAGCTGGGCAATGAGCTGCTCGGCATGGGCCTGGGTGTCGGTGGCGATCACGCTCACACATTCGGCGGTGAACAGCGGCAGATTGGCGGCGTAGTAGGCGGCCACGGCCGCGTCGGACAGGTCTGCCCCCCGGGCCAGCAGCTTCTCGTCGACGGCCTCGTTGCGGATCTGCGCGGCCCGCACCGGCTCGGGCAGGCCGGACAAGAGCGCGGCGCCGGTGAGGCTCGCCCCGGTCGGGTCCTGACAGTAGGACGCCGTGCCCGACGACGACGTCTGCTGCACGGCGGCGGCGATCTCGCCGTTCAATGTCGACTCGAAGTCCGGCTTGGCCGCGGCCAGGTCGGAGGAGGAGAGGGAGATGCCCTTCGATGCGGCGTACTGCTCGGCCAGGAGGTCGCCCACCTGGTTGTCGAGCACGCTGACGGCGAAGGGCATGGCGAAGGTGCCGGGGCCGCCGGCTCCCGCCGCCGAGAGGGGGGTGATCTGGGCGTTCTGCAGCTGCAGCAGGCAATTGCCGGCCGCCGTCGCCTGCAGGGTGTGGAGCTGGGTGTTGAGGGTGTCGGTGGTGATGGCGGTGCCGTTGGCCGAGGCCGCCGGCGGGGTGACGTCACATGCGGTGCCCAGGACGGCGAGGGCGAACACGACGGTGGCGGCGGCGGCCCCGGAGAGATGGCGCTTCATCGGCGGCGATGCTATCGGCTGGGCCCCGACCTGCCTCTACGCGGCGGTCACCGGCACCAGTTCGGCCAGCAGGTCCACCAGGGCCCGGGCGTAGTCGCTCCCCCCGGCCGGTGCGGCCACCGTCAGCCGCAAGCGGTGCATCTCGGCCTGGTAGGTGGCGCCCGGGGCCAGCCGGCGCAGACGGACCTCGGCCGAGGCCGGCAGCGTGATGGGCGACACCTTGACCGCGGCCCGGGGCGGAGGCCCGCCGCCCGTGGCGCCCATCCCCCGCCGGGGCACGCTCACGGCCACGTCGGTGATCCCGAGGCGTAGGCACTCGACCCGCAGCCGGGCCACGTCCAACAGGGCGACGGCCGGAGCGGGCAGGGGACCGAACCGGTCCTCCCATTCGGTCCGGACGTCGGCGATCTCCTCGACGCTACGCACGGCGGTGAGCCGGCGGTAGGCCTCGAGGCGGACATCCTCGGCCTCCACGTAGCCGGCGGGCAGGTGGGCGGCGTCGGGCAGGTCGAGGGAGAGCTCGACGGGCCGGGGTCTCGGCTCGCCCTTCATCTCGGCGACCGCCTCGGAGACCATCTGGACGTACAGGTCGTAGCCGATGGCGGCGATGTGGCCCGACTGGTCGCGGCCGAGCAGGTTCCCCGCCCCCCGGATCTGCAGGTCGCGCAAGGCGATCTTGAATCCGGAGCCGAGCTCGGTGTGGTCCCCGATGGTCCGCAGGCGCTCGTAGGCCTGCTCGGACAGCACCCGGTCGACGGGGTGGAACAGATAGGCGTACGCCCGCTGCCCGGCCCGGCCCACCCGGCCGCGGAGTTGGTGGAGCTGGCCCAGCCCCAAGAGGTCGGCCCGGTCGACCACCAGGGTGTTGACGGTGGGCATGTCGATGCCCGACTCGATGATGGTGGTGCACACCAGCACGTCGTACCCGCCGTCCCAGAAGTCGAGCACGACCCGCTCGAGCGTCCCCTCGTCCATCTGCCCGTGGGCGACGGCCACCCGCGCCTCGGGGGCCATGCGGTGGACCCGTTCGGCCACCGCCTCGATGTCGCGAACCCGGTTGTGCACATAGAACACCTGGCCCTCCCGGAGGAGCTCGCGGCGGATCGCCTCCGACGCCGCCGCCTCCTCGAACTCCCCGACGTGGGTGAGGATCGGCCGCCGGGCGGCCGGTGGGGTGTTGACCATCGAGAGGTCGCGGATCCCGGTCAGGGCCATCTCCAGGGTGCGGGGAATGGGGTTGGCGGTCAGGGTGAGCACGTCGACCCCGTCGGTCAAGGCTTTGATCGACTCCTTGTGGCTCACCCCGAAGCGCTGCTCCTCGTCCACCACCAGCAGCCCGAGCTTCTTGAAGGCGACGTCCCCGCCGAGCAGGCGGTGAGTCCCGATGACCACGTCCACCGAGCCGTCGGCCAGCCCCGCCAGCACCGTCTTGGCCTGGGCGTTGGTCAGGAACCGGCTGAGCAGCTCCACCTTGAGGGGGAACGGCGCGTAGCGGTCGGCGAAGGTCTGGGCGTGCTGGCTGGCCAGCAGGGTCGTGGGCACGAGGACCGCGGCCTGGTAGCCCTCCTGCACCGCCTTGAACACCGCCCGGATGGCCACCTCCGTCTTGCCGAAGCCCACATCGCCGCAGACCAGCCGGTCCATCGGCTGGGGGCGCTCCATGTCGGCCTTCACGTCCTCGATGGCCCGGAGCTGGTCGGCGGTCTCGACGAAGGGGAACGAGGACTCGAGCTCGGCCTGCCACGGGGTGTCGGGGCCGAAGGCGTGGCCGGCGATCTGGAGCCGGCGGCGGTAGAGGTCGACCAGCTCCTCGGCCACCTCGTGCACTGCGGCCCGGGCCTTGGCGCGGGTGCGCTGCCACTCGGAGCCCCCGAGCCGGCTCACCGTGGGCGACTCGCCCCCGGCGTAGGGGGTCAGCAGCTCGATCTGATCGGTGGGCAGGTACAGCCTGTCCGCCCCGCGGTATTCCAGCAGCAGATAGTCGCGGGTGGCGCCCCCCATGGTCCGGGTGACCATGCCCCCGTAGCGGGCCACCCCGTGCTGACGGTGGACCACGTAGCTACCCGGCACCAGGTCGTCGAAGAACCCGTCGACCGGTCGGGCCCGGGTCCGCGCCTGGCGGTGGGGGCGGTGACGGCCGGTGACGTCGGACTCGCTGAGGACTGCCACCCGCGACCCCGACAGCACAAAGCCGTGATCGACCGAGACCACCACGATCCGCGCCCCCGGCACGGTCAGGTCGGACCCCCCCGGCGCACCCGACGGACCGGGCCCCTCCGATGCAGGGGAAGCGACGGGAACGGTGACCCCCTCCTCGGCCAGGATGGCCGACAGTCGCTCGGCCCCCGCCGCGCTCGACGAGCACAGCACCACCGAGTACCCGTCCCCGACCAGGGCCGCCACCTGGCCGGCCAGCTTGGAACCGTCGCCGAGGATCGGCTCCCACCCCCTCGACTCCACCAGCGGGACCCGGGGGCCCTCGGCCGTCGGGACCAGCGAGAGCACGCCGGCCCCGGTGTCGGTGAGCAGCCGGTCGAACGGAACGTGCAGCCGGGGTGTCCCCTCGCCCGCCTCGAGCCCCCAGGTCGAGGCCAGGGCGTCGGCCAGTGCGGACTCCTCGTCCAGCAGTTCGCCGGCCCGGTCGCGGACCCGACCCGGCTCCACCAGCACCACCAGGCCGTCGTCGCCCAGGAGGTCGGTGACCAGCTCGTCGGAGTCGGACAGCCACGGCAGCCACGATTCCATCCCGTCGAACTGGTCGCCGTCGGCCAGCCGGTCCCACTGGTGGCGACCCCAGGGGGCCGAGCCGACCAGCCCGGCGGCGCGCTTCTGCATGGTCTCGTCGACCACCAGCTCGCGACAGCCGTACAGCTCGACCGGGCCGAGGTCGTCGATCGACCGTTGGTCGGCCACGTCGAACCGGGTCAGCCGGTCGACCTCGTCGCCCCACAGGTCGATCCGCACCGGGTCGTCCGCCGTGGAGGGGAACACGTCGACGATGCCGCCCCGCACCGCCAGCTCGCCCCGGTGCTCCACCATCGACTCGCGTCGGTAGCCCATGGCCACCAGTTGGGCCACCAGTTGGTCGACGACGACCCGGTCGCCCTTACCCAGGGTGATCGGCCTGGCCGCGGTCCTCCAGGGACCGAGGCGCTGCAGCACCGCCTTGATCGGCGCTACCACGATGTCCGGTCGGGCGCCGTCGGCGTTCCCTGGTTCCCCGCCGAGCTGCCACAGCAGCCGGAGGCGGCGGCCCATGGTCGAGACCTCCGGGCTCACCCGCTCGAAGGGCAGCGTCTCCCAGGCCGGGAAGACCTCGACACTGCCCGCACCGTCAGCGGCGCCGGGCGACGCCGGCGAGGGTCCGGGCCCGGTGCCGGTGAAGACGGCCAGGTCGTGGGCCAGCTGATCGGCGGCGGCCCCGGTGGGTGTCACCACCAGCACCGGGCGGCGGGAGCCCAGCCGCACCAGGCCGGCCAGCACGAAGGCCTGGGCGGGCGTGGCCACGGCCACAGTGGCGTTGGGCGCGCCGATCACCCGCGTCATGGCGGGCTCGTTGCGCAGCAGCGGGGGGAGCGAGCGGAGGCTCACCAAGTCAGGGTACCGGGGAGGGACGTGGGTGTTGTCGGAGGCTGGCTGGGCGCGGATCGCACCATCAACCGGCGAGCCCGAGGAATACGATGATGGCGCGATCCAAGCGGACCATGTCCTCGCTGGAGAGCCGCCCGATGCGCTCGCCGAGCTTGGACCGCCGCACCGTGGTGATCTTGTCGATCATGAGACTGCCGGCATCGCCCAACCCATTCTGAGGGCTCGGTGCTACATACAGGCGAAGGAGGGGCGCCTCGGCCGGATCGGTGGTGAAGGCACAGATGGTTACGGACTCGGTGGCGTCGAACCGATCATCCTGGATGACGACCACAGGTCGGAGCTTTCCTGCATACCCCGAACCGCCTGATGCCGTCCAGATCTCGCCGCGACTCACTCGTCGTCAACCGACACGCCCTCGATGAACTCCTGGTCCCGACCGGCCTCCGCTGACGAAGCCACTATCGCCGACTGGCGATGGGCTTCGGCGCCGAACTGTGGCGAGCGGACATCGGGTACCCAGATCTGGACCGGGCGGAGCCCCTCGGCTCGAAGTCGAGCCCGGTGGGCCCGAACACGGGCACGCACAGAGGTGGATTCCGGCTCACCAGCCATGGCTCCACGTTACATGTAACGGGTCGCAGCAGGCCCCCCATGGCGGGCGCATTTCGCAGCAGCGGGGAGAGCGAGCGTCGGATGCTGTCCGGGTCAGCGTGACACCGTCCCGTAGAGAATCCCCAAACGATCGCATGCGAATCGGATGCCTGGGCTGTCGTCCCGGTCAGACGCCAGGATGCGGGCGGCCAGCAATTCCGCGGCGGCCACGGACTCGGAGCCAAGGGTCGAGAGTCCCGATTGTTCGAACACCAGTGTCCCCATCCGCCAGGCCAGCTGCCGCATCGGGACGATGGCTATGTCGTCGGGGAGCCTGATTAGTGCAGCGGCAACGGCTTGACGCTCAGGCGGGCTCAAGCCGCCGAGCAGGGGGCCATGGCCACCTCGGGCTGCGCTCTTGCACAGTCTTGCGTACCAGAGGTTGGTAGTGGCCAGATCATCGGCGCCAACTGCGGAGCGCAAGGTTCTATCCGGTCCGGTCATCCAGTCGCGAAGGAGATGATCGTCGAGCAGGACCGTCACCCGCTGATCAGGTCCGGGTCCTCCTCGCCGGCCACGGCAACGTAGTGATCCTCAGCGGGAATCAGCTCGTCGAGCAGATGGCGGGCGAATCCTGCGGGGACGGTGAGCACGCCGAAACCGAGGTCCAGCACATCAACGTGGCCTCCCCGTTCGAGCTTCCAGCGGTGGCGGACCTCGGCCGGGAGTGACATCTGCCCCGAGGTAGACACCTTGAACTTCTGAGCCTGAGCCATGGGCCCACTCCACTTGGTAGGAATCTAATCCTGCCAAGTGTAGCAATGGACGGCGGCCGCTACAGCCACCAGAGGAGGTGCCTCCCTTGGTAGCCGGGCGGTCTCGATCAGCCGTACACGGGCTCAGCCGTCGGTGTTTACCCGGTTCATGGCCGCTTCTATCCCCTCGGTGATGACGGCCTCCACCGCGTCGGCGGCCTCCTGGACAGCCACCGCCAGGAGTGACCGCTCCGTCGCGCCCGGGCGCTTCAGTACGTGGTCGACGCCCGAGTGGCGACCGGGGGGTTTGCCGATGCCGACCCGCACCCGCAGGTAGGCGTTGGTGTGCAGGTGGCTCTCGATCGACTTGAGGCCGTTGTTGCCGGCATTGCCCCCGCCCGACTTCACCTTGACCCGGGCGGTGGGGAGGTCGAGCTCGTCGTGCACCACGATCAGCCGGGTGGCCAGGCCCGGGGGCGGGTCGCCCGCACCCGCGGATTGGCCGGGTGATCCGGGTTGGCCGGGTTCGGCCGACTGGTCGATGCCCGCCCGGCGGACCAGCGGGGCCACCGCCTGGCCCGAATCGTTCATGAAGGTCTGGGGGATGGCCAGCAGCGCGGTGCGGGCGCCGATGCGGACCGTACAGGCCAGTGCCTGCAGTCCCCGCTCCGCCTTGAGCCGCCCCTGGTGGCGCTCGGCCAGCTCGGTCACGACCTCGGCTCCCAAATTGTGGCGGGAGCCTTCGAACTCGCTGCCGGGGTTGCCCAAACCGACCACCAGGAAGTCGACTGCGGTACCCCGCCGCGGCGGCGCCGGCCCGCGCCGGTTGCGGAGCAGGAGGACTACCCCTCTGAGGACTCGGGCTCGTCGGAGGCCTCCGACGGAGCCTCCTCGCCCGCTTCGACGGCGATGCCGGCCGCTTCGGCCTCTTCCTCCTCGGTGATCTGAACCCGGGGCGGCTGTCCGGCCACCACGGTCGCCTCCGGATCGGACTCGAGCTCCACGCCCCCCGGGACGGTGATGTCGGAGACGTGCAGCGAGCCACCGATGGTCAGGCCCGAGATGTCGAGGTCGACCGACGGCGGGATGTCGGAGGGCTTCGCCTTGATGGCCAGGGTGAACAGCTGCTGGTCGACGACGCCGTCGCCATGGTGGACCTCGACCGCCTCGCCAACCAGGTTGATGGGGATCTCGGCGGAGATCACCTCGTCCCGGCGGACGATCTGGAAGTCGACGTGGGTCACCACATTCCGGAAGGGGTGGCGTTGGATGTCCCGGGCCAGCGTGAGGTAGCTGCCCTTGCCCACCGCCAGTGACAGCAGGGTGTTGAGCCCGGCCTCGCCGGACATGGCGATCTGGAACTCGCGCGCCCCCACCGCCACGGGTATGGGGTCGGATCCGTGGCCGTAGACCACTCCGGGGATCTTGCCCTGGGCCCGTAGGCGGCGGGTCGAGCTCGACCCGGTCTGGCGCCCGGCTTCGGCGGCAAGGGTGACTTCGGGCATGCGGGGACTCCTCGGGAGATGCTGACAAGGGGGCGGCGGCGTCCCGGTCGACCGTGCCTGTCACGCCGATGGGTGGGACCGCTGCTGACGGCCCACCATGATAGACGAGCGCCGACAGGAGAGGACACAGGGGCGGACAGGGCAGGTCGCCGGCGCCAGGGCGTGGCCGACAGGAGCGTCAGGCCAGGTTCTCGCCGCCGAAGATCTCCGACACCGAGGAGTCCTCGAACACCGCGTCGATGGCATGGGAGATGAGCTCGGCCACCGACAGCACCTCCAG
>DATBOO010000130.1:0-8279 GCA_036553725.1 Acidimicrobiales bacterium | reverse complement strand
AGCCTGTACATCCTCGACCCCGACGGCAAGGAGGTCGAGCTGTACATCGATGTCCCGGGTGTGGACTGGCGGCGAGACCCGAGCCTGGTCATGGCCCCTATCAAGCCGCTGGCCCTGTAGCTGACCCCCAGGTCAGGGTCTGCTTGGTGCGGAGTACAGGGACCTCGCCGTACCAGTAGGTCGGCCGTCATTCGGCCAGCGGGCTGACGCCCAACGGAACGGGTACGGGAGTCCAGCGTCGATGAACGGCTCGGGATCGGTCGACCAATTCCACTTCCGCACCTGGTCTGCACTCCGCCGCCCAGCCAGAGCGCGGAACACCTCGTAGATCGGCACCTCGACCTCCACTGCCGTTGGATTCTTCGCCGTTCCGAGCCACCAGTGGTGGTGGGCATCCGGCGGTCGAACATGGAGGGTGGGCACCTCTGCACGGCTCAGAGCCTCTCTTTGCCATCGGCCCATCGTGTCGTGCAACCCGAAAAGCACCGTGTCGTCGGGGACCCGATTCCCCGGTCACGACTCGATGGCAAAGAGCCGCCACGAGCCGTCGAGACCCTTCAGATGGTGTTCGCCTCGGTCGTCGAATTCGATGCCCGACCCAGCCACCAGGTCCACCACGGTTCGCGAGACGAGGACCTCGCTCGGACCGGCGATGGATGACACCCGTTGGGCAATGTGAACGGCGACGCCGCTCACGTCATCCGTGCGCATCTCGATCTCACCGGTGTGGAGACCCGCCCGAACCTCGAGCCCGAGACGGCGAGCGCCGGCGCAGATGGCCTCGGCACAACGCATGCCTCGGGCCGGTCCGTCGAAGGTGGCCAGTACTCCGTCTCCGGTGGTCTTCACCTCCCGGCCGCGAAAGCGTCGCAGCTCCTCCCGGACCATGTTGTCGTGGCGGTCGAGCAGATCGCGCCAGGCGCGGTCCCCGCTCTGCACCGCACGCTCGGTCGATCCGACGATGTCGGTGAACAGCACGGTGGTGAGGACGCGGTCGGTCTCGGAACCTCCCCGCACGCCCGTGAGGAATTCCTCGACCTCGTCGACAAGGGCGTCAACGTCTCCCGCATAGGGCAGGTGATCACGGCCCGGCAACTCGACGAGGCGGGCGCCAGGGATGTGGTCGACCAAGAATCGGGAGTGGTCGATGCGGAACAGGCTGTCCCGTCGGTGGACCACCAGCGTCGGCGCCGCGATCAGGGGGAGCGCGGCCCGGACGTCGGCGGCGAAGGAGGCAGTCAACATGACCCGCGCCGAAGCCGGGCTGGCGCTGCGTTGACCGGCCCGCTTCCACCACTCCCGATAGTCGGGATCGGCACCCAGGCTGGGGGCGAGAATGGCATAGTCAGCCGGATCTTCTGCGCCCGCAGTGACATCGAGCACGTTGTCGATGAATCCGTCGAGGACACGCTGGGGAATGCCGCAGGGGTAGTCGTCATCCCGGGACAGCCGGGCGTAGGTGTGAACCAGGACCAGCGACGAGACCCGGGCCGGGTGCACGGCCGCGGCCAGAAGGGCCGTCACGCCGCTGCCGCCGACGGCGAACAGCGCCGCTCGTCTGGAACCGACCGCGTCCAGCACCGAGATGAGGTCGTCAACTCCCTGTTCGATGGTGGCGGCCGTACCGGGTGCGATCGGGTCGGACAACCCGAGACCCCGCGGATCGAACCGGACGAAGCGGCTGAAAGAGGACAGTCGGCGCTCGAAGCGCCTGAAATGGGGCTCCTCGTCGCGCATGTCGATGGAGACCATGTTGCCGTAGCCCACGCAGATCAGGTCGAACGGTCCATCGCCGAAGGTCTGGAAGGCGACGTGGACGCCGTCCGCGTTCCTGGCATACCTGGTCTCCGGGCCGTTCACCGCCCCCAGTCTGGCCAAGGCCGCCGCGGCCCGCACGAACCTCGTCCACCACGGCCGCCCAGGGGCTCGCACGCCCGGCCTCGACCACTGGCCGGCTGACCAGCCCCGGAGGGACGCCGATGGCCCGTCCACGGGCCCCGTCGGGGAGGCCGACGTGGGGTAACTCCAGCTAGCAGCTGGTAGGGTTTGGTGACCTTTTCTGGAGGGATTCGATGTTTGACGGGCGATGGCGCGACGGGGTTGACCGGACTACCGGTCCCGTAGGCCGCAAGCTGCAACGGTACGGCGTCACCGCCGACATGCTGACCGCCACCGGGTTGATTTCCGCCACCGCCACGGCCGTGGCCGTGGCCACCGGGCACTTCACGCTGGCCATCGGTCTGCTGATCCTGACCGGCCTCCATGACCTGTTGGACGGGCCGGTGGCCAAGGCGTCGGGGACCTCCTCGGTGCGAGGTGCGTTCTTCGACTCGGTGACCGACCGGGTGGCCGACGGGCTCATCCTCGGCGGTGTGGCCTGGTACCTGGTGGGGGCCCATCCGGGCCACCTGGTCCTGCTGCCCTTCGCCATCCTGGGCGTCACCTCGCTGGTGTCCTACCAACGGGCCAAGGCCGAGTCCTTGGGCATCGCCGCCAAGGGCGGCCTGATGGAACGGGCCGAGCGGATGGTCCTCCTCGGGATCGGGTTCATCTCCACCACCTTTTTGGTTCCCGTCCTCTGGGTCATGCTGGCCCTGACCACGGCCACCGCCGTCGGGCGATTCGTCAGGGTATGGCGTCTGGCCGAAGCCCCCGTCCTGGTGGACGGCCCGCTGCGGCACCGGCGGACCCGGGTCACGGCCCGGGCCCGTGGCCGCAACTCGTCCGCCTCACCGTCGAGGTGGAGGGCCCGTCGGCAGGGGGAGCTGGCCAGTCGGTCCGGCCGGGCCTGGCGTGCCCGCCATGCCCGCCAGGGCATCCGGCAGCGCGCCGGCCGCCGGCACTCCTGAGCCGTCCGGCCGCCGACTCGACCCGCAGGGACCGTGAACAAGGACCAGGCCGTCTTCCGGACCTACACCACCCTCAACCGCTGCCTGGCGGCGGTGCCCGAACCACTGGCCCTGGGCGTGGCCAACCTGGTCGGCGATGTCCTGTTCAAGGTCCGCCACGGCCACCGCCAGATGGTGATGAACAACCTTCGCCGCGTGCTGGACGCCGATGCCGGGGACGAGGAGGTCCTCCAACGCTGGGCACGGCGGTCATTTCGGGCCTACGCTCGCTACTGGGTCGAGGGCGCACAGCTCGGGAGCACCTCGCCGATCGACGTGGAGCAGCGGACGCTGGTTCAGGGCTTCGACCATCTGGCGGAGGGGATGGCAGCCGGCAAAGGGGTCATCATGGCACTTCCGCACGTGGGGAGTTGGGAGTTCGGGGGCGCATTCCTGGCCACCCAGGACATGCCGATGACCGCGGTGGCCGAGCGGATCGAGCCGTCGGAGCTCTTCGACTTCATGGTGGAGCAACGGGCCGGCATGGGACTGACCATCGTGCCCCTCGGCCCGTCGTCGGGGAGCACCATCATCTCGACCCTGAAGCGGGGCGGCCTGGTCGGGCTGCTGAGTGACCGCGACCTGGCCGGCAACGGCGTCGACGTCGACTTCTTCGGTGAGAAGACGACCATGCCCGCGGGCCCGGCCACGCTGGCGCTGCGAACCGGCGCCACGCTGGTCACCGCCGTCGTCTACAGCGGCCCGGGCGCCGATCACCGGGCCGTGATCGATCCCCCCCTGGACACGACCCGGCGGGGCTCCCTGCGATCCGACGTGACCCGGCTCACCCAGGAGATCGCCTCCCGGTTCGAGGTGATGATCCGCAGGGCCCCCGAGCAGTGGCACGTCTTCCAGCCGCTGTGGCCGGTGGACCGGCCGGTGGACCGGTCCGAGGACGCGGCATGACGAAATTCGAGAGCCGGCCGCTCCCCGCAGAGGCCGGGCTCGAGGGGTTCGGTCCTCCGGCTGTCCTCCCCGGGTCGGCGCGCCGGGTCCGTTCGGCGACGCCCCCGGGGCTGGGCCCACCTGGTGGCCGTGCTGTCCGGACGGCGCGTGAGCCGCGGTTCCACTCATTGGCCGAGCATGAGTTCGATGTCATCGTTGTGATCAGCGCCGAGGGCCGGTTCAAGTTCGTCAGCGCCTCCGCGGAGCGGTTGTTCGGATACGACATCAGCAACGCCATCGGGCTCGATGCCTTCGCGTTGTTCGACACCCTCAGTGTCGAGCCCGTGCGTGCCCTCTTCAACGACCTGGTGGCGCACCGGCGGCTGTCGGTGTCGCTCGAAATGCGCACTCTTCGGGCCGATGGGACGCCGATCGACCTCGACGCGGTGGCGGCCAACCATCTGGATGACCCCATCGGCGGGATCGTGGTCAACATCCGGGACATCACCGAACGCAAGCGTCTCGAACAGCGCATACGGGACGAGGACCGCCGACAGTCGGCCATCATCGAATCGCTGGCCGAGGGAGTGCTGATGGTGGACGAGGAGGGCATCGTCCTCCGGGTCAACGAAGCATTCGAGGTGATGTTCGAGGCCCCCCGGGTGCGATTGATCGGCCAGCGGCTCGAGGACCTCCTGGGCCAGGTGGGGTCGGGCGGCCTCGAGCTCGTGGACGCCGACGGCGATCGCGTCGATATCGGCGATCACCCCATCGCCGTGAGCCTTCGTGGCGGACGGAGGTCGGTGGGCGTCGTCCTCGGACTGCACCGGGCCGGAAGGCCGCCCATGTGGATGCGGGTCAATGCCCAGCCCATGGTGGCCGCCGGCGGAACGGTCAACGGCGCGGTGGCATCGTTCACCGACATCACCGCCGCCCGCCACTCCGCAGCCGAGCTCCACCGGGAGGAGCAGTTCCTCCAGGTGCTGCTCGACACTCTGGAGGAGGGCATCGTTGCCTGCGACGCCGAGGGGCGCATCACATTGTTCAATCCCTCCGCCCGTCGTCTCCACGGGCTCCCCGAGGACTCCGACCCGATCGGCCGGATCCCGACCGACCAGGGACTCCGCCGGCCCGACGGGTCGATGATGCCCCAGAGGGAGCACCCCCTGATCCGGGCCATGTCCGGCGAGCAGCTGCGCGACGTCCAGATCGTCCTCGAGTCGGCCGGCGGCGACCGCAGAAAGGTCAGCGTCAACGGGCAGGCCCTGGTCGACGACGAGGGTTGGATGCTGGGTGCAGTGGTCGCCATGCACGATGTCACCGAGCAGAAGTTGAACGAGGAGCGGCTGGCCGAGCTGGCCCTCCACGATCCGCTGACCGGGCTGGCCAACCGGACGCTGCTCGCCGAGCGCCTGCAACAGGCCATCGACGGGCTGTCCGGGCCGTCTCCGGATGACCTCGCTCCGGCCGAGTCCGGAGACCGCCGGGGCGTGGCCGTGTTCCTGCTCGACCTCGATGAGTTCAAGGAGATCAACGACGTGCTCGGGCATGACGTGGGTGACGACATGCTCATCGCCGTGGCCCGTCGGCTCTCGGCCGTCGTGCGCCCCTCCGACACGGTGGCCCGCCTGGGCGGGGACGAGTTCGTGGTGGTCTGCGACATCGAGAGCGGGGAGGAGGAGATGCTCCTCATCGCCGATCGCATCTCGTCGGCGCTGGCCCGCCCCTACCGGATCGACGGCCGCACGCTGACCGCCGTGGCCTCGGTGGGAGGGGTCTTCGCCGACAACGCCGACACCGACCCGTCCCGGTTGTTGAGCAGTGCGGACGATGCCATGTACGGCGTCAAGTGGAGCCGGCGCCGGGAACGCCGGTCGGCGGTGGACTGAGCGCTTGGCGGAGCGAGCCGTTCCCACACCGCCACCTTCGTGGCGGATTGCCCTGGTCTGCCCGTACAGCCTGTCGCGGCCGGGCGGGGTCCAGGGCCAGGTGCTGGGCCTGGCCCGTGCCCTCGAGGCACGGGGCCACCGGCCCACGGTGTTCGCCCCCGTCGATGATCCGGCCCGGCTCCCGACCGGTGTCGAGGTGGTGGCGACCGGCCGCTCGTTCCCGGTCCGGGGCAACGGCTCCGTCGCCCCCATATCACTCTCGGTCACCGCCGCCCGTTCCGCCCTGCGCGTTCTCCGATCGGCCGGGTTCGATGCGGTCCACGTGCACGAGCCGTTCACCCCCGGCCTTCCCTACGGGCTGCTGGTGGCCCGGGGTCTGCCACCCGTGGTGGCGACGTTCCACCGCAGCGGCGGGAGCCCGTTCTACACGGCCCTGCGCCCGCTGACCACGCGATTGGCCCGTCGCCTCGTCGTCCGCTGCGCGGTGTCGGCCGCCGCCGGGTCGACCGCCGCGGCTGCGCTGGGCGGCACGTACGAGATCGGGTTCAACGGGGTAGAGGCCCAGAATTATCACGGGGTCGAGCCGTGGCCGACGGAGCGGCCCACCGTCCTGTTCCTCGGCCGCCACGAGGAGCGGAAGGGCCTCGGCGTCCTGCTCGAGGCCTTCGAGGCTCTGGCCACGACGGCACCTACGGCGGCGGCCACCAGTGGCGAGCCCGGGGCGGTCGCCCGGCCGGTCCTGTGGATCGCCGGGGACGGGCCCCAGACCGACACCCTGCGCCGCTCCCATCCCCAGTCTCCCGACATCCGCTGGCTGGGGGTGGTTCCCGAGTCGGAGAAGGTCCGCCGGCTGGTGGCCGCCGACGTGCTGTGCGCCCCCTCCCTCGGCGGGGAGTCATTCGGCATGGTGCTGCTCGAGGCCATGGCAGCCCGCGCCGTGGTGGTGGCCAGCGATATCGACGGCTACCGCGAAGCGGCCGGGGGGCATGCCCTCCTCGTGCCACCCGGAGACGGCCGGGCCCTGGCCGCAGCCCTGTCGGGTGTGCTCCACGGGTCCGGGGACGTGGACACCCGTCCCGGCGGGGAGGGCGGTCCGGGCGGCGACGGATCCCGCCGTCGCTGGCTGGAGGCCGCAGAGGGCTGGGCCGCCCACTGGTCGATGGGCCGGCTGGCCGAGTGGTACGAGGACATCTACCGGTCGGCGGTGGTCGGGCCGCCGGGCTGAGCCGCCGTAGACTGCCCGGACCATGGGTGACGCTCCAGAGGACTCCGCCCCTGGCGGGTCGGCACGCTCGACCGGCGCCAACCGTCGGCCCGGCGCCCCCGACCGCACCCGGGGTTCCGCGAAGGGCCAGCGCAACCAGGGTGGAGGTGGCGGCCAGGCCGGTGGCGGCAAAGCAGGTGGCGGCAAAGCAGGTGGCGGCAACCGCGGCGGAGGCAACAACCGCAACCGCAATGGCGGCAGCCGGAACCGTAACGGCAACCACGGGGGCCGGAGCGGGTCCTCGGGGCCCGGGCGTCCCGGCAACGGCGGCTCCTCCAAGGGGAGTCCGGCCCGGCATGGTGGTGCGGACGCCCCCACCGACCCGCGGCGCTCGGCCGGGGGGGCGTCGGCGACGCCGGCCCCCGACCGCAGCGGCGAACGGAACGAGGAGGAGTCGGCCCGCGTCAACCGGCGGCGGGCCGTGGCCATTTGCCTCGTGCCCGGCGTGATCGTCGGGGCCGTGGTGGGCGCGGTGGTGGCCCTCGTCGGCCTGGCGGTGGTCGGTGTCGTCGTGTTCGTGGTCGTCGCCGTGGGGGGTTTCGCGTGGTTGTGGCGATGGTCCCCGGCAGCCGTCCTCCGGTCGGTGGAAGCTGTCCCGAGCGACGAGTGGGAGCACCCACGGCTCCACAACCTGGTGGATGGCCTGTGCGCGACCATGGGGCTTCCCCGCCCGGCCATCTGGGTGGTCGACAGCCCGGTGCCCAACGCCATGGCCGTCGGCCGTGACCCGAGCACGGCGTCCCTGGTGGTGACATCGGGGCTCGAGCAGTCCCTCTCCCTGGTGGAGCTGGAAGGGGTGCTGGCCCACGAGCTGGTGCACATCAAGCGCCGTGACACCGTGGTGGCCGGCGCCGCCGTGGCTGCCGTCGCCCTATTTTTGCCCTTCGTCGGCCTCGAGCGGGCGTCGGACCGGGTGCACTCGTTGGTCGGAAGGGGGCGTGAGTTCTCGGCGGATCAGCGGGCCGCCGGCGTCGTGCGGTATCCCCCCGGCATCACCTCCGCCTTGGACGCCATGGCGGGCGGGGTGAGCGCGGGGGCGCCTTGGCCACCGGGGACGGGCCGGCGGGCGTCGCTCACCCGTTGGCTGTGGATCGACCCGATGGCGGGGTCGTCGGCTGGCGAGCCCCTCGAGGGGAACCTCGACGACACCCGGGTCCGGGCTGCCGCCGGGGCGCTCGACTGAGTCGCCAGACCGGCAGGTCGGGCCGACCAGCTCCGGAACGCCGCTACTCGGCCCCCGGGCAGGTGTCGGCGTCCTCGGCGGTCAGGCCCCAGGCGGCATCGGCGCCGAAGAGATGGTCACGCAGCTTGCGCAGTAGGTCGGAGAGGGTCTGCTCCTCTTCGGCGGTGTAC
>DATBOO010000120.1:0-14469 GCA_036553725.1 Acidimicrobiales bacterium | reverse complement strand
CGCGGCCGCGGCCGGGGCCCTGGCCACCCTGCTGGCCCTGCCGGTGGCGCTGCTGGCCGTGCGGCATCCCCGCCCGTCCACCTCCGCTCTCGAACGGGGGACCTTCATTGTCCAGGCGGTGCCGGGGCTGATCATCGCCCTGGCCCTCTTCCCGCTGGTCTATCTCCCGGTGGCGGCCTCACTCCGGGGTGCCGACCCCGGCCACGAGGAGGTGGCCCGGTCCCTCGGGCTCTCGCGGCTGGCCACGTTCCGACGGGTCACCCTGGCCCAGGCCCGCCCGGCGCTGCTGGGCGGGTGCGTGCTGGTGTCGCTGGCACTGCTCGCCGAGTACGGCGCCTTCGAGATCCTCCGCTACCAGACGCTGACCACTCAGATCTTCTTCGAGTCCCAGCGCAGCTACAACATCCCGGTGGCGTCCTCGCTGGCCCTCATCCTGGTGGTCGTGAGCCTGGCCGTGCTCGGCGCCGAGGCGTTGGGCCGGGGGCGGGGACGGGTCACCCGCACCACGAGGGCGATCCGGGCCGGGCGGGTGCACCGACTGGGCCGGTCCACCGTGCCCGCCCTGGCCTCGCTCACCGTGCTGGTCGGCCTGTCCCTCGGGGTTCCGGTGGGCGTGGTCGTGTACTGGCTGGCCCGGGGCGGGACGACGACGCTGCCCGCCTCCACCACGATGGCCGGCGCCGCATTGACCACGGCGGGATACGCGGCCGCGGCCGGGGCCCTGGCCACCCTGCTGGCCCTGCCGGTGGCGCTGCTGGCCGTGCGGCATCCCCGCCCGTCCACCTCCGCTCTCGAACGGGGGACCTTCATCGTCCAGGCGGTGCCGGGGCTGATCATCGCCCTGGCCCTCGTGTACTTCTCCATCCGGGTCGTCCGACCGCTCTACCAGAGCACGCCGCTCCTGGTGGCCGGGTACGCCATCATGTTCTTCCCCCTGGCGCTGGTGGCGGTGCGCACCTCGGTGGCCCAGGCCCCCCTGGCCCTCGAGGACGTGGCCCGCTCACTCGGACGCCGCCGCCTCTCGGTGTGGTGGCGGGTCGTGCTCCCCCTGGTGGCCCCCGGACTGGCCGCCGGGTTCAGCCTGGTCTTCCTGTCCACCGTCACCGAGCTCACCCTCACGCTGGTGTTGGTCCCCACCGGTGTCCAGACCCTGGCCACCCAGTTCTGGGCGTACACGTCCAACCTCTCCTACGCGGCCGCGGCCCCCTATGCCGGGCTGATGATCCTGATCGCGGCGGTGCCGAGCTATGTCCTCGGTCGGTGGTTCGACCGGCTCCCGTCGCGGGCGGGCAATCCGTGACCGGGCTGGGCGTCTGCGACCTCCACAAGTCCTTCGGGACCCACTCGGTGCTGGCCGGGGTGGACCTCGACGTGCCGATCGGTTCGCTCACCGCCATCCTCGGTCCTTCGGGCAGCGGCAAGACCACCCTGTTGCGGGTGGTGGCGGGGTTCGAGCGGGCCGACCGGGGCACGGTCGTCCTGGGCAGCCGCACCGTCGAGGACGCCGTGCACGTCGTGCCCCCCGAACAGCGGGGCATCGGCTACGTGCCCCAGGACGGCTCGCTGTTCCCCCATCTCACCGTGGCCGCCAACGTCGCCTTCGGAGCACCGAGGGCGGACCGGAGGCGGACCGGGGGCCACACCGGCGAGCTGCTGGAGATGGTCGGCCTGACCGGACTGGGCGGCCGGTACCCGCACCAGCTGTCGGGCGGTCAGCAGCAGCGGGTGGCCCTGGCCCGGGCGCTGGCCATCCGTCCGGCGCTGGTCCTGCTGGACGAGCCCTTCTCGTCGCTCGACGCCGGCCTCCGGTCGAGCGTGAGGTCCGACGTACAGGACGTGCTGCGGGCCGGCGGCATCACGGCGGTGCTGGTCACCCACGACCAGGACGAGGCCCTCTCGGTGGCCGACCAGGTGGCGGTCATCCGGGACGGGGTGATCGGCCAGTGCGGGACGCCCCAGGAGCTCTACGACCATCCGGTGGACCCGTCCATGGCCCGGTTCCTCGGAGACGCCAACCTGGTCGCCGCCACCGTCGAGGGCGACCGGGTGTCCACCCCGTTCGGTCCCCTGGCCCTGCGCCGGGACACCCACGGGTGGGTGGGTGCCGGGCCCGCGGTGGCGCTGGTCCGGCCGGAGCAGCTGCTCCTCTCGACCACGGTGAGCGGGACGGGTCTGAAGGCCACCGTGGTCCGGACCGAGTTCCACGGCCACGACACGGTGATCACCGTCGATCCCCACGCCCCCCCGGCCGCGGGCCCGATCACCGTCCGGGCCGACGGGGATCTGGCGGTGGCCGACGGGACCGAGGTCGAGATCACCGCCGACGGGTCGGCCGTCGTCTGGCCGGCCCGGGTGGGCTGAGTCCAAAGTTAGACCAGGGTGATCGGGATCATGACGGAGATGCCAGGGTTGGTGGTGTCGTTGACGATCAGGGTGGCCGGGCCACCCGAAACGACGGTTCC
Source organism: Acidimicrobiales bacterium (assembly GCA_036553725.1). Classification (GTDB taxonomy): domain Bacteria; phylum Actinomycetota; class Acidimicrobiia; order Acidimicrobiales; family RAAP-2; genus Bog-756. The sequence goes on along the minus strand of DATBOO010000120.1, from coordinate 12,007 downwards.
TGAGCCGACCTCCGAGTAAGCGGCGCCGACCCTGACAGTCACCCCGGTCGGCGCAAATGTCACCTTGCCGTTGGCGGACACGATGCCGGTGATCACCGTGGAAATGTCGCATCGACTGGCCAGTGTCGACGGGGTGGCGGCCGAGTCGCACTCCCTGGCGGTGACGGTGTCACCGGCGGGGAATCCCGAGGCCTTGATCTTGTCGACGGAGTTGGCCTTCACCGCGGCCATCTTCGTCGCCATGGCGACCGGCGTGATGAATCCGAGCGGTCCGCTGGCCACCGACGCTCCTGATCCGCCGGTCACGACCACATAGCAGCTCGGCGATGTCGCCAGGCCACAGGTGTCCCCGTGGGTGTCGATGGTCCCGGTGGCCAGGGTGAGCACGGAGTTCTTGAACGTCCCCGCCTTCTTGCCGGTCCCGAGCGTCACGGAGACCCGATTCGAAGCGTTACAGGACGAGGCGTCGTAGACAGTGGTCGCGCACTCGTTGAGGGTGACCGATGTCCCTCCGGACCACCCCGCGCCCGACACCTTCTCGCCGTAGCCGCCGAACAGGCCGGTGGACCTGCCGAGGGTCAGCGTCGCCCCCGTCTGGACCGCCGCCACCTGCACCAGCCCGTGGTAGTCGGTGAGCCCGCTCGCGGTCGTGGTGGCCACGGCGTAGAAGCCCGACGTTCCGTGGTCGATGACCGTCGAGGTGGCCGAGGCTGGGAGGGTCGCCACCGGCGTCGATCCGAAGGGCGTGTTCTGTGTGGGCGTGTAGAAGATCTGGTAACCCGTGATGCCGGAGACCGACGGCGCTGCCCACGACAGGTGGATCCCGTCGGAAGCACCGGTACCGGAGAAGGCCGGGAGCTGCGCCGGTGGCGTGGCCGGATGCGAGACGATGGTGCTGGGTACGGTGGCGTTCCCGCCGGTCTTGGCCACGAATGACTGGCTCAGGTCCAGCGTCCCGGTGATCTCCGGGATGAGCCGGTAGTAGGCCGTCCAGAAGGTCTGGCCCGGCTGGATGAAGTCGGTGGAGTAGGTGAGCTGCTGGCCGGGTTGGAAGATGTAGTTGAACCCGGGGTCGAGGGTGATGCCCGGGTTGTAGATGGGGATGTCCGAGACGTTGGTCAGTCCCACCCGCACCAGGTAGGGGTCGCCGGAGTTGGCGGCATCGTCGGTGTCGACGGTCATCTGCAGGGCCGAGCCGCCCCAGACGTGGATGGCGCCCGGTACGGTCGAAATCGGGAACGAGAGCGGGAATGCACCCGGATCGAGGGTCCCGGTGTAGGTGGCCGTCACCCCGTAGTAGCCCTCGGCGTCACCCCGCACCACGAAGTCGGCCGACGCGCTGCTCATCGAGGGGATGCTGGCCAAGGTCTGGCTCACCGAGGGGAGCGGGTTGGTGGTCGGGGCGAGGCTCAGGCCGGCGGGCAGGTTCCCGAGGGCGACGTTCCCGCCGTCGAAGGCGAAGGGCGACGGGGCCAGGTTGGAAACCACCATCTTCACGTCGAAGAACTCCTTCAGCCACTGGGCCTTGCCGGGGATGATCATCCACAGGAGCCCGGGCTGGGGGTTGGACCCTCCCGAGATGAAGGCCTCGCCGACCACCTGGTAGCCATCGACGCCGAAGGAGACGCAGCCGGAACATCCGCCGCCGCCACCACCACCACCGCCGCCGCCCCCCCCGCCGCTGATCCCGCCGCCGGATCCGGAGACATAGGGGAACTCGACGCCGTGGCCGTTCAGCACCCCGCCGACCTGGACGTCGACGGATGTCGACCCGGCCCGGAAGGCCAGATGGATGGCGAACTGGAAGACGTTCTGGTTGGCCGGGTCATTGGGGTCGAGCCCGTCGGCCAGGATCTGCTGGAGGTCGAGGCGGGTCGAGGTGGCCGATGTCTGGGAGACCGATCCCGGCTGGAGGGCGAGGGTGGCCGAACCGATGCCGCCGGTCTGGGTGGCCGAGACCGTGCCCGGCAGGTAGCCCGGGTGGTAGGCGTCGACGGTGTAGGAGCCGTCCGGCAACCCGGCGATCACGCCGCGGCCGAGGGCGTCGGTGGTCGCCGGGTACCGGGTACCGTCCGAGGTGACGACGGCGAGAGACACCCCCGAGATCGGGTTGGTCCCGTCGGTCACCGTCACCCTGAGGCCGTGGCCGGGGGCCGGAGGGGCGACCACGGTGACCTTGGCCTGGGACGTGGCGTGCTGGTTTGAGGCCGTCCCGACGTTGAGGGTGGCCGTGTAGGTGCCCGGCGAGGCATAGGTGTGCTGGACCGACTCGCCCGACCCCACCGAGCCGTCGCCGAAGTCCCATTGGTAGCTGCTGATGGAGGGGGCCGGATGGGATCCGGACCCGTCGAAGATGGCCGCGACCCCGGCCGTCGCCGCCTGGTTCCCCCCGGCGTCGGCCGAGAGCGGGATGGTGCCCGTCACCGTGATCTGGGTGAAGGCTGAGCCGGTCTCGCCCGAAGCATCGGAGGTGCTCACCCCGACGCCGTAGGTCCCGGCCGTGGCGTAGGTGTGGGGGATGGTGACCGGCGCATAGGGCGAGGACACCGAGCCGGTGGTCGAATGCCCGTCACCGAAGGCCAGGCTGTAGTGGACCGGTGCGCCGGAGGGGTCGCCGACGGTCAGGGTGAAGGTCGTGCCCAACGGCGCCGGACCGCTCGGCGGTGCCGCCACGATGCTGGTGGGGAGACCGACGCTGACCCAGCTCGACCACGGTGACTGAAACGCCGATGCACCGATCTCGGCCCGGATCCGGTACGAGCAGGTGGTGCCCGGTGGGCAATTGCTGACGGCATAGGGGTCCGTGTACGGACTGGAGGTGGCGCCGGTGTTGCCGTAGTTGTTCGGAAAGCTGTTGGTGCTGTACGTGGCGAGGACGCTCGAGCCTGCGTCAGTCGAGACCTGGTAGTCGTAGGAGGTGATGGTGTCACCGGTGATCACCGTCGGCGCGGTGAAGAACATCGACGCGCCGTTGGCGCTCTGGTTGACGCTGTTCAGGGTGGGGGCCCCGCCGAAGGGGGTGACGACCACCCAGCTCGACCACGGTGACTGAGTGGTTCCATTGTCGTACTCCGCCCGGATCTGGTACGAGCAGCTGGTGCCCAGTGGGCAATTGCTGACGGCATAGGGGTCGGTGTACGGACTGGAGGTGGCGCCGGTGTTGCCGTAGTTGGTCGGAAAGCTGTTGGTGCTGTACGTGGCGAGGACGCTCGAGCCTGCGTCAGTCGAGACCTGGTAGTCGTAGGAGGTGATCGTGGTCCCGGTCAGCTGGGTGGGAGCGGTGAAGAACATCGACGCGCCATAGTTGCTCTGGTTCACGCTGTTCAGGGTGGGGGCGGTCGGATCACCCGACGCCGCCGCGATTCCGGTCTGGACGATCACCGCTGCCAACACCACCAGCGCGGCGGCAACCGTGAACCACCGAACCGATACTGAAAACCCCCGAACCGATACCGACCGCCGACCGCCGTTGACCTTGTGCATCTGGTCCCGCCCCTCTTCCGCTCATCCGCCAATTCGCCGGTGCCGTCCAACCGGTGGACGGACGTTACATGGAGGTCCGAAAGGCTGCAAGTGGTCCCCGGGGGACGACCATCCGGGTCTCGAGGACGAGCGATCAGACAGGTCCTGTTGAATCTGCTCTCAGGGATCAGACCTCGACCACGGCCACCGAGGCCAGGTCGACCAGCCGGTGATCGGCTCCGACGTCGTGCACCGCCACCCGGACCAGTGTGCGGCCGTCCTGTCCACCGATCACCTTGCACCGGGCCTCGACCGGTCCCACCCGGGAGGGGCGGAGGTAGTGGATGACCATGTCGCCGGCCGCCAATCCGCCCGCTCCCCCGCGCCCGCGACCGTCGCCATCGGCGGTTCCATCGCCGGACCCATTCCCTCCGCCGGCCCGGTCCGCGGCCACAGCGCGGCAGGCGGCGACATCGGCCAAAGTGGCGACGGCGCCCCCGTGGAGGATGCCCCACGGGTTCCGCAGATGGTCGGCGAGGTCGAGGTGGGTAACGGCACCGGCCCCGGCCTCGATGCCGAAGAACTCCTCGATCCCCTGCGGGTTGGGGGAGGGCGGGGGCATGGCCGAGCGGATCGGCCGGTCGAAGTGGTGCTGCATGTTCCCCGGGTCGAGCACGGCGGAGGTCATAGTCACCGAGGCCACCGGCAGGTCCCGGTTCCCCTCGTCGACCACGTCCAGCCCGGTCACCACCGCGTTGCGCCCCCGGCGCAGGACCCGGGCGTGCAGGCGGAGCGGTCCGCGATGGGAGAGACGGGTGACGGTGGCCATCATCGAGGTGGTAACGATCCACTGGGGCTGGACCGACAGCCCGGCGAGCATCCCTCCGATGGAGTCGACACTGGTGAGCAGCCCCCCGGTGCGGAGTCCGCCGCCGGCGCCGCGCTGGTGGTCGTCGACCGGGGCGCGCCCGGCCAACTCGGAGAGCCCCCCGTTGACGGGGGGGATCTCCCACCGTTGCAGGCGGAAGTACTCGCCGACATTCCGGCCGGGATCGACCCCGTCGGTGCGGATCACGTCGCCCATCAGGCCGGGCCTTCGGCGGGTGGCCCGGGGGACACGGCACCGACGTTGATCACCGTGGCCAGTCGGCCGCCGTCCCCCTCATCAAACAGTTCGACGACCGCGTTCCATCGGGAGCCACCGGTGCCAGGCCCATCCCCGCAGGTGCCGAGCACCCTGGTGCGGGACACGATGGGCCCGACCCGGCCGGTGGCCAGATAGGCGACCTGAAGATCGGTGACCACGGCGCCGCCGGGCCCGCCCGCCCCTTCGAAGGCCCGGAGGGCGGCCACCTCTCCCAACAGGGCCATCACGCCCCCTTGGACGGCGCCGAAGGAGTTGAGCAGGTACTCGCGGACCGGCATGGAGACCTCGCCCCCGCCGGCTCCCGTCTCCGAGAGGGAGAGCGCGTCGACCACGGGGCCCTCGAGCCCGGCGCCGGTGAACGACCACCGGGCGGGCAGCCGGGGTCCCTCGTCCCCCGACGCCTTCGACTGGTTCCCGGCGTGGATGGCGAAGGTCATGGTCGCCCATGCCGCCGGCGGAGCGTCCCCGGCATCGGCGGTGGCTTGGGATCCTTCGCCCGACACGTCGAACACCCCGGCCTCGATGACCAGCGTGGTCCGGCCCCTCCGCACCACCCGTCCGCGCGCCTCGACGAAGGGCCCGACCGCGGGGCGGACCATCTGCAGCGTCAGGTCGGCCGTGACCATCCGATCCGGACGCGCCGCCCGGATCGCCTCCGATCCGCCGACGAGGTCCACCAACGTGGCCAGCACCCCGGCCCGGACCCCGCCGTCCGCGGCGACGATGTGCGGCGTGGCCCGGATGCGGGCCACGGTGTCCGACTCGGCGATGGATTCGGCCTCGATGCCCAGGTCGGACAGGAGGTGACGCTCAGGCGGATACCCGGCAGCCCCCACTCAGCGTTCCTGTTCCGTGGGCCGGATGAGGATCTCGTTGACGGCCACGTGCCGGGGCCGGGTGATCGTGAAGAGGATCGCCTCGGCGATGTCCTCCGACCGCATCATCTCCATCTGGCCGAAATTGGCCCGCATCGTCTCGATGATCTCGGGTCGGTTGTGGGTGGCGAGCTCGGTCATCACGGCACCAGGCTCGATGACCGACGCTCGGACGTGACGGCGGGTCACCTCCTGGCGCAGCGATTCGGTGAAGGCCACCACCCCGAACTTGGAGGTGTTGTACACCCCGCTCCCCAGCCGGGCCACCCGGCCGGCCACCGAGCTCACATTCACCACGTCGGCCACCCGGCGGGGGTCGGTCTCCGCCGCCCGGAGCAGGTGGGGAAGAGCGGCGTGGGTGGCGTGGAGGAGGCTCAGCACATTCAGCTCGATCATCCGCCGCCATTCCTCGACCGGGGCGTCCACGATCGGGCCGAGCAGCATGACGCCGGCGTTGTTGACCAGCGTGTCCAAGCGGCCGAACTCCCGAACGGTGCTCTCCACCATGGCTTGGGCCGAGGCCTCGTCGGTGATGTCGGTCTCGATGACCAGGACCTCGGCATCGTTGCCGATCCGTTCGACCAGTGCCTCCAGCCGGTCCCGGCGTCGGGCGGCGACGGCCACGGTGGCCCCCTCCGCCGCCAGGGCGACGGCCGTCGCCTCACCGATACCACTCGACGCCCCGGTGACCAGGGCCACCGTTCCCTCCAGCCGGCGTGTCATGGCTCGCCTCCGATCCTCGGACACCCTCGTCGTCCCGCGCGGACGATCGCAGTGTACGAGGTGGTCCGGGACCGGATCACCCGGCAGGACCAAGGAGGAGCTGAATGGGCAGCCCCGCAGGCGGCGATCGAGGGCTGGCTGCCCTGTGGGGCTACGCCGCCGTCTGCCCGGAGCTCTTGGCCGCTTCCGAGCGCTTCTGACCGGAGCGACGTCGACGACCCCGGCGCTGGCGGGTCGACGTGTCGAACGGCCTCTGCGTCGAGGCCGGGCTCTCGTGGAGGGAGCACCACTCGGTGCTGTTGTAGCGGGACAGCTGCACCGCGCAGGCGGTCTCCCTGCACACCCGCCCGGGGGCGAACACCTCGGGAGGAGTGCTCCCGGCCAGGCCGTCAGCCAGGAGCCGGCCGTCCTCTACCTGTCGTCTGTCCACCATGCCGCCCTGCCTTTCGGGGTCGCATCCCTCTTCGGTGTCGGGACCTTTCGAGATTTCTTCGGCATGAAAGGGCACAAACTGTAACGGCCGAAAATGGGGGGGTACCGAGCGAGACCGAGAGCGCGTCGGCAGTCATGGGCCACTCCCCGGCCGGGGGCGTTGCTAACGTCGTTTCCATGCCCACAGTCGAGGTGTCCGAGCAGATCAGGGCTTCTCCCGACCGGGTGTGGCAGCTGGTCCGCGATCCCGTCGGGATGGGTGGGCTCACCGCCGAATGCATCGAAATGCAGTGGATGGGCGGCGCTTCCGGCCCGGCCGTCGGCGCCCGGTTCCGCGGCCGCAACCGCTCGGGATGGCGGAGGTGGACGACCACGTGCGCCATCATCCGCTACGAGCCCGGTTCGGAGGTGGCGTGGGATGTCACCTTCGGCCCGCTGCCCGTGGCCCGGTGGAGCTACCTGGTCGAGGCCGACAGCGGGCCGGCTGCCACCACCATCCGTGAGCGGTTCGAGGACCACCGGGGATGGACCCTGCGGGTGGCCGGGCCGCTGGTCCGGGGCACCCGTGACGCCGAAGGCCGCAACCGGACCAACATGGCTGCCACCTTGAAGCGCATCAAAACCCGCGCCGAGGCCTGAGTCGTGTCCACTCCGTCCGATCCCTGGTGGAAGCAGGCCGTCTTCTACCAGATCTACCCGCGTTCGTTCGCGGATTCGGACGGGGACGGAGTCGGAGACCTCTCTGGTATCCGCTCGCACCTGGCCGAGCTGGCGTGGCTCGGTGTCGACGCGCTCTGGATATCACCCTTCTATCCCTCGCCGATGGTCGACTTCGGCTATGACGTCAGCGACTACTGCGATGTCGATCCCCTGTTCGGGTCCCTCGAGGACTTCGACCGGCTGGTCGAGGCAGCTCATGCTCTCGGGCTCAGGGTGATCATCGACTGGGTCCCCAATCACACATCGGACCGACACCCCTGGTTCGTCGATGCGGTATCCGGCCCGGCCAGCGGCCACCGGAATTGGTACGTCTGGCGCGACCGCCGGCCGGATGGCGCCCCGCCCAACAACTGGGTGTCCGCCTTCGATCCCTCCGCGCCGGCGTGGACCCTCGACGAGTCGTCCGGACAGTGGTACCTCCACCTCTTCGAACCGGCCCAGCCCGACCTCAACTGGGACGAGCCGGCCGTCGTCGAGTCCATGCACGACGTGCTCCGGTTTTGGCTCGACCGGGGCGTCGACGGGTTCCGGGCCGACGTCATCCACTGCATCGGCAAGGACCCGGGCCTGCCCGATGACCCCGAAGCGGTCGCCGGGATCCCCCACTGCGCCCTCAACGATGTCCCGTCCACCCACGGTCGCCTGAGGGACATCCGGGCGTTGGCCGACGGCTACCCCGGCGAGCGGGTGGTGGTGGGCGAGGTGTACCTGCTCTCCACCGCCGCCGTGGCCACGTACTACGGGGACGGGGACGAGCTCCACCTGGCCTTCAACTTCCCCCCGCTGTATGCCCCGTGGCAGGCAGGGCCCTGGAGGAACTGCATCGAGGCCACCGTCGCCGCCTTCGACCCCCCGGGCGCCTGGCCCACCTGGGTGCTCTCCAACCACGACAATCCGCGTCATCGCTCCCGCTACGACCGGGGGGCCGCCTTCCTTGGTGAGGACGCCGCCACCACCGCCCGGCGGAGCGAGGCCCGGGCCAGGGCCGCCGCCGTGCTCCTGCTCACCCTCCGGGGTACTCCCTTCCTCTACCAGGGAGAGGAGCTGGGGCTGCTCGACGCCGTCATCCCCCCGGACCGAACGGTCGACCCGGGCGGACGGGACGGTTGCCGGGCACCGATCCCGTGGAGGGGGGGCGACGATTTCGGCTGGCCCACCGTCGCCGGGGGCGGCCCCTGGTTGCCCTCTCCTCCGGAGTCCGATGTCAGGAACCACGAGGAGCAGCGCAATGATCCGAGCTCGGTACTCCATCTCTACCGCCGCCTGATCGCCGCCCGGCGCCGCTCGCCGGCCCTTTCATCCGGCGAGTTCCATCTCCTCGATCTGCCCGACGGCCTCCTCGGCTATCGACGAGGCCGCGGCGGCGAGGACGCGGTGGTGATCATCAACTTCACCGATCAGGCCGTCGACGACACCGGTCAATCGGTGGGGTCCGGGCTGCGGGTGCTCGTGTCGAGCGATGGCGTCGGTGAAGGCCGCCTCTTCGACGGGGCCATCGGCCCCGATCAGGCGGTCGTGTTCATTCGCTGAGCTGCGCCGATCAGGCGGTCGTTACAGCCAGGTCTCGCGCCAGTAGTCGGGGGAGCCTTCGTCCCCCAACGACATCGAGTGACCATCTTCGTGGCCACTGCGCCGGATGCAGCACACCAGCGTCCCGAGCCACGGCCCCCGATCGATGCAGTGGACGGCACCACACCGGTGACACTGCGGCTTCTCCGGCAAGACCAGGTCATCCACATCGAAGTCGGCGTCTGCCCATTGGCTGAACTGCCGTACATGAAACGGGTCGATCGTCAAAGTCGTTCCTGCCCCTTTTGTGTCGGATCCCTCTCCGCAATTGATCGGAAGCCGCGAGCCCAAGCTGTAGCGGGAATTGCAGACTTCGGGCTCGAAATGAGCGCACTTCACTGCCGCTGCCGGCCCCGATCCACACGTTCACCCCGGTCACCGGCCAAGATGGGCCCGCCAGCTCGGCGGACCACGGTTGCGGACATTTGGACCCGCGGTTCCGAGGACCGGTTGCCCGGCTCGGGCCGGCACAGGGCGGCCACCGGAACGGATCCCGGCCTTCGCCCAACCCGGGCCCATCCCTGGCCCCCTGGGCGGAGGCCCGCCCGGCCACGGGGGGGCCGACCCCCGGCCCGTGTCGAACGGAGGAACGGGATGGCGGTCACCCGCCCTGATTGTTCATACTCTCATCGTTCGAGCACAGCGGATCCCCTGGTCTTCGAGGTGGTGCTGAGACCGTGCGAAGGGCGATGAGATGGGCATCGATCGTCTCAGATGCGGTGCTTCGAACCCTGATCGGACCGTGTCCCCACGGTGTTCACTTTTCTTACAGTGGGGTAGGATGCGGGCATGAACGGAGACTCCACCAGGGGCATCGAGGACATCGTGCGGAGGAATGTCGCCGCCCTGAGGTCCAAGGCCAACCTGACCCAACAGGGTCTGGCCGACGAGATGTTGCTCCGGGGGATCGCCTGGACTCGTGAGACGGTAGCGCAGGTGGAGACCACCAGCCGGCGCCTCGGATTCACCGAGGCCATCGTGGTGGCTGCCTGCCTCGACGTGCCGGTGGCCAGGCTGACCGCCACCGGCGCGCCCAGCGTCGCCGTCGGCGAGAGCGAGTGGACGGCCGCGTACCTCGGCGCGGCGATCGCTGGCACGGCCGGTGACATCTTCCCCCCGGACAGCTACGCCTCTCCCGCCGCCAGGGCGGTCGAGCCCTCTGACACCGCCGGAGCACCCTCCCGTCCGACTCCTCCGACAGAGCTGCCCGAAAGGCGCCGGGTCGATCGCCGCGTGGCCGAACCCGGCGAAGCAGAGCAGCAGGGCCGGCGCGCCGAAAGCCCGGCACAGACCCCTCAGCGGACGGCCGAGCGGATCGAGCGCCGCCTGCGACTGCGGGTCACCGCCAGCGACGTCGACGCCGCCGCGCAGCACCTCTGGTCCCGCAGCCTCGAGAGCGAGCGGGAGCGCCGGGTGACCGACCGCCACGCCCTCACCGGCGGCTCGTTGAAGACGATCCGCGGTCACGTCTCCCGCGACCTCGACCGGGAGATCGCCTATGAGATGGAGCGACATCCGGAGCCGGTCGGACCCAGTGCGATGGCCCCGGGGGAGATGACCCCCGAGGAGGTGTCCTGGGAGGCCACCCGCCTCAACATCCTCTTGGCCAACATGGGGTACAGCGACAGCGATGTCACCCGCTGGTGGAACTACACCAAGCACCGTGAGTTGGGCGGGCAGACCATGGCGGAGGCGTGGAATGCGGGCGAGTACGCGGCGGCCAGTCGTCTGGTGGAGTCCCTGCCCGACAAGCACGGATCCGACAACGGCTCCTACCTCGACGAGTAGGCCGTAGGCCGCGACTCCCCCTCGGTGGTTCCACCGGCCCCCTGAACCTCGGGCCTTCCAATACCCTGCGTGGGTGACGATGGCCACGAGGGAGCGGCGGACCCTGCCGGCAGGGCGATCCTGGCTCGCACCGGCCCTGGCGCTGGGGGGGTGGTGCGCCTTTGCCGCCTTCCTCATCGCACAGGCGACCGCCGGGTCGGCGCTGGTCTGGAATGACTCCAAGGCCTACGCCGCGGTCGCCTCCAACCCCCTGTGGAGCGCGGCGCTGTGGGCCGGCCGGCGTCCCCCGCTCACCCCTCTGGCCATCAAGGCGTTCGGTTCCCCGGACGGACTGCTCGTCGCGCAAGGGGTGATCGCCGCCGTCGCCTGGGGCATCCTGGCGTGGACGGTGGGCCGGCTGGTGGCTCCCGGGTGGCGGCGGGTCGTGGCCGTCTGGGTGGTCCTGGCCTTTGCCTCCACCCGTCCCGTGACCCTGTGGAACCGCTCGGTGCTGTCCGAGTCGCTGGCCATGAGCAGCCTCGCCCTGGTGTTCGCCGCCCTCATCTGGGTCGCCCGCCGACCGACCTGGCCCCGCATCGCCGCCGCCATCGTCGCCTGTCTGTGCTACGCCACCGGCCGCGACGCGCAGGTGTGGACGGTGCTCCTCCTGGCTATCGCCGTCGGCGCCTGGGCGTTGACCCGGCTGGGGCGGAGCCGGCCCACGGCCGTCCGGGCCGGGGCGCTGGCGGCCGGCCTGCTCGTCGTGGGGATCCTCACCGGGTGGGGAACCCTCTCGTCGCACCGGACGACCCAGGATGTGGCCGACGTCTTCTATGTCCGGGTCTTCCCGTTCCCGGACAGGGTCGCCTGGTTCGCCAGCCACGGCATGCCCCAACAGGGTCGGATCGATGCGCTGGCCGCGGCCACACCGGGCCGGGCCGGCGACGCCAGGGTGGTGGCCTTCGCCCCGCAGGATCCGGCGTTCCGGCCGCTGGAGCGGTGGATCGTGGCCGGTGGCGGCCAGAGGACCTACCTGTTGTGGCTGGTGACCCACCCCTGGTACGTGGTGGCGGAGCCCCTGCAGCGCCCGGAGCGGTCATACAACTTCGCCCACGGCGACCTGAACTTCTATGCCGCCACCGTGAACCGGATGGACTCACCGCTGACTCCGGTGCTGTGGCCTCCCCCGGTGGTGGTGGCCATCATGTCCGCCCTGGCCGCCAGCCTGGCCGTGAGCTCGGGGCTCTGGCGTGAGCGGGGCTGGCGGGCCGTCGCCGTCCTCACCCTCCTCGGGCTGGCGGCCATACTTGTG
>DATBOO010000083.1:0-2174 GCA_036553725.1 Acidimicrobiales bacterium | reverse complement strand
AGAGGGCCTCGAGGCCGGAGAACCCGACCTCGGCCAGCTCACCCACCATGCGGGCCAGGTCGCCCCCGGCCAGGCCGTTGCTGAACGGGTGGGCCAGGACGGCCACCCCTCCCGCCTCCCGGGCCAGTCGGGCCACGTCGGCACCGGTCAGCCGCGCTTTGGGGATGAAGGCCGGGCGGTCGTGGGTCAGGTAGCGGTCGAAGGCGTCGTCAACGGACTGGGCCGCCCCGACGGCCACCATCACCGAGGCGAAGTGGGGCCTCCCCATTCCCTCTTCGCCCCCGGCCCGGGCCACCACCATGTCGTAGGTGATGGGCACGCCCATGGCGGCCAGGCGATCGGCCAGGGCGATGTTGCGCCGCCGGCGGTCCTGGCGGAGCCGGCCCAGTTCCTCGCACAGCCGGCTGCCGTCGTCCTCGACGAAGTACACCAGCACATGCATGCCTCCGGTCCCCATCGGACGGCAGGACACCTCGCACCCCGGGACGAAGGTGATGCCGAGCTGGCCGGCCCGGTGGCGGGCGCGCCCGATGCCCGCCAGCGAGTCGTGATCGGTCAGGGCCACCGCGCTGCAGCCGGCCTCGACCGCCAACTCGGGAATCCGCTCCGGGGGGTCGCTGCCGTCCGACACACTGGAGTGGGTGTGGAGGTCGATCATCCTTGCGGAGGCTACCGGGAGGCGGGGAGCGCTCTGGCCTGGGAGAGCGGCGCACCGATCCGGCCCGCCGCTAGGCTGGAGTGGCACGACCTGGCATTTGTGTGGCCTAATCGTGGCGACAAATCAGCTCGACGACCCCCGGTGCGTGCGGTGACCAACCGATGATGGAGGCCAAGGAAGCGTGCGGAGTCTTCGGGGTGTACGCCCCGGGGCGGGCTGTGGCACACCTCACCTTCGACGGCCTCTACGCCCTCCAGCACCGCGGCCAGGAGTCCGCCGGCATGGCGGTCAGCGACGGCGACGCCATCACCGTGATGAAGGATATGGGCCTGGTCACCACGGTGTTCGACGAACGCAAGCTCTCCGGTCTCCGCGGCCACATGGCCATCGGGCACACCCGCTACTCGACCGCCGGCTCGAGCGACTGGATGCATGCCCAGCCCGTCTTTCGTGGCGTCGGCCGGGCCGGCTTCGGTCTGGCCCACAACGGTAACCTCACCAACACCGCAGCACTGGGTGAGGCGGCGGGAATGCTCCCCGGCCTGGTCTCGTCGGACAGCGACCTGGTGGCCGAGCTGCTGGGGCGGGCCTTCCCCCCCGACGTACCCGAGTTGACCAGGGCCGAGCACGCCGACGACCTCGAAAAGGCACTCACCGCGGTGCTGCCCTCGGTGGAAGGCGCCTTCTCCTTCGTGCTCCTCGACGCCGATCGCCTCATCGGCGTCCGGGACCCGAACGGCTTCCGACCGCTGTGCCTCGGACGCCTCGAGGCCACCGACGAGTTCGAGATGGGCTGGGTCCTGGCCTCGGAGTCGCCCGCCCTCGACGTGCTCGGCGCAACGTTCATCCGCGAGCTGGAGCCGGGCGAGATGGTGGTCATCGACGGCAAGGAGGTCCGTTCGGAGCGGCCCTTCCCCGCCGAACGGATCAACCCCAAGCTCTGTATCTTCGAGTTCGTCTACTTCGCCCGGCCCGACACCCGGCTCTACGGGAACGAGGTGCACGGCGCCCGCCGGCGGATGGGTCAGCTCCTCGCCACCCAGGCGCCCGTGCCCGCCGACCTGGTGATGGGCGTGCCCGACTCGGGGGTCCCGGCCGCCGAAGGGTACGCGGTGGCGTCCGGTATCCCGTACGGGCAGGGGCTGGTCAAGAACCGTTACATCGGGCGCACGTTCATCGCCCCCACACAGGTCGAACGGGCCAACGGGGTCCGGCGCAAGCTCAATCCCCTCCGTGAGAACATCGCCGGCAAGCGGGTGATCGTCGTGGACGACTCGATCGTGCGCGGCACCACCACACGAGCCATGGTCACCATGCTGCGGGAGGCCGGCGCCGTCGAGGTGCACCTGCGGATCTCCTCGCCGCCATTCCGCTGGCCCTGCTACTACGGGATCGACACGCCCGACCGGACCGAGCTGCTGGCATCGATCAAGACCCACGAGGAGATCGTCGAGTTCCTCGATGTGGACTCGCTGGAGTACCTGTCGCTGGACCACCTGGTCACGGCCGTCGACGC
>DATBOO010000012.1:0-2705 GCA_036553725.1 Acidimicrobiales bacterium | reverse complement strand
GGCCATGGAGGCCGGGGCGGAGGACCTCACCGACGAAGGGGAGCGGTGGGTGGTGACCAGCGCCCCGGCCGAGCTGATGGCGGTCCGCACCTCGCTGGAGGAGGCGGGCCTCGAGCCGGGGGCGTCCGAGCTGTCCATGGTCCCGACCTCCACCGTCGAGGTGGCCTCCGAGTCCGAGGCGAAGCGGGTGCTGCGGCTCATCGAGGCGCTCGACGACCATGACGACGTGCAGAACGTCTACGCCAACTTCGACATCCCGGACGCGGTCATGGCTGCCTACGCGGGCTGAGATCCGCCGGCCCGGCTCCCGACGGTGCCGGGGCCGTCCCGGTCTCCACCGCCCGGGGTCTGGGGGGCGAGGGCATCCCACCGGACCGGCCGGGGGCGCGGTACCATCGAACGCATGTTCGTCCTCGGGGTCGACCCCGGCCTGTCGCGCTGCGGGTACGGGGTGGTCACCCGCCGGGGCGGCTCGCTCGACGCGGTGGCGGCCGGGGTCATCTCGACCGGGCCGGAGATGCCCCTGCCCGATCGGCTCCGCACCCTGGCGGACGAGCTGCGGGCCCTGGTGTCCGAGTTCCGGCCCGAGGCGGTGGTCGTGGAACGGGTGTTCTTCCAGGTGAACGCCCGCACCGCCATGGCGACGGCCCAGGCCGCCGGCGTGGCCCTGATGGCCGCGGCGGAATCGGGCTGCGAAGTGGCCCAGTACACGTCCAACGAGGTGAAGCAGGCGATGGTCGGCTACGGCAGCGCCACCAAGGAGCAGGTGCAGCGCATGGTGGCCTCGGTGCTCGGCCTCGCCGAGCCTCCCCGTCCACCCGACGTGGCCGACGCTCTGGCCCTGGCGGCCTGCCACCTGACCAGCCATCGGTTGCGCCAGGCGGTGGCCGTGGCCGACGGCGGGCCACCGTGATCGGGTCGTTGCGGGGCGTACTGGTCGACCGGCCCGCCCCCGGTGAGGTGATCGTCGAGGTCGGGGGGGTGGGGTATCGGGTATCGGTGCCCACCTCGCTGTCGGCCAATCTGGGGAGGACCGGGACCGAGGCGTTCCTCCACGTCCACACCCATGTCCGGGAGGACGCCATCGTGCTGTTCGGGTTCGCCCACGCCGACGAGCGGCGCTGCTTCGAGGCCCTGCTCGGGGCGCACGGGGTCGGGCCGTCGTTGGCCCTGGCCATACTCTCGTCGATGTCCCCGGCCGCCCTGTCCACCGCCGTGCTCGAGGACGACATCGACATGCTCTGCGTCGTGCCCGGGGTCGGCAAGAAGACGGCGGCGCGCCTGCTCCTCGAACTGAAGGCGCGGCTCGACCTCCCCACCCTGGGCGGGACCGGCCCGGGGGGTGAGGCGGGCGGATCCCCGCGGGGCGAGGTGCGGGCCGCCCTCGTCGAGCTCGGCTACGGGCCTGAGGAGATCCGCGGCGTGCTGGACGTGGTCGACGACGACGAGTCGGTGGAGGACATGGTCCGCTCCGCACTGCGCGAATTGACCCGGAGCCGATGACACCGGAGGCCCGGCGGGAGGTTCTGGGGGAACGCGTGCTGGCGGAAGAGGCCCCGGCCGACGGGGCCCCGGCCGACGGGGCGCGGACAGAAGGGGCGCCGGCGGACGGAGAGCGGGCCGACGGAGAGCGGGCCGACGGAGTACGGCCCCTCGACCCCGCGGCCGCTCCCTCCGAGGATCGGGAGGATGCCGGCCTCCGGCCGCGGACCCTCGCCGAGTTCGTCGGGCAGCGCCAGCTGACCGAGCACCTCCAGATCGTCATCGAAGCCGCTCTGAAGCGGGCCCAACCCGTCGATCACCTCCTGTTCGCCGGACCACCGGGCCTGGGCAAGACCTCGCTGGCCGGCATCGTGGCCGCCGAGATGGGGGTGGGCCTGCGGGTGACGGCCGGTCCGGTGCTGGTCCGGGCGGGGGACCTGGCCGCGCTGCTCACCGACCTGCAGGAGGGCGACGTGCTGTTCATCGATGAGATCCACCGCCTGCACCGGGCGGTGGAGGAGATCCTCTATCCGGCCATGGAGGACTTCAAGCTCGACATCCTCATCGGCAAGGGGCCGACGGCGCGGAGCATCCGCCTCGATCTCCCCCGGTTCACCCTGGTGGGAGCCACCACCCGCACCGGACTGGTCGCCGGCCC
This sequence comes from Acidimicrobiales bacterium, assembly GCA_036553725.1. Classification (GTDB taxonomy): domain Bacteria; phylum Actinomycetota; class Acidimicrobiia; order Acidimicrobiales; family RAAP-2; genus Bog-756. Next base: position 565 of record DATBOO010000012.1, on the reverse strand, counting down.
GCTGCGCGACCGCTTCGGGTTCGTCGGACGCCTCGACCACTACGACGTCGACGAGCTGCAGGCCATCGTCACCCGTAGCGCCGGGATCCTGGGGGTGCCGGTCGACGCCGACGGGGCCCGCCGTATCGCGGAGCGGTCCCGGGGCACCCCCCGGATCGCCAACCGGTTGCTCCGGCGGGTGAGGGACTACGTCGAGGTGCGGGCCGAGGGGTCCGTGGACTCGGCCGCCGCCGTGGCCGGGCTGGAGCTGTTCGGCGTGGACGAGCTGGGCCTCGACAAGGTCGACCGGGCCATCCTCGATGTGCTGTGCAACCGGTTCGGCGGGCGGCCGGTCGGCCTCACCACCCTGGCCCAGTGCATCGGCGAGGAGCCGGACACCATCGAGGACGCCTATGAGCCCTACCTCCTCCAACAGGGGTTGGTGCTGCGCACGGCCCGGGGACGTGTCGCCGCCCCTCGGGCGTGGGCCCATCTCGGGCTCCCACCGGTGGAGGCGACGTTGCTCTGATCCGGTCGCTCCCCGTCCTCTCGCGCCGAGTGCGGGCGGGTGACCCAGGGCGGTGCG
>DATBOO010000179.1:0-14988 GCA_036553725.1 Acidimicrobiales bacterium | reverse complement strand
ATCGACACGGTGAGCACCTGGCCCGGGGCCTGGCCTGACTCCCTCAAGGTGGCCCCGGTGCCCCAGGTTTGGGACGTGAGCGACACCGTGGCCCGTACCCCCTCCTGTCCGGTGAGGGCCACCACCCTGCCCGGGCGGGAGGCATGGGTGCCGCCCAGGGTCACGACGGCCACCAGGGCGGCGGCGGCGGCCAGGACCACGGCGCCGATACCCGCCATCCGCCGTCGCCTGCCCGCCGGCGTCGGGAGCCCGAGCCCCGCCGGCGTCGGGAGCCCGAGCCCCGGCGCGGAGCCCGGCGCAAATGGAGGCGCGGCACGGTCCGGGGCCGGCGGCGGCGTCGATCCCGGGGCCCAGTCGGACCTCCCGGTTCGGCCCAGGAGGGAGGCCGGTTGATCGGGGCCCGCGGATCGCTGCTCGATCCGAGCGACCTGTTCGGGCCCGAGCGACATCAAGGCGACAGCTGCGGTCTGCACGTCGACGGCGTCCTGGTAACACGCGGGGCAACTGTCGAGATGCTCTTGCAGGTCAGCGGAGTCCTGGTCCGTGGCCGACCCGATGGCGTGCAGGGCCAGGATGCCCTGCCACTCGGCACAGGGTCGCCCGGTCACTCCCGCCACCCGGCCGACTCGAGGTTGACCTTCAGCGCCTTCAGCGCGTAGAACAGCCGGCTCCGAACCGTCCCCTCGGGAATGGCGAGGCGGGACGCCATCTCCCTGCTGGTGCGTCCGCGGAAGTACATCTCGACGATGACCGCCCGGTGCTCCGAACTCAGACGGAGAACGGCATCTTCCACCTGCCAGGAGACCAGGGCGCTCTCGATGTCGTCGTCGACCGTCTCGGTCATCCTCCCCGGCGCCGCACGGTGGGCCTCCTCACGGGCCCGGGTGCGGGCCATGTCGATGAGCAGGTTCCGCTCGATGGAGAACAGCCAGGTCCTCAGCGAGCCGCGTGACGGATCGAAGCGCTGGCGAGCCCTCCAGGCCCGGACGAACGTCTCCTGGACTGCCTCCTCCGCCAGGTGGCTGCTCCCGAGGGCCCTCCGGGCCAGGCCGCGCAATTCGCTGCGGTGGGCGACGAAGGCGTCGTGGATCACCTCTTCGTCGGCCGCCTCGAGGGATGAGTCCGGCCCGCTGGGCGCCGACGGCGTGGAGCCGCCGAGATCGGTCACTGGGTGAACCCTACCGCCTGACTGACGATGGCAATCGGGCGAAAGGTCCGTTAGCTCAATAGCCGTAGCCACCGGAGGGCTTGGTCGTCGTGGGCGGGGTCGTTGCTGCGGGGGCGGCCTTCGGCACGGCGGTGCTTCCCGACGCGGGAATGACGAACCAGATCCCGGCGATCCCCTGGCCGTTGGCGTCGCCGGCCTTGCTGTCGCCGGTGTAGCGGTAGAGCGGCATCCCCTTGTAGGTGACCTGGAGCGTCCCGTCAGAACGGGCCACGGTTCCGAGGTTCCCGGCGCTGATACCGGTGCCGCCGGCGACATGCGCCGTGCCCGACGGGACGGTCACCGGGGGCCAGAGCGAGGCACAACTGCCCGTGCACATCGGGGTCCCGGTTCCGTCCGGGGTGTAGCGGTAGAGGGTCATGCCGGCGTCATTGGTCAGGACCATCCCGTGGGAGGTGCTGCCGCTCAGAACCACCGCGGCGGCGGGTGAGCCGGACGTGGGGGACGTGGAGCCACTGCTGCCGGTGGTGGTCGTGGACGTTGACGCTCCCGAACTGCAGGCCGCCGCCACCAGGCCGACGGATCCCAGAGCGGCGAGCACCAGCCACCGGGTCCCTCTCGGCGACCGCCGAACCGCCCGCATCTCGTCTACTGCCATGATTGCAACCTCTTTCGGGCTGTCGCCCAGTCTCTTCCGGATCGGCTCCGGGTCCCAGATCGAGGGTCTCTCCCAGATCAATATGGGTCTACGGCCGACAGGGGGAATTAGTTCATTTTCCGTCTACTTTTTCCCTACTTTTCCCCTTCGCCGACCCGGTCAGCCGAACGTGAAGTCATAGGCCTGCACCCCGGGGGAGACCTCGAGCGACAGACGACCCTGCTGGGCCGAGGACGACCCCACGAGCTGGTAGAGCTTGGGCTCCCCGCTGATGACGACCGCCCGGGTGGGCCTCCCGTCGACCGAGACCTGGATCGTCCCGGTCCCTCCGGCCACCAGATAGACGTCCCGGGCCTGGAAATCGAGGGTCAGCATCGCCCCCGGGCCGGCTGTCGAGCTCTCGCTGCCGATCAGCCACTGCCCGTCATAGGCGTAGCCGTCCAGTGGGATCGCCGAGGGGGACCGGTAGGCGGACATCCGATCCTCCTCGACCGTCTCGCCCACCAGGTTCTGCAGATGCTGGTAGCCCAGGTAGGACTCGGGCGTCGTCACCTCGGACGGGGTGGTGTCGGCCACTTCGGTCGGCCGGGGAAGTCTCGTACCGGGATGCGACGCCACCAGGAGTTGCCGGATGAACGCCTCGGTCCGCGCGTACTGGCCCTCGCCGAAGTCGGCGTGGCGGACGTGGCCGGAGGCGTCGATGAGGTACTCGGCCGGCCAGTACGAGTTCTGGTAGGCGTTCCACGTCGTGTACTGGTTGTCGATGGCGATCGGATAGGAGACGCCGAGTTGCCGGGCCGCCTCCGACACGTTGGAGGCGACGTGCTCGAAGGCGAACTCGGGGGTGTGGACACCGATGATGGTGAGGCCGTCGCCGGCGTAGGCGCGGTTCCACGACTCGAGATGGGGAAGCGTGCGCTGGCAGTTGATGCACGAGTAGGTCCAGAAGTCGACAAGGACGACCCGGCCCCGGAGCCCGGTCAGTGACAGCGGCCTGCCTCCGGGGGTGTTCAGCCACCGGCTGATCCCGGCGATCCCCGGGGCCGTGCCGCATCGCTGCAGGGTGGGGCTAGCGTCGGTGCACGATGCCAGGGCTCCCCCGGTGCTGACGCCGGTCACGCCGCCCAGAGCCTGCTTGGCGGCGGCGTTGGCCTCGAGCTGGGACTGGAGGGTGTTGGTGTAGCCGGGAAGGGCGCGCTGCAGGCCGTCGGTCAGGTTCAAGCCGATGACCAGGGCGGTGAGGATGAGCACGGCCCCGACTGCCTTGCGGGCGGCCGCGGCCCGGGCCCGCACCAGATGCATGCGCCCGGCCAGGCGCTGCCCGAGGAGGGCGAACACGAGGAGCGGGACGGCGATCCCCACCGCGAAGGCCGCGGTGAGCACCAGGGCTCCGAAGCCGTACCGGTGGTTGGCGCTGACCACGGTGATGGCCGCCAGCACCGGGCCGGCGCAGGGAACGAACACCAGCCCGAGACTGAGGCCGAGGACGAAGCCACCGCCCTGGCTGGGCCGGTGGCCGGCGGCCAGCCTGGCGAAGGGACGCTCGAGTGCTTCCCCGACGGTGGGCACGACCAGCCCGAGTCCCACGACCCCGAGGACCACCAGCCCGATCCACCGCAGCGCGTCCTGAGGCAGGCCGAGGAGGCTCAGCAGCCACGAACCGGTCAGGGTGAACACCGAGAAGCTCAGGACCAGCCCCCCAATGACCGCCAACGGCCGGCGTCGGCGGCGCCACTCGGCGGACCGGGGGGCGGATCCCGCCTCCCCCGACTGCGGCTCGACCGTGTCCCCGCCGACGGCCGGGGCATCCGGCAGGCCACTGGCGGCACCGGCGGCGAAGATCACCGGAAGGACGGGAAGGATGCACGGGGAGATGCCCGTGACCAGGCCCCCGACGAGCCCGATGAAGACCAGGGTGACCACCGGCTCAGCCTTCCATGGCGCCGGACGGGGAACTGGTCAGCGGCAGACGGCCACCGTCGGTCCTCAGCCCTCGGCCTCGATACGGTTCCGATCGGACTCCACCCGGTGCACGAACCGCTCGAGCTGGACCGCCACCGCCCGGGGACCCGCACCGCCGGGGGTGGTCCGGCGGGTGACCGCCACGCCGGGCTCCAGCAGCGCCACCGCGTCCGCGCCCAGGGCGGGATGGGCCGCCACCAACTCCTCCAAGGGGACGCGGCGCTCGATCGAGTCGTGCACCAGTCCGCCCACCACACCATGGGCCTGGCGGAACGGCATTCCCTGTTCCACGAGCCATTCGGCGAGGTCCACGGCGGCGACAGACGAGCCGTCCGCCGCCTCCTGCATGCGGTCGGTGCTGAAGGCCACCGTGGACAGCACGCCGGCCAGGGCGGCCAGAGCCAGGTGGGTCTGCCCCACCGAGTCGAAGAGGGGCTCCTTGTCCTCTTGCAGGTCCCGGTTGTACGAGAGGGGGAGGCCCTTCAGCGTCACCAGCAGACCGGTCAGGTTACCGATCAGCCGGCCGGCCTTGCCCCGGGCCAGCTCGGCCACATCCGGGTTCTTCTTCTGCGGAAGCATCGAGCTGCCGGTGGCGAAAGCGTCGTCGAACACGGCGAAGCCGAACTCCTCGGTCGACCAGACCACCAGCTCCTCGCCGATGCGGGACAGGTGGACGCCCAGAAGGGCCAGGTCGAAGAGCGCCTCGGCCACGAAGTCCCGGTCGGACACGGCATCGAGCGAGTTCTCGAACCGGGCCGCGAAGCCGAGCTCGGCGGCCACGCCGTCAGGATCGAGCGGGAGGGAGGACCCGGCCAGGGCCCCCGCGCCCAGTGGGGACACGTCGAGTCGCCGCACCGTGGCCATCATCCGGTCGACATCCCGGCTCAGCGCCCACCCATGGGCCAGCAGATGGTGGGCCAGCAACACCGGCTGGGCCCGCTGCAGGTGGGTGTAGCCCGGAAGGTAGGTGTCGCCCGCCTCCTTGGCCCGGGCCAGCAGCACCTCCTGCAACGCGACGACCTCCGTCGCCACCACCCGCAACTCGCGCTTGGAGTACAGGCGGAGGTCGGTGACGATCTGGTCATTGCGGCTCCGACCGGTGTGGAGTTTGGCACCGACATCGCCGGCGATCTCGGTGACCCGCCGCTCGACCGACGTATGGATGTCCTCGTCGTCGGGGAGGAAGGTGAACGTCCCCGACGCCAGCTCGGCCTCCACCTGGTCGAGCGCAGCCAGCAACTCGACCACCTCGGCGTCGCCGAGCAGGCCCCCACGCCCCAGCCCCCGTACGTGTGCCCGTGACCCGTTCAGGTCGTCGAGCGCCAGACGCCGGTCGTAGTGCAGGCTCTTCGAGTACTCCATGACCACATCGGCCGTGCTGCCACCCAGGCGCTCGTGCCAGAGGGTCATCGGTCCGGATCCCCGGTCGGGCCGGCCTCCCGAGCGCCGGCCTCCCGAGCGCCGGCCTCCTGGACGGCGGACCAGGTGGCGACGCCCAGGCCCCACAGCCGGACGAACCCCTCTGCGTCCTGGTGGCGGAAGGTGTCGGCGGCGTCATAGGTGGCCAGCCCGTGGTCGTAGAGGCTCACCGGGCTCCGGCGCCCCACCACCCAGCACCGGCCGTGGTCGAGCCGGAGCCGGACCTCGCCGGTGACGTGGCGCTGGGACTCGGCGAAGAAGGCGTCGAGGGCCCGCTTGAGCGGCGAGAACCACAGGCCGTCGTAGACCAGCTCCGACCAACGGGGCTCCAGGCGGACCTTCTCGTGGTGCACGTCACGCTCGAGGGTCAGGTCCTCGAGGTCGGAGTGGGCCATGAGCAGGGCCAGGGCCCCGGGGCACTCGTAGGTCTCGCGGCTCTTGATCCCGACCCGGCGGTTCTCCACCATGTCGAGGCGCCCGAACCCGTACGAGCCCACCACCCGGTTCATCTCGGCGATCAGGGGCTCGGGGTCGAGGGCCCGGCCGTCAACGGACACCGGGACGCCGGACTCGAACCCGACGATCACCTCGGTGGGCCCGGTCGCCGTCGGCCGGGTCATCGTGAAGACGTCCTCGGGGGGCCGGTTCCACGGGTCCTCGATGACCCCGCACTCGATGGCCCTGCCCCACAGGTTCTCGTCGATCGAGTACACCTTCTCCTTGGTCACCGACAGCGGGATCTCCCACTTGGCCGCGTACTCGATGCTGTCCTCCCGGGTCAGCCCCCAGACCCGAGCGGGGGCGATCACTTCCAGATCGGGGGCCAGGGCGCGGGTGCCCACCTCGAACCGCACCTGGTCGTTGCCCTTGCCGGTGCACCCGTGGGCCACGGCGTGGGCGTTGTGCCGGCGGGCCTCGGCCACCAGATGCCTGACGATCACCGGACGGGAGAGCGCCGAGACCAGCGGGTACTTCCCTTCGTACTTGGCGTTGGCCAGCAGGGCGGGCACGCAGAAGTCCTCGGCCATCTCCGCCCGGGCGTCGACCACCGTCGCCTCCACCGCCCCCGCCGCCAGGGCGCGGTGCCGGATCGCATCCCAATCCTCGCCGCCGGACTCCGATGCCTGGCCCACGTCGACGGCCACGGCGACGACCTCGACCCTCCGGTTCTCCATCAACCAGCGGACGGCCACCGAGGTGTCCAGTCCGCCGCTGTAGGCCAGCACCACCCGCTGCGTCATCTTCAACCCCCTGCTCTCGTGGCATTGTCGGCCCCACGGCCTCCGGCCGGTCCCCGGTCGAGACCGGCGACGGCGGCCAGTCGATCGGCCACGGCCGCGCCCCCGGAGGCCTCCGAAGCCACGACCAGGACGGTGTCGTCGCCGGCGACGGTCCCGATCACACCCGGGAACCCGCTTCGATCGAGGGCCGAGCCTACGACGTGGGCCGAGCCCGGGGGCGTCCGCAGGACGATCAGGTTGCCGGAGACGTCGGCCTCCACCACCCACTCGCCGAGGACCCTCCGGAGGTGGTCCTCGGGAGCGACCTGTTGCGACGGCAATTCGGGGAGGGCGTAGGCGGTCTCGCCTCCCGGCAGGCGCACCTTGAGGGCGCCCAATTCCTCGAGGTCGCGCGACACGGTGGTCTGGGTGGCGTCGATGCCCTCGCCCGCCAGCAGCTCGACCAGATGGGACTGGCTGCCGACCGCCCTGGTCTCCAACAGCTTGGTGATGCGGTGCTGGCGCTGGTTCTTGGTCACCGCGGGCCCCCACCCTCTCGCCCTCCCGGCTCGACCCCGCCGACCCAGGCCAGCAGCCCGCGCATGGCGTGCATGCGGTTGACCGCCTGCGCCCACACCACACTGCGCGGCCCGTCGACCACGGCGCCGCTGATCTCCTCCCCACGGTGGGCCGGGAGGCAGTGGAGGACGACGGCGTCCTCGGCGGCACCGGTCAGCAGGGCCTCGTCGACCGAGTAGCCGGAGAAGGCGGCCCGGCGGGCGGCGGCCTCGGCCTCCTGGCCCATCGAGGTCCACACGTCGGTGTAGACGGCATCGGCGCCGGCCACCGCCTGGTGCGGATCGACGGTCACGGTCACGTCGCCCCCGAAGGAGCGCACCGACTCCACATCGGCGGCGGACGGCCCGTAGCCCTCCGGGGAAGCCACCCGGGTGGCGATCCCGGCCAGCGAGGCGGCCACCGCCAGCGATCGCCAGACGTTGTTGGCATCTCCGACGTAGGCCACCGTCCGGCCGGACAGACCGGCGGTGCCGAAGACCTGGCGCAGGGTCAGGAGATCGGCGAGGGCCTGGCACGGGTGGGCCCGGTCGGACAGCAGGTTGACGACCGGGACCCCCACCCCTCCCGCATCCAGGGCGGCGGCCATACGCTCAAGGGAGCGGTGATCGACGACCCGGGCGCAGAGGACCGAGTGATAACAGGCCAAGGTCCGGGCCACGTCCTCGGCCGACTCCCGGACGTCGAGGCCGACTTCGGCGCCCTGGATGTACACGGGATGCCCGCCCAGCGCCACCGTGGCCATCTCCGTGCTGTTGCGGGTGCGGTTGGAGGGCTTCTCGAACAGCAGGGCCACCCCCCGGCCGTCCAGCACCCGGGGAAGCCCGCCCGGATCGGCCTCGGCCAGGGTGAGCACCGCCTCCAATCCTCCCCCGGCCAGATCGTCGACATCCAGCACGTGCCGGGTGCGGTTCATCCCGGCCCCCTCTCGGCGGCGGCGGCACCGCTCCCCCCGGAGCCGAGTCCGGAAAGGATCCGCCCCAACACCCCTACTGCCTCGTCGATCTCGGCCTCGGTGACCAGCAGGGAGGGCGCGAAACGCAGCACGTCGGGACGCGGTGCGTTGATCACCAGCCCGGACTCGAGCGCCTCCCGGCAGGCCGCCGCGGCCACCTCGTCGGTGAGCACCGCCGCCAGCAGGAGGCCCTCGCCCCGGACCGAGGCCACACCGGGGAGCTTCTCCAGTCCGGCCCGCAACCGGGCGCCGGAGTCACGGGCGCGGGCCGGGGCGTCCTCGGACTCCATCACCGCCAGGGTGGCCCTGGCCGCCGACATGGCCAGGGGCTGGCCGCCGAACGTGCTGCCGTGGTCCCCGGGCACGAAGGCCGCGGCCACTTCGGCCCGGGCCCAGCAGGCCCCCACCGGCATGCCGTTGCCCAGCGCCTTGGCCATGGTCACCACATCCGGCTCCACCCCGAGATGCTGGAAGCCGAACCAACGCCCGGTGCGGCCCAGTCCGGTCTGTACCTCGTCCACCATCAACAGGATGCCCCGGTCGGTGCACAGCTGTCGGAGGCCCACCAGGTAGTCCGACGAGGGCATCACCACTCCCGCCTCCCCCATGATCGGCTCGACCAGCACGGCTCCGACCCGGACGGGGTCGCAGGCGGCATCCATGGCATCGAGGTCGTCGAAGGGCACATGGTCGAACCCCTCGGGCAAGGGGAGGAACGCCTGCTGCTTCTGGACCTGGCCGGTGGCGGCCAGGGCGGCCAGGGTGCGCCCGTGGAAGGCGTCCCACGTGCTGACCACGCCGAACCGGCCGGGCCCGGCCCACCGCCGGGCCAGCTTGATGGCGCACTCGTTGGCCTCGGCCCCGGAGTTGGCGAAGAACACCTGGCCGCCGGCCCGCTCGGCGCCGCCCCCGATGAGCCGGTCCAGGGTGGCGGCCACCTCCGGCCCCAGCGTGGTGCCGAAGAGGTTCGACACGTGCACGAGAGTGCGGGCCTGGTGGGCGACGGCGTCGGCCACGACCGGGTGGGCGTGGCCCAGGGAGGTCACCGCCAGCCCCGACAGGAAGTCGAGGTACTCCCGACCGGTTTCGTCGTACAGCCTGCTTCCCTCGCCCCGCACGAAGGTGACCGCCGGCTCGCCGTAGTTGTGCATCAGGGCGGAGCGGTCGACGGGCTCAGTGAGCAGGGCCTGGTCTCCCCCGGTGGTGTCGGGGCCGGCCGTCACCGCGCTCCCACCATGGTTCCGACCCCTTCGTCGGTGAAGAGCTCGAGCAACAGGGCGTGGGGGGTGCGGCCGTCGAGGATGTGGGCCCGGCCGACCCCCGACCTCACCGCCCGGGCACACGCCTCGACCTTGGGGATCATCCCCCCGTTGGCCGCCCCCGTCGCCACCAGCCGGTCGAGGTCCTCGGGCGTGGCCTGGTGGATGAGGGTCGAGGGATCGTCGGGCACCGACCGCAGGCCGGAGACGTCGGTCAGGAAGACCAGCTTCTCGGCCTCGAGGGCGGCGGCCAGGGCTCCGGCGGCGCTGTCGGCGTTGATGTTGAAGGCCTGCCCCGACTGGTCGGCCCCGATGGTCGCCACCACCGGGATCAGGCCCTGGGCCAGCAGTTGGTGGACGATGACCGGATCGACGTGCTCGACATCCCCGACGAAGCCCAGGGCCTCGGACCGGGCCGAGGCGGTGATCAGGTTGGCGTCTTCCCCCGAGAGACCCACCGCCAGGGCCCCGTGCACGTTGATCGAGCCGACGATGTCCCGGTTGACCTTTCCCACCAGGACCATACGGACCAGGTCGATGGTGTCGGCGTCGGTGACCCGCAGACCGTCCTGGAACTCGACCTCCTTGCCCACCCGCTCCATCAGCGCGCCGATCTGGGGCCCGCCGCCATGCACCACCACCGGCAACATGCCCACCGTCCGCATCAGCACGATGTCCGCCGCGAAGGACGCCAGAGCGCCGGCCTCGTCGATCTCGTCCTCGCCCGGTCCCGGGCTCAGCACGTTCCCGCCGTACTTCACCACCACGACCTTGCCCCAGAACCTGCGGATGTAGGGAAGGGCCTCCACCAGGACCGACGCCTTGTCGCCCGGCGGGAGGGTCGACGGAGTGACCGGTGTGCCGCTGGCCCGCGCCGCGGGGGGTGCCGGGGGGGCCGGCGCCGCTGGGGGCGGTGCCGCCGCGGGGGGCGGGGCCGCCGCCGGAGCCGGGGGGGTGAGGGCCCCGTCAGGGAGAAGCCGCGGCTCGGTCATGAGGTCGTCCTGTTCTCGTCGATGTACCCGTAGCCCAGATCGACACCCGCCACCACGGCCACGCCGTCGGCCAACCCGAGTTGGCAGTGGATGTCGATCAGGGAGCCGGCCAGGTGTTCGGCCACTGCCGTGCCGTCATGCTGGGCCGCCACCCCGTCGCGGCACACGACGACTCCCCCGTAGGCGATAGACAGCCGGTCCATGTCGAACCCGACCCCGGCGGACCCGAGGTCGCTGGCCACCCGGCCCCAATACGGGTCCTCGCCGTTGAGGGAACACTTGACCAGCAGCGAGTCGGCCACCTTGCGGGCGGCGCAATGGGCTTCGCCGTCCGACCGGGCGCCGCTCACCCGCACGTGGACGATCTTCGAGGCACCCTCGGCGTCCCCGGCCATCTGGCCGGCCAGCCCCGCGCACGCCTCGGTGACCGCATCGACCGCGACCCCGGGCTCCGGGGCACCGGCCCGGCCCGAAGCCATCAGCACGACGGTGTCGTTGGTCGAGGTGCAGCCGTCGACGGTCATCGAGTTGAACGAGTCGCGCACGGCGATCCGCAACAGATCGGCCAACGGCGCCGGTTCGATGGTCGCATCCGTGGTCAGGAAGGCCAGCATGGTGGCCATGTTCGGCGCCAGCATCCCCGCGCCCTTGGCCATGCCCGCGACCGAGAAGGAGGGGCTCTCGACGAGCACCTCCTTGCGCCCCGAGTCGGTGGTGAGTATCCCGGTGGCGGCGTCACGGGCGGCATCTTCCGAGCCCGACCGGGTTGCGACCAACGCCGGAATTCCGGCTTCGATCGGCGCCATCGGCAGCGGGATGCCGATCAGGCCGGTCGAGCACACCAGGATCTGCTGGAGCGGAACTCCGAGGAGATCGGCCACCATGCCGCACATGGCCGTGGCGTCGGCCCTGCCCCGGGCCCCGGTGGCGGCGTTGGCGTTGCCGCTGCTGACCAGCACCCCTGAGGCCCGTCCCCCGCTGGCCAGGAGATGCTCCCGGCTGATCTGGACGGGGGCCGCCGCGGCCAGGTTGGTGGTGAAGGTGGCAGCCGTCGGGACGGCGTGACCGTCGTCGGTGACCAGCAGGGCGAGATCGAGCGCACCCGACGCCTTGATTCCCGAGGCCAGGCCCGACGCCACGAACCCCCGGGGGGTGGTGATGCTCATGGATAGGCCCCGGCGATGGGCAGGCCGGCCCCCTCGGGCAGGCCCAGGGCGAGGTTCGCACACTGGACGGCCTGGCCCGACGCCCCCTTGACCAGGTTGTCCAGGGCGGCCAGGGACAGCACCCAGCCGGTCCGGGGGTCGACCCGCACCGTCACATGGACGCAGTTGGACCCGCTGGTGGCCTTGGTCGACGGGGGCTCGTCGGTGACGACCACGAACGGCTCGTCGTCGTACTGGCGGTGGAGGATCTCCATGGCCTGGGCGGTAGTCAGAGCGTTGGTCAGGGCGCTGTCCCCTCCGGTGGCGGTCGTCGGCCGGGCGTAGCAGGTGGCCAGGATCCCCCGCACCATCGGGGCGAGGTGAGGGGTGAAGAGCACGGTCGTCCCGAGGCTCTGTTCCATCTCGGCCGTGTGCCGGTGATCGAGCAGTCCGTAGGCGGTGAAGTCCCCGTCCACCGTGCCGAAGTGGAGGTTCTCCTTGGGTGCTCGGCCTGCTCCCGAGACTCCGCTGGCCGCGTCCACGATGAGGGCCGGCCCGCCGGTGCCGGGGGGGCCGCCGATGATCGCGCCGGCACGCAGGAGTGGGGCGAGGGCGAGGATCGCCGCCGTCGGATAGCACCCGGGGACGGCGATCAAGCGCGCCCCGCGGAGCTCGTCCCGGTGCAGCTCGGGCAGCCCGTAGACGAACTGCCCCAGGACCTCCGGGGCGGTGTGGGCCTCGCCGTACCAGGTCGGGTACAGCGAAGGATCGTGGAGTCGGAAGTCGGCGGCGAGGTCCACCACCGCTCCCACCCGGGAGACCAGCTCGGGAACCAGGTGCTGAGACTGGCCGTGGGGAAGAGCCAGGAAGACCAGATCCAGCCCGTCCAACTCGGAAGGTTCGGTCGGGGCGTAGGCGAGGTGGGGATAGGCGGCGGCCAACGACGGGGTGTGGCGGGCGACGGCATCACCGGCGCGGCCTCCGGCCGTGGCCACCGCCACCTGGAGGTCCGGGTGCTCACCACACAGGCGCATGAGTTCGACGCCCGCATAGCCGGACGCTCCGACGATCCCGACCTTCATTGTTGTTCGCTCATGCCGCGTCCCGTTCCTTGTCACCGGCTCGTCGGCCATGCGCGCCCATCGCTGGCCGCACCGGCCCGTCTGTCCGAACCGTGCCGGTCCCTACTGCAAGTATATTCATATATACGCATTATTATGCAAACTCATCCGGAAGTGGAGTCTGCCGGAGCTCGATTCGGTCCATTGACCGGTGCCGGGCCGGTGGGTACCGTGGTCAACAGCGCCATTCGATCCGTCCCCGTTCGCCGATCGCAGGGAGAGTGGCGACCCGAGCGGCCTCCACCGGCATCAAACGGGGAGTTCCGCGTGCCTTCCCATCACCACCAACCCGCTCCTGCGGCCGCGCCATCGGCCCAGCCAGAGCCATCGCTTCCGGCAGAGCCACTGGGCGCGGCATGGAGCGATTCCCGGGACGGGGAGCCGGGGCCACTGGCCGAAGCCCTGCTCGACCACCTTCCAGAGTTCCTACCGACCTATCGAAGACTGGTCGAGGCCTGTGACGATGACCCGGGCGAGCCGGTGTTGCTTATGGAGTTGGCCGATCTCGTTTCCGCCCACTTGGCGGCTCAGGCTGTGGGTCGTTCCCTGCTGGAGCGGGCACTCGGCGTCATCGAAGGCCTCATCGACTCGTTGGCCGGCGATGAGATCAGACGCGAACTGGTCGGCATCGCGTTCTTCGACAGCTTCTCGCCCGAGAGCCGCCGGCTGCTCGCCCCGTGGCTGGGGCCGCAATCGATCGAGGTCCTCGAGGCCCTCGAGGCATCGCCGCTGTAATCCGCCTCCACAGGTGCGCAACGGCGGGGGTTATCGTCCCTCCAGTGGACCGTTCAACCGCCATTGGCGATGCAGCCCCGGTGTCGTACTGGCTGGACGACCCGACTGCTCCCCCGTCGGCGCCTCCTCTGGTGGGGAGGACGACGGCAGATCTCACCGTTGTCGGCGGAGGGTACACCGGACTCTGGACCGCGTTGCTGTCCAAGGAGGCCGAGCCCGATCGTGACGTTCTGGTCCTCGAGTCCGATCGATGCGGATGGGCGGCGTCGGGCCGCAATGGAGGGTTCTGCTCGGCCAGTCTGACCCATGGCCTCACCAATGGCTCCGAGCGATTCCCGGAGGAGATCGCCACGCTGGAGAGGTTGGGCAAGGAGAACCTGAGCGATATCGAGTCCAAAGCCGAGGAGCTGCCGGTCGCCTGCGACTTCGAGCGGACCGGAGAGATGACAGTCGCCACCGAGCAGTACCAGGTCGAGTCCCTCCTCGACGCCGCCGATCTGGCTCAGCGCTACGGAGACAGCCTCACCTACCTCGACCAGGACCAGGTGCGAGCGGAAGTGGACTCGCCCACCTTTGTGGCCGGGCTCTGGGATCGGGACGGTTGCGCTCTCGTCAACCCAGCCCGCTTGGCCTGGGGATTGCGGAGGGCCTGCGAGGACCTGGGCGTGCGCATCTACGAACACAGCCGCGTGGACAGGCTCGATTCGGGTGGCGGCGGGGAGGGCGATCCGCTGGTGCTTCGGACGGGGCATGGCGAGGTGACCAGTCGCCGGGTGGCACTGGCCACCAATGCGTACCCGTCACCGATTCGCCGGTTGCGGCGCTATGTCGTGCCTGTCTATGACTATGCGCTGATGACTGAGCCGTTGAGCCCGGAGCAGCTCGGCGACATCGGCTGGGAGCATCGGCAAGGTATCGGAGGGTGTGGGAACCAGTTTCTCTACTACCGACTGAGCCGTGACAATCGGATCCTCTTTGGCGGGTACGACGCCATCTACCACTACGGCAATGGGCTCCGCCCGTCACTGGAACAGCGTGAGGCCACCTTTTTGAAGCTGGCCTCCCTGTTCGTGGAGACCTTTCCCCAGCTCGACGGGCTTCGGTTTACGCACGCGTGGGCCGGTGCGGTCGACACGTGCTCGCGGTTCTGCTCGTTCTTCGATCGGTCTCATGGCGGGCGGGTGGCCTCCGCAGCCGGTTACACAGGCCTGGGGGTGGCGGCGTCACGATTCGGCGCCAGGGTGATGCTCGATCTGATCTCCGGCCAGGAGACCGACCTCACCAGGCTCCAAATGGTGAGGAAGAAGCCGAAGCCATTTCCGCCGGAGCCGATCCGGTACGCAGGAGTTCAACTGACCCGTTGGTCGATGGCCAGCGCAGACCGGCACGGCGGCCGGCGGAACGCATGGCTGCGCACACTCGATCGATTCGGGATGGGCTTCGACTCGTAGGGTCGGGGGCAGGTCAGCCTCCTCGATGCATGTCGAACCAGAGGGGGACGGAACCGGACGAACGACGCGGCCGACCCGTTCAGGCTCGAGGCCCACGGCCGGGGTCACTCCCCGCCTGCGTCACTCCCTGCTGGTGAACAGGTCGGGGTTGGTGGGCTCGGTGGGCTTGGTGGGCTTGGCGGGCTCGGTGGGCTCGGTGGGCCGTTTCGATCGGGACCGGGTCCGGCGGCGGGAGGAGGGCTTGGGGTGGGCCGGGGGCTCCCAGCGCCACCGCCCCGGCCCGCCGTGGAGGGAGAACCCCTGGTGGGTTCGCAGGTAGTGGTGGTGGCT
>DATBOO010000169.1:0-2762 GCA_036553725.1 Acidimicrobiales bacterium | reverse complement strand
CCTCGCCCGGCAGGAGGAAGGTGTTGGTCATCCGCACCATGGGCAGGTGCTGGTAGGTCTGCCGGCGGCCGTTGCCCGATGACACTCGCCCCTCCTTGCGGGCCCGGAGGTAGTCCCAGAGGTAGTCGGTGAGGACGCCCTCGTCGATCAGCACGTTGCGCTGGGCCGGCCGGCCCTCGTCGTCGACGGCGTAGGTGCCCCACTCCGAGCCCACCGTGCCGTCGTCGATCAGGGTGACCAGGGGGCTGGCCACCTGCTGGCCGACCCGCCCGGTGTACACCGAGGCGTCTTTCACGATGTGGTCCGCCTCGAGCCCGTGGCCGCAGGCCTCGTGGAAGAGGATGCCCCCGCTGCCGCCGGCCAGCACCACCGGCAGCTCGCCGGAAGGGGCGGGCCGTGCCGACAGCTTGGACAGCGCCCGGTTGGCGGCCAGCCCGGCCAGCTCCTCCACCGAGATCTCGTCGAACAGCTCGAACCCCAGGGTGCGGGCCGCCGACTCGAACCCGGTCTGCAGCCCGGTGTCCCCGGTGGCCACGCAGGAGACGGTGAAGCGGGTCCGGGCCTGCTCGTCACGGGCCAAAAGCCCTTCCGAGTTGGCGATCAGGACCTGGCGACGCGACGTCCCGCATCCGGCCTGCACCTGGGAGATGGCGTCGCCGGTGGAGCGGGCCGCGTCATCGGCCCGGGTGAGCAGGTCGAGCGTGTCGGCCTTGGACCCCAGGGACCGGCCGGCGGGCCGGCGCCCGTCGCCCGACCCGTCGCCCGCCCCGGCGTCGGCGTCGAGCAGGTCCACGGCCACCGTGCGGGTGCCGCCGCCCCCGCTCCGGGCCACGGCGGAAGCGGCCTCGGCGGCCCGCAGCAGGCCGGCCTCGCTCAGGTCGGCGGTGTGGGCGAAGCCGGTGGTCTCCCCGGAGACAACCCGGAGCCCGGCGCCCCGCTCCCTCCCGGAGGACAATTCTTCGACCCGCCCGTCGTCGAGCAGGGCCGACGAGGTCGAGCGGTCCTCGGCGAAGACCTCGGCGAACTCCCCGCCGTGCCGGAGCGCATGGGACAGGACCCGCTCGAGCACGGGGGAATCGATCACTGGGGCCTCCTCGGTACACGCCCGGCGCACGGTGGCCGGCGCCCTGCTGGGTCACCTATCGTACCGGCGTGGCCCCGCGCACCGGTCTGTCCTCCCGAATCGAACTCGAGGTCACCGACGCGGACACGGCCGAGTCCTTCCGCACCGGCAATGTGCCGGTGCTGGCCACTCCCCGGCTGATCGCGCTGTGCGAGGAGGCCAGCTGCCGGGCCCTCGACGGCGAGCTCCCCGGGAACTGCACCTCGGTGGCCAAGCGGCTGCAGTTCGACCATCTGGTGCCGGTGGGCGTGGGCGGGAAGGTCTGGGCCGAGGCCACGCTCGACCGCATCGAGGGACGACGGCTGGTGTTCACCCTCTCGGTCTCGGAGAACGCCGGCCTGGTGGGAGCGGGCAAGCTGATCCGGGTCATCGTGGACCGGGCGGCGTTTCTGGAGAACGCCCGCTGAACAGAGTTCCTGGCGCGGCGGGTGAGGGGGTCAGCGGTGCGGGCGAGCGGGCGGTGTCAGGGGCGTGGCGTCAAAGGTTCTTGCCGATGATCCCGCCCAGCACCCCGCCGATGCCGGCGTCGGCCGCGGGGTGGTCCTCTCCCTGCGGGAGGTAGGGGGCGATGGCCTGGGCCAGCACCGGCACCGGCATGCTCTGCAGCCAGATGTTGCCCGGCCCGGTGAGCGCCACCAGGTGGAAGCCGTCACCCCCGAAAGCGAGGTTCTTGATGCCCTGGAGGCGGGTGATGGTGAAACGGACCCGGTCCTCGAACAGCCCGACGTGGCCCGGGTGGACCAGCATGGTCTGGCCGGCGGCCAACTCGTAGGTGGTGATCTCGCCGGACAGTTCGATCCACGCCTGCCCCTGGCCCTCGAGGCGCTGGAGCACGAACCCGTCGCCGCCGTACATCCCGCCCCGGAACGTCTGCTGCATGCCGACGGTGGGCACGATGCCGTCCGTGCCGCAGATCCAGCCGTGGCGGTGGACGAGGTAGCCCTGGCCGGACTCGATGGCCACCGGGAAGATCCGGCCGGGCAGCTTGGCCCCGAACGCCACCATCCCCTGGCCTCCCTGCGCCTCGTACCTGGTGAGGAAGATGCCCCCGCCGCCGATGGCCCGCTTCAGCCCGCTCATCAGGCCCTTCTGCCCGCCGGTGGCGGTGGTCTGGGTGAGCTGGATGTTGGACGACATCCAAGAGAGCTCGCCGTGGGCGGAGATGATCGACTCCCCGGACTCGAGGACCATCTCCAACAACGGCAGGGTGCTCCCCTTTACCTCGGCATGCATGGGATCTCCTTGTCGGACGGGAGCCCGATCGCCGGGCCGGGCTGGCGGCAGTCATCTTGACTGGAAGTCGTGACGGGGGTGGGGATGGCCGCGAACTCGTCGGCCCGAACAGCGGGCGCAGTAAAGGTCGCTTGACATCGGAGCCTAGTCAAGTTACCTTTACCTGTATGCGGAACAGGGTGCGTGAGCTGCGCACGGTGCGGAGCATGTCCCAAGCGGAACTTGCAGTTGCGCTGGGTGTCTCGCGACAAACAGTCATCTCCATCGAAAACGGCCGGTACTCCCCCTCGCTCCCCTTGGCCTTTCAGATCGCCCACTACTTCGACTCGACCGTCGATGAGATGTTCGATGCATCCCGGGAGGTGCGTGCATGATCACCAAAAGGTACCCACGGCTGGTTGCGCCG
>DATBOO010000112.1:0-7899 GCA_036553725.1 Acidimicrobiales bacterium | reverse complement strand
CGTCGCTGCCCGACGAACTGGGCCGGGTCCTGTCCGCCGTGGAGCGGGAGGCCCTGGTGGCCCGGATCCGCCATGTGGTCGACGCCGGCGTCTTCCCGGGCCCGATCGGGGACCGCCCGCCCTATCCATGGCCCCTGGTGTGACCCTGGGCCTGACCTGGCGGGGGCGCCGGGGTGGTGGCCGTCGCGGGCGAGGTGGTGGTCGTCGCCGGTGAGGTGGTGGCCGTCGCCGGTGCGGTGGTCGTCGTGGCAGTAGTCGTGGCGGTCATCATGGCGCTGGTCGTCGTCGGATTGGCGGCTGAGGTGGGCTGGTGGGCGGCGGGAGGCGGAGCCTGGAGCGCCGACACCAACAGCGAGGCGTAGTACTTCGCCCCCACCGGGTTCAGATGGGTCCCATCGGGATAGAGGCATTGGGGGCAGCCGGCGCTGGCCGCGTTCCAGTCGACGAGGACGGTGTTCGGGTAGGTCTGGGCCACCGAGGCGATGGTGTCGTTGACCTCCTGCTGCCAGGGCTGTCCGGGAACGTGGGTGTTCACGAGCACGATCCTCTGCATGGGGCCGAGGGAGTTGAGCAGCGTTTCGAGCTGCCCGGCCGAGTAGGGGCCGTTGGTTCCGAGCTCGATGATCAAACGGTTCCCCACGAATCCGTCAGCCTTCAGCTGGCCGACCAACCCCTGGACCAGATAGAGCTGCTGGCCCACCTGGGCGTCGATGACGATCCCGGGCAGGGAGCTCTGCAGGTACGGGGCGGCGTCGACGATGACCGAGTCGCCGATGACGGTGACCCCCTGGCCGGCCGGCGGGGCTGTCGTAGTCGTGGTGCTGCCGCCCCCGGGCGGGACGGTGACCGCC
Organism: Acidimicrobiales bacterium; assembly: GCA_036553725.1. Classification (GTDB taxonomy): domain Bacteria; phylum Actinomycetota; class Acidimicrobiia; order Acidimicrobiales; family RAAP-2; genus Bog-756. The sequence continues at coordinate 7,048 of DATBOO010000112.1, read as the reverse complement.
GGAGGCGGGTGGTGCCGGACCCGGGGGACGATGCTGGCCTGCGGTCCCAGGTTGGCAGCCGACGCCTCGACCAACCCGAAGAGGCCGAGGGCGCAGACGACGGTGTTGATCGACGCCACCGTCACCACCAGCCAGCCGAGCGGGCGCAGCCGGGGCCGCGACCAGTCGCGGCTGCGCAGCCGCTCCCACTGCCGTCCGAGGGCGCCGTGGCGAACGGGTTGTTCGACATAGCGCCAGGACAGCGCGGCCAGGGCCAGGGTCACGCTGATCTGGAAGGCCGACCGCACCAGGCTGGGCTGCGCGTTGAGCGGGGTGGTCAGGACGATCACCGGGTAGTGCCACAGGTAGATGCCGTAGGAGCGCTCGCCCACCCATCGGAGCGGCTCCCATCCGAGGATCACCCGCCACTGCGATCCCGGGTGGACGGTGACGCCGATGACCAGTGCGGTGAGCACGGCCAGCAGGACCATGCCGCCCTGGTACAGAAAGGGGTCGTACTGGTTGGTGCCCCAGAACATGGCGAATATTCCGGCCAGAGCGGCGGCCCCGACGAAGTTGAGCACCCGGGTGGCGCCGGCGGTGATCGGCCCGAAGGTCCGCTTGCGGGGTAGCCCGAAGGCCAGGGCGGCGCCGATCAGCAGGGCGAAGGCCCGGGTGTCGGTGCCGTCGTAGACGCGGGTCGGGTCCCCGTTCGGTGATGCGGCATAGAGGAGGGCCATCTCCACCGCCGATCCGGCCGCCACGGCCAGGGTGACCCCGATGAGCGCCCCTGTGGAGCGGATCCACCGCATCCCGGCCAGGACCAGGAGCGGCCACACCAGATAGAACTGCTCCTCGATGGACAGCGACCACAGATGCCCGAGCGGGGACGGTGGACCGAACCTGGCGAAGTAGGAGACGTGATGGAAGACGAACCACCAGTTGCTCACGTAGAAGACCGACGACGGGAGATCGCTGCGCAGTGAGGACAGCTGGGCCCGGTCGAAGAGCGTCGCCCACCCCACCGCCACGAAGAGCACCACGAAGAGGGCAGGCAACAGCCGTCGGGCGCGCCGGATCCAGAAGGTCTTGAGCCTGATGCCCTGGTGCCGGCGGTATTCGGCCACGAGCAGATCGGTGATCAGATACCCGGAGAGCACGAAGAAGACCTGCACGCCGAGCAGCCCGCCCGGGACCCATCCGAAGTTCAGGTGGTAGGCGATGACGGCCAGCACCGCGATGGCCCGGATTCCGTCCAGGCCGGGGAGGTAAGGGCTGGTCCCCTCGACCGGCCTAGGCACGCCGGGTCCGGACCGGGGAGGCGTTCCCGGAGGGCCCCATCAGACGTCGTCGTTCTGCCGCGGGGCCGGCCCCTCGCTGCGGCACGATGCCCGGCACCTCGCCCTTTGTGGATGGCCTTCCGAGGTCACGAGTGGGTGGTGGGGACAGGACATGGGACCGTCTCGGGGCTCTGGATGGGAACCGGCGCGCCCGCTCGGGGCCGCCTCCCGGACACTACCCCTCCGATGCCGCTCAGCCGTCGATCACCAGGCACCGCCGGTGGAGCCCCGCCCTGTCGCCAGCCAGGGGCGCACCATGCCGCCGGCCGCGCCCGGTTCAGCAGCCCGCCGTGCCCCGCTCACCCACGGGCTCTGATGGCCTCGATCAGTTTCGGGAGGACCTTGTGCACGTCGCCCACGATTCCGAGGTCGGCCACCGAGAAGATCGGGGCGTCCCGGTCCTTGTTGACGGCCACGATGTTCTTCGAATTCTTCATGCCCACCATGTGCTGGGTGGCGCCGGAGATCCCGCAGGCCAGGTAGACGGTGGGCTTCACCGTCTTGCCGGTCTGGCCGACCTGGTGGGAATACGGGACCCAGCCGGCGTCGACGATGGCCCGACTGGCCCCGGCCGCACCGTGGAGCAGGGTGGCCAGCTCTTCGATGAGCGCATACTGCTCCTTCTCGCCGAGGCCGCGGCCGCCCGATACCACCACATCGGCTTCGTCGAGCTTGGGGCCGGTCCGCTCCTCGACATGACGGGCCACGATGGTGGCTCCGTTGGTGGCGCCGGTGTCGGGGGCAGGGGCGGCGACCACTGCCGCGGCTGCGCCGCCGGAGGGCTCCGCCGCGAACGACTTGGCCCGGACCACGAAGATCTGTGGCCCCTCGCCGGTGAACCGGGCGGACAGCATCTGGCTGCCGCCGAAGATGGCATGCTGCGAGACGAGGCCGCCCCCGTCTTCGGTGAGTCCGACCACATTGGTCAGGACCGGGCGGTCGAGCTTGACCGAGAGGCGGCCGGCGATGTCCCTCCCGTCATAGGTGGCCGGGAACAGGATGACATCGGGCCCGCCGCCCGCGTTCACTAGGGCGGCGATGGCACCCGCCACCGGGGCGCCGGGAAGGGACCCGGCCAGGTCCCCCACGTCGTGGACGGTGGTCACGCCGTACTCACCCAGCGTGCCGGCCACGGCGGCGGTGGCGTCGCCGTAGGCCACGGCCTCGACCGTGCCGGCGAGTGACCTCGCCTCGCTGATCAGCTCCAGGGAGGTGGTGATGGGGGCCCCGTCCGCAACCTCGGCGAGGACCCAGATCTTGTCGACAGACATGTTCGTGCTTTCTCCTACCCGATCCCTACAGGACCTTCAGTTGCTCGAGGAACTCGATGACCCGAAGATGGCCCTCGCCCTCGTCGACGACGACCTCGCCGGCCGACCGGGCCTCGGCCTCGGCCACCGAGGTCACCTCCTGGCGGGCACCGGCGGAGCCGATCTGGCCCGCGTCCAGCCCCAGGTCGGCCACGGTGAGCGTCTCGACCGGCTTCGACTTGGCCGCCATGATCCCCTTGAACGACGGGTAGCGGGGCTCGACCACGCCGGCGGTGACGGTCACCATGGCGGGCAGGGGGCTCTCCACCTCGTCGTACCCGGCTTCGGTCTGGCGCTCCACCTTGACCGAGGACCCGTTGATCTCCACCTTTTTGGCGAAGGTCACCGAGGGAAGGCCCAACAGCTCGGCCACCTGGACCGGGGTCGTTCCCGTGTAGCCGTCCGTGGACTCGGTGGCCGCCAGGACGAGGTCGGGCTCGGCCCGCCGGATGGCGGCGGCCAAGACCTTGGCGGTGCCGAGGGCATCGGTCCCGGCCAGGGCGTCATCACTGACGAGTATGGCCTTGGCCGCCCCCATGGCCAGGGCCGTGCGCAGCCCGGAGGTCTCCCCGTTGGGTGCCATCGAGACGAGGGTGACCTCGCCGCCGCCGGAGGCGTCCGCCAGCTGCAGGGCCATCTCGACGCCGTAGGCGTCGGAATCGTCGAGGATGAGTTTTCCCTCTCGGACAAGGTTGTTCGTCCCCGGATCGAGGGCCCCTGGCGCGGCCGGATCGGGGATCTGCTTCACACAGACAACGACGTTCATGGCCGTGCATTGTTGTTGAAAACCGCTGCTCCGACCAATCGGGCCGCGATCGCAGGTCAGGACGCCCGCTCCGCCGGGGCCGCAGACCCGACGTCCGGCGATCAGCCAGGGCCGAAAATGGCCAGGGCAAACGCCACGTCGTCGGTGATCACCGTGTCCACCGCCAGGGCCTTCGCCCGCTCCAGTTGCTCCTGGTCGTTCACCGTCCAGGCCGCCACCGCCAGCCCGGCCCGGTGCGCCCGTTCCACGAGGGGGGCACCGACCAGACCGATGTGCGGATGGAGGGCGCCGAGCCCGCGCTCGACCGCCGTGTCGGTCGCCTCGGCGGGATCGAGCCGGCTCGCCACCAGGAGCCCGGTGGCGACCTCGGGACGCGCTTGGCGGACGGCGACGAGAGTTGGGAGCCAGAATGAGGACACCACCACCTCCGAGGCCCGCCCGGTCGAGACCACCAGGTCGGCCACCCGCTCGGCCAGGCGTTCCCCGGGGTCGAATCCAGGCTCCCAGGGCAGGTTCTTGATCTCGACGTTGACGGTCATCCCTCGACAGGCCGAGAGGGCGTCCGACAGCATCGGGACGAACTCCGGGAGGTCGGTCGCCCCCATCTCGCCGACGGCACCGACGCCGGGGACCACCGGGTCGTGGTGGACCGCCATCGCCCCGTCGGCCGTGGATCGCACGTCCAGTTCGACCCCGTCGGCGCCCAGGCGGCGGGCCCGTTCGAAGGCCTCGAGGGAGTTCTCCCGGACTCCGTTGGCCGGGTCCGGACTTCCCCGATGCCCCAGGATCGCCGTGGTCGCCATTGCCTCCGGACCCCCTTCGGGCTCTCGGGCCCCCCGAGCCCCGATTCGGGCCGAAATGACGTGCGCCAGGCACGGAAAGTGGTTGCAGCGGTGGTGGCCGGTGATTACTCTAGTGAACGAATCCTGAACGGCCGGTGACAGTTTGGCACCGAGCTATGTGAAACAGATCACAAACAGCCCCGGAACGGGAGCGGAGGAAACATCGTGGCCCTTATGTGGAACCGTACGGTCGATTGGGACGACGGTGACTGGCGGCATCTGGCCGCCTGTCGCAGCACCGAGCCGGATCTCTTCTTCCCCATCGGCACTACCGGGCCGGCGGTCGACCAGATCGAGGCGGCCAAGCGGGTCTGCCGGGGCTGCGACGCCATGGAGCCGTGCCTCGACTTCGCCCTCGCCACCAACCAGGAGTCGGGCGTCTGGGGCGGCACCTCCGAGGAGGAGCGGCGCAAACTGCGCAAGGCATGGCTGGCCGCCCGCCGTCGGGCTTCCTGACCAGCCGCTTCACCCGCCACCCGCCACACCGGCGCCCGTCCGACCCCGCCTCTACTCCCCGATGGGCTGGACCTCCCGGGAAGGGAGTTCGATGGCCACCACGGTCCCTGTCTCCCCGCCGTCCGCGTCCCGGCGGTTGCGCATGCTGATGGTACCGCCGAGTTGGCTGCGCACCAGGTCCCGGACGATGGACAGCCCCAGGCTCTGGCTGGCGTCGATGTCGAATCCCTCGGGCAGCCCGGATCCGTCGTCGATGACTTCGAGCATGAGGCGGCCGACGTCGTTGACCAGGTGCACCCGGATGTGACCCGGTGACGCGGAGCGACCGGACCGGCCGCCCCCAGTTGTTCCGGCCGACCCTGAAGACCGGCCGTCGCTCTCGGACTCGGAGTCCGGAAACGCATGTTCCACCGCGTTCTGCAGGAGCTCGGCGAGGACCACCGCCAGGGGGGTGGCCACGTCCGCCGGGACCTCTCCGAGCTCGCCGGTCACCTCGAAGCTGAGCCGCCGCGACAGCAGCACCGAGTCCTCCGCCATGCGGATGAGAGAGGTCACGATCTCGTCGAACGGCACCTGGTCGCCGGGCTCGCGGGAGAGGATCTCATGGACGATGGCGATGGACCGGACCCGGCGCTCCGCCTCGAAGAGGGCCACCCTCCCACCGCCGGGGGGGAGCCGGCGGGCCTGCAGCCGCAACAGCGCGGAGATGGTCTGCAAGTTGTTCTTGACCCGGTGGTGCACCTCGCGGATGGCTGCGTCCTTGGACAGCAGCAGGCGATCGAGCCGTCGGACATCGGTCACGTCCCGCAGCAGCACCAGGCACCCGGTGACATCGTCGTGGGCCAGCAGCGGGATGCAGTGCAGGAGCACCGTCACGTCCGGTCGCCGCTCGACCTCCTCGACCACCGGGAGGGCGGAGGCCAGCGCCCATTCGATGGCCGACTCCTCGATGCCCAGGTCGGTCAGGCGCCGGCCCTCGGTCTGGGAATACATCCCCATGCGATGCAGGGCATTGGTGGCGTTGGGCGACGCGTACCGGACGCGTCCCTCTTCGTCGACCAGGATGACGCCGTCCCCGACCCGGGGAGCCTCTTCGGTGGCCACCTCTTCGCTCGGGAACGGGAAGGTCGACTCGGCGAGCATGATGGCGAACCGGTCGAACAGGTCGCGGTACGTGCGCTCGAGGTGGCCGGGTCGCCGGCCGGCACCCGCCGCCAGCCGGGCCAGGACGGCCACGGTGGTGCCCTCGAACCGTACGGGAATGCAGTGGAGCCGGACCGGCTCGTCTCCCGGCTCGAGGATCACTTCGCCGCGTGACACCTCGCCGGACCGGACGGTCCGGACGGCGAGCGGCCATTCGGCGCCGGTGACGGTCTGCCCCACGAGGTCGTGTTCGACCACCGTGGCGCTGTTGGACGGGCGCATCTGGCCCAGGATGACCAGCTCGGTCCCGTCGCCGTGTCGCTCGGGGGCGTCCGGTGCCATCGGAGCCAACAGCACCAGGTCCGAGAAGGACAGGTCGGCCAGGATCCCCCAGGTCCCGAGCAGGCGCTGCAGGTGGCCCAGCTGCCCATCGTCGAGGTCGGTGCGCCCGAAGGCCAGTTCGGCCGGGGTGGCCATGATCAGCCCCCGTCGGGCGGAGCCACGGCCAGGTCGTAGGGCTCACGCCGGCGAAAGCCCCGCACGTGGGTCACGCCGGCTCCGATCAGCAGGTCCTGCAGGGTGCCGACCCGGTCGGCCACGTCGGGGAGCGAGTGGGCATCAGAGGCGGTGGTGAGCGGGACACCGCGTTCCACCAACCGCTTGAGCAGGGGTGGCGCGGGATACTCCTCCCCCACCGGCTTCCTCCATCCCGCCGACGAGACCTCGGCGGCCATCCCCGACTGCACCGCGGCCTCTGTGATCCGGTCGTAGAACTCGTCGGGGATGGCCGGCACCCGTCCGGCGATCTTCACCAGATCAGGGTGAGCGAGGACATCGCACACCCCCGACGCCCCCAACTCCTCCATGGCCCGGGTGTACTCCTCCCATACCGCGTCGACGTCCCGGAGGTCCCACTCCGCCAGCATCAGCGGCTCGCTCAGGACGTCGAATCGCCAGGCACCCAACCAGTGGATCGAACCGAGGAGCACGTCGAAGGGATAGTCGGCCAGGAGAGCCGCCACCTGGTCCATGCGATCCCGGTAGTAGTCGACCTCCAACCCGAGGACGACCGGGAGCCCGGCCGTCTTGGCCGCCAGCACGACCTCGACATAGGAGTCGAGGTCGACCCGTGCGTGATGATCCCAGTAGTCCGCCATGGCAGGGCGGAGCGCCTCCCCGGGGAGGTCGTCCCAGAACCCGCCGAGCAGGTCT
>DATBOO010000003.1:0-9145 GCA_036553725.1 Acidimicrobiales bacterium | reverse complement strand
CTCAGAGGTGTCACGTCCCTCTCGACGACCGGCGGCGAGCTTCCGGATCAGGGCGTCCTCTTCAGCCTGACTGACCTCTTCGGCGGGCGACTCCCCTTCAGCCGCCTGCTTCGTCACCACACCGTTCTGCCACCCAAGGGGCTCCGACGAAACGACATCCTCCAGTCGGGTCGACAGGGTCGGCCACGCACCCGGCCAGCCCAGCTCAGTCGTAGTGGCGGAACGCCCCCCACGACATGGCCCAGGAGGATCGCAGGCCCCTCGCCAGATAGATCTCGACCCCTTGTTCGTCGTTGGCTATCCCCAGGCCGTTGCCGAACGAGGCGACGGGGCGGACCTGGGCGAACTCCCGGCGCAGCAGCCCGGGGTCGATGCCGACTGCAACCGCGGAGCGGTCGGCGGCCGGGGGCGGTCCCCACAACCAGAACGAGTTGTTCCCGCTGTAGGCGAGTGGCAGGCCCAACCCGGCGCCGTAGCGGTCGACGGCCCCGGCCTCCCCGTAGTTGTTGGCCAGCACAGCGGTGTTCCTGCGCTCCGCGGGAGGCAGCGCGGCGTATTGGCGGGCGACGAGGCCCACCAGCCGTGGCCAGGCGACGGTCTCGGCCAGGTCGTAGTTGATCTTCTGCAGCGGGACACGGTGCAGGGTCCGGGCCGGAAGCACCGGGATGGCGGCCACCAGGACGAGTGCACACGACACCACCATCACCGACCCCGCCAGTACCACCCGCCGCCGAGCGCCCGCGCCCGAGCGCTCCACGAACCGCCCGAACGGGACGGATCCGGCGGCGAAGAGGAAGGTGAACACCGCACCCGGGTAGTAGGCCTTGCCGCCGGAGACGAAGCCGAGGACCAGCACGACCACCGACGCCATGGCCACGGGCCGGAAGGGCCGGGCGGCCGGGTTGCGCAGCGCCCACACCAGGCCGGCCACCCACAGGGGGGTCAGGGCCAGGCCGGTGTAGACCACCTGGGCCGGCCCGTACACGATGCGGTTGTGGGTGGCCGACTGCTGAAGCGCCCGGAAGACGTCCACGTTCGGCCAACCGTGGGACGCCTGCCAGATGAGGTCGGGCGCGGCGATCCCCGCGGCGAGCACCGCTCCCAGGATGAGGAACCGGCTCTTCAACAGCTGCCTCTGTGGCGTGGCGACGAACCCCAGGGCGAGGGCGGCCACCAGCAGACCGATGTTCCACTTGGCTTCCCCCCCGATCCCGACACAGACGCCGATGGCCACCCAGTACCGGGGATCCCGGCGTACCAGCAGGCGCAGAGTGAGGAACAGGGTGAGGGCCCAGAACACGAAGTCGAAATTGGTGGTCGTGAACAGGTGCTCGGTCCCGATGTACTCGCCGCAGGTGGCGGTGGCCAGGGCCGCCAGCATCTGCCCGACCCTTCCGGCGCCGAGCTCTCGGCTCATGGCGGCGGTCATCACCACCAAGAGGGCGAGACCCAGTGCGGGCACGATCCGCAGTGCTACCAGGGTGTTGCCGAGGACCAAGGTGACCAGCCTGATGGCCAGAGGCGTGAGCGGCGGTTGGTCGACGTAGCCGAAGGCCAGGTGCCTGGCGCACTGGAGGAAGTACAGCTCGTCCCGGTGGTAGCCGTAGCGGGCGCTCACCGCCATCTCGAGGGCGAAGGCGGCCACGGCGATGGCGGCGATGCCCGCCACAGGAGTGCGACGCCGTACGCGAGTCTCGGGCCCGGACGGGCCCGTGGCCGATGGTGTCAACCCTCCTGGGGGTCGCATCTGTGGCCCGGGCGGTTCGGCGATGGCGGTCGTCGGCGTCATGGATCCCATGGTGACGAGGATCGGCGGCCATTCCATCGGGCCCCCGGATGGTTTCACCGCTCCGCCCCGGGACCGAGCGGGCGGCCCGGCGGGAGCCGGCTCTCCTCCTCTGGTCGGACGTCGAATATCGTCCCTGCGGACGATCTCCCCCGGCCCCGGACGACCTACCATCGAATTGTGAGGAATCTGGCCCCGCGGATCGCCGATCTCCCCGCACCGGTCCTCGACCTTGCCCTGGCGGTCGCTCTCACCCTCGTCGAGGTGGCCGTCCTCTTCGCCTATCGCGACCACCTGCACCCCTTCGGCCTGGCGGTCGCCCTGGTGGCGACGGAGAACCTCCCGCTCGTCTGGCGCCGGAGCCATCCGATGGCCGTCTTCGTCGCCATCGGGACGGCGAGGGTGGTCTACGACCAACTCGGGTTCGGCTACGCCCCCCTGCCCCTCGGGCCGGCCATCGCCGTCTTCACCGTGGTGGACCTCTGCGGGCGGCGGAGCCGGGCCGTCCTGGGTGTGCTGCTGGTGGCCGGCCTCTTCGCCACCCAGCGACTCCCCGGCCACAACGAGCCGAATGATGCCGCCCTGGCCGTTCTCGTCTTCGCCACCGCCTGGATGGCCGGCGCCCTCAACCGGACCCGTCGGGCCTACCTCGGGACGGTGGAGGACCGGGCCGAGCGCGCCGAAGAGGAACGCGATCGTGCCGCCGTCCGGGCGGCGACCGAGGAGCGAACCCGGATCGCCCGGGAGCTGCACGATGTGGTGGCCCACCACGTGAGCCTTATCGCCGTCCAGGCCGAGGCGGCCGGTTCATTGCTCCCCGGGGAGCCCGACGAAGCCAACCGGGCGGTGGGAGTCATCGGAAACACGGCCCGCCAGGCGCTCGTCGAACTGCGACGGCTCCTCAACGTCCTGCGCACCGCGCCCCACACCCCCGAACTGGCGCCGGCACCCTCGGTCCGGGGGCTCGACGCCGTGATGGACCCGGTGCGCCGGGCCGGGATGCAGGTCGACTTCGAGACGGTCGGCAGCCCCTTCAGCCTGGCGCCGGGCATCGATCTGACCGCCTATCGGATCGTCCAGGAGGCGCTGACCAATGCCATGCGCCATGCCGGTTCTTCCCGGGTCACCGTGCGCCTGACCTATCAGGCGGGATCCGTCGCCGTCTGCGTGGCCGACTCCGGTCCCGGGCCGGTGGCGTCGGAGGTTCGTATGCGCAGCGCCACGACCGAATGCACAACGGATTCCCCTACCACTCCCGGCTTCGGCCTGGCCGGGATAGCGGAACGGGTGGCATCGTGCGGGGGAACGCTGACCTTCGGGCCCACGGAGGCCGGTGGGTTCCATGTCTCCGCACGGTTGCCGACACCATGACCGCCCTCGATCCGTCTGGTCCCATCCGGGTCGTCGTGGTCGACGACCAGGAGCTGGTGCGGTCCGGCTTCTGCGTGATCCTCGACGCCGCCGACGGCGTGGTCGTGGTGGGTGAGGCGGCCAACGGGCTGGAGGCACTGGCCGCGGTCGAGGAGCACCAGCCCGATGTCGTGCTCATGGATGTCCGCATGCCCGGAATGGACGGCCTCGAGGCCACCCGGCTGATCAAAGGTGACGGGTCGGCGCCGAGTCCCAAGGTCGTGATCCTCACCACCTTCGACCTCGACGACTATGTCTACGAAGCCCTCCGCGCCGGAGCCAGCGGCTTCCTGTTGAAGGATGCGCCCCGCCACGATCTCATCGCCGCCATCCGGGTGGCGATGGCGGGCGACGCCCTCCTGGCCCCGTCGGTGACCCGCCGCCTCATCGAGGCGTTCGCCCGCCGGCCGCCGGAGGCCTCCCCGTCGCCGTCCAGCCTGGCGTCGCTCACGGCCCGGGAGGGTGACATCCTGCGGTTGCTGGCACGGGGGCTGAGCAACGCCGAAATCGCCGCCGAGCTCTTCATCGGGGAGACGACGGTGAAGACTCACATCGGCCATGTACTGGCCAAGCTGGGTCTGCGCGACCGGGTGCAGGCGGTGATCCTGGCCTACGAGGCGGGCATCGTGGTGCCCGGCGGTTCCGGACCTTGAGCGCGCCGCCGCGGTCTACGCCCTGAGGCGCTGCTCCAGGCGCTGCCGGTGGGCCGGCCATTCGTCGGCCAGCATGGAGTACACGGCCGAGTCCCGCACCGACCCGTCGGCGGCCGGGCGGTCGTACCGGATCACTCCGTCCAGCCTGCACCCCAACCGTTCGATGGCCGCCCGTGACCGCTGGTTGCGGGCGTCGGTCTGGAGGCGCACCGCCCGCACCTCCCAGTGGGCGAAAGCGTGGTTCATCATCAACAGCTTGGCCTCGGTGTTGAGCGGCGTCCGTTGGGCCAGGGGGCTCAGCCAGGTGTACCCGATGGAGGCCACATCGGGACGGCCGTCCCGCTGGTGGACCTCGGACCCCGGGTAGAGGGAGGCCCAGTCCCAGGGGGCGAGGTCGTAGAAGCGGGTGGAGCCCACGATGCGCCGGTGCTCGACGCTGAACGTGGCGAACGGGTACTGCTCTCCGGACGCCCGCCGGGCCATCGCCTTGCCCACGTAGGCGGTCATGGTGGGCCGGTCCCAGGGGACCGGCGTGTAGCCGAAGGTCGATCGGTCGTCGGCCGCCTTCAGCAGCCCTTCGACATGCGCCTCGGTGAGAGGCAGGAGATGGACGAAGCGGCCCTCGAGGGACACCAGGTCGGGCACCTCGGGTTGGGGCACGGCGGGTTGGGGCACGGCTGGATCGGGCACGGCCCCATTGTGTCCCGACTGATTGTGTCCCGACTGATTGTGTCCCGACTGCCCGGATCGTCCGGACCTTCTGGCCCGCCTACTTGAGCAGCCGGGACAGGCGTCGATCGGCGAGGGGCTTGCCGCCGGTCTGGCAGGTCGGGCAGTACTGCAGCGATTTGGTGGCGAAGGACACCTGACGGATGGTGTCGCCGCATACCGGGCACGGCTCACCGGTCCGCCCGTGGACCTGCATGGCCCGTTTCTTGTCCCCCTTGAGCTCGGCGATGCCCAGGGACGAGGACCGATCCACCGCCTCGGTCAGGACCCCGACGACCGCCTCGTGCAGGCGGGCCACCTCCTGACCGTCGAGGTTGCCCGACTTCTTGTACGGGGAGAGCGTGGCCCGGTGCAGGGCCTCGTCCGAATAGGCGTTCCCCACCCCGGCGATCAACGACTGGGTGGTGAGGGCGGTCTTCAGGGTGGCCGACGTCCCCTGCAGGAGGGCGGCCAGCCGGTCGACGGTGAACTCGGGCGCCAGCGGATCGACCCCCAGGGCGGCGAGCGGCTCGACGTCTTCGGGCGAACGGACCACCCACATGGCCAGGCGCTTCTCGTGGCCCATCTCGGTGATGTCGAATCCCGATCCGTCGCCCAGGCCTACCCGGAGGGCGATCGGGCTCCTCCCCGGGCGCAGCGGGCCCTTGGCCACCGAGTCGTACCACTTGACCCAGCCCCCCCGGGCCAGGTGGGTCACCAGCCACAGGCCGCCGAGGTCGATGCAGACGAACTTTCCCCGCCGGCCCACGCCGACGACGGTCCGGCCGACCAGCTCCTCCAAGGGCGGATCCACCGTCTTGAGGGCCGAGAAGGATGTCAGCTGGCAGCGGTCCACCCGCTTGCCGGCCATGCGGTCGGCGAGGCCGGCGGTCAGGGCTTGGACCTCGGGCAGTTCGGGCACAGGCCAATTGTGGACCCTGGGCGCCCGTAGTATCTGGTCCGCACCTCACCAGGCCCGAAATCATCGGGTGGCGTCGGGCCCAGCCGTGCGGGAGTCTCCGCCGACCCGGTGCCGCCCCCGCCCACCCGACCGCACCTGACCCGAGAGGAAGTCCCTGTTGTTCCCCCCGGTCCCCCCCGAAGCCGACTTCACCGACCTCGAAGCCCGTGAGCTGGCCCGGTGGGGCGAGCACCGGGTGTTCGAGCGCTCGGTCGAGCTCCGGGCCGGGGCCGAGCCCTGGGTCTTCTACGAGGGCCCGCCCACCGCCAACGGGCGACCCGGGCTGCACCATGTGTGGGCCCGGGTCTACAAGGACCTGTTCTGCCGCTACCGCACCATGCGGGGCTACGCCGTGCCCCGCAAGGCGGGCTGGGACACCCACGGACTGCCGGTGGAGGTCGAGGTGGAGAAGCAGCTCGGGATCACCGACAAGCGCCAGATCGAGGAGGAGGTCGGCGTGGCCGAGTTCACCCGGCTGTGCCGCGAGTCGGTTCGCAACTACGTCGACGAGTGGAAGGACCTGACCGGGCGGATCGGGTACTGGATCGACATCGACGACGCCTACTGGACGTTCTCTCCCGCCTACATCGAGTCGGTGTGGTGGAACCTCAAGAGCCTCTGGGACCAGGGACTGCTCTACGAGGACATCAAGGTGGTCCCCTACTGCCCGCGCTGCGGCACCGCCCTCAGCAGCCACGAGCTGGGCCAGCCCGACGTGTACCGCGACGTCGTCGACGAGTCGGCCTACGTGTCCTTGCCCCTGACCGACGAGGGGGAGGCGGCCGAGCGTCTGCGGGCCGCCCTGGGCCGGTCCTCGCTGTCCGGCCTGTCGCTGGCGGTGTGGACGACCACACCGTGGACCCTGCTCTCCAACACCGGTGCCGCCGTCGGTCCCGAGCTCCCCTATGCCGTCGTCGGCGGCAGCCTCGTGGCCGAGGGTCGGGTGGAGGCCGTCTTCGGCGAGGGTGCGGTCGTCGACCACCGGGTGACCGGCGGCCAACTGGTCGGCCTCCGCTATGAGCGGCCCTTCGACGACGTCCAGCCCAGCCCGGCGGCGGCCGGCGACGCCGGCTGGCGGGTGGTGGCCGGCCCGTTCGTGGAGGCCGACGAGGGCACCGGCGTGGTCCACCTGGCCCCGGCGTTCGGCGAGGTCGACCGGCAGGTCGGCCGGGAGAACGGCCTCCCCACCCTCAATCCGGTCGGGCCCGACGGGCGCTTCACAGCCGCGGTGCCGTGGCTGGAGGGACAAAGCGTCCGCGACACCAACGGCGCGGTCAACGACCGCCTCGAGGCCTCGGGCCGGCTGCTCGAGCGGCACCCGCACACCCACCCGTACCCGCACTGCTGGCGGTGCGACACCCCGCTCATCTACTGGGGCAAGCCCAGCTGGTACATCTCGACCTCGGAGCGCAAGGCCGAGTTGGTGGCGCAGAACCAGACCATCGGGTGGCACCCCGAGCACATCCGCGACGGCCGGATGGGGGAGTGGCTTTCCAACAACGTGGACTGGGCCCTCTCCCGCGACCGGTTCTGGGGCACGCCGCTCCCCGTCTGGCGCTGCGATGAGGGCCATGTGGTGTGCGTCGGGTCGTTGGCCGAGTTGTCGGCGCTGGCCGGACGGGACGTGTCGGGAGTCGACCCCCACCGACCGGACATCGACGCGGTGACCTTCCCCTGCCCCGACTGCGCCGACCCCGGGGGCACGGCCGACGGCGCAATGATGCGCCGGGTCGAGCCGGTCATCGACGCCTGGTTCGACTCGGGCTCCATGCCCTCGGGCCAGTGGGGCTACCCGCTCGCCCCCGGGTCGGCCGGGTCGTTCGTCTACCCCGCCGACTTCATCTGCGAGGCCATCGACCAGACCCGGGGGTGGTTCTACTCCCTGCTGGCGGTCAACACCCTGGTGCGGGGATCGACCCCCTACCGCAACGTCCTCTGCCTCGGGCACATCGTGGACGCCGACGGCCGCAAGATGTCCAAGAGCATCGGGAACGTCATCGACCCCTGGGAGATCCTCGACACCCGGGGGGCCGACCCGCTGCGCTGGTGGATGTTTTCGCAGGGCTCGCCGTGGACGCCGACCCGGGTCAGCTTCGAGGTCATCGACTCGGCCATGCGGGACAGCCTGCTGACGCTGTGGAACACCTGGTCGTTCTTCACCACCTACGCCTCCCTCAACCAATTCGACCCCGCCGACCCGTCCATCCCCGCGCCCGGGGAGAGGTCCGTCCTCGACCGGTGGATGCGGTCGCGGCTCCATGCCACCGTGGCCGCGGCCACCTCCGCCCTCGACGAGTACGAGCCCTTCCCGGCGGCCACCGCCATCGCCCAGCTGATCGACGACGCCTCGAACTGGTACGTCCGGCGCAGCCGCCGTCGCTTCTGGCGCACCGACCCCGACGCCGACCCCGCCGACTCGCTCGGGGCCCAGGCCACCCTGCACGAGGTGCTGGTCACCGTGGCCGGGCTGCTCGCCCCGATGTGCCCGTTCGTCTCCGACCGGATGTGGCGCGACCTGACCGGCGCCGCCGAAGACGACTCGGTCCACCTGGCCGACTGGCCGCGTCTCGAGCCCTCGGCACTCGACCCGCTCCTCGACCAGGGGATGGCGCTGGCCCGGCGGCTGGCGTCACTGGGCCGGGCGGCGCGGGCCGAGGCCGGCATCAAGGTGCGCCAGCCCCTGGCCCGCGCCCTCGTCTACCTGCCCCCGGGGAGCCCGGCCCCGCCCCCCGGCGTGGTCGAGGAGGAGCTCAACGTGGACGTGGTGGAGGCCACCGGCGAGCTCGGCGACGTGCTGGCCTACGAGCTGGTCCCCAACTTCAAGCTGCTCGGCCCCCGGCTGGGGCCCCGGGTCCAACAGCTCCGGGCGGCCATGGGATCGGTGGACGGCGTGGCCGCGGCCGCCGACCTGGCCGACGGGCGTCCGGTGGTCGTCGACCTCGACGGCGGCCCCATCGAGCTCAGTGGCGAGGAGGTCGAGCTGCGGGTACGGGCCCAGGCCGGCTTCGCCGTCTCCCGCGACGGGGCCGAGGTGGTGGCCCTCGACCTGGCCATGGATGACGACCTCCGGCGCCGGGGCCTGGCCCGCGAGGTCATCCGGCACGTCCAGGATCTTCGCAAGGCCACCGGGCTCGAGGTGTCCGACTGGATCCATCTGCACCTGGTCGGCCTCGACGACCTCGGCCCGCTGTTCGAGCTGATCGGGCGCGAGGTGCTGGCCCGCTCGGTCACCCCCGCCCGACCGGAGGGTCCCGACGCCGGCATGACGCTCGAGCTCGACGACGGCGGGTCGGCCCGCCAGGTCACCCTCTGGGTGCTCAGAGCGTGAGCCCGGGCGGCGCCGGCTCCGGAGGGGAACGCCCCGAGCAGTACGTGCTGGCCGTCGACCTGGGCACCGGCGGGCCCAAGGTGGCGGTGGTCTCGACCACCGGGCGGATCGTGGCCCACGCCGCCCGGCCGGTGGCCCTCCACCTCATCGACGGGGGCGGCGCCGAACAGGACCCCGACGAATGGTGGTCGGCCATCGGTGCCGCCTCCCGGCAGGCGGTCGAGTCGGCCGCGGTACCGGCCGATGCGCTGATCGGGGTGGGGTGCACCGCCCAGTGGTCGGGCACGGTGGCGGTGGGC
>DATBOO010000199.1:0-8251 GCA_036553725.1 Acidimicrobiales bacterium | reverse complement strand
GTTGGCCTTGTCGCAGTAGTGGGCCACCACCCACAGCCCAGCCGCAGCAGCGCCCGCCGTCACCGAGTGATCGGAGGGGAAGGAAGGATCGTGGCTGCGGGACACCAGTACCTCGACCGCCGAAAGTGTGGCATACGGTCTGGCCCGGTGAATCGCCGATCCAATCAGTTGATTGAGGCCCAAGACGACGATGACGGCACCCGCGGTCCAGACCGATGCAGCGACAGCCCGGGGGGAGTTGGGTGCCCTTCGGGCGTACCACCACGCCAGGATCAACAGGACTGAGAACAGGCCGACGGCGTAGACGGCGATTGCCTTCATCATCGGATGCGCCCATGCGGTGTGGACGGCGAGGCGGTTGATGTCCCTGTAGAGACTTGTGTCCATGCTCTACTCCTCGTAGGTGTCGCTAGGGGTACTCACGAGTCCAACGGCCCCGGGAACGCAAGCTCTGCCCTCTCGGTGAGTGAGGTCATCTTCCGCCGCACCATGACGATGGC
Organism: Acidimicrobiales bacterium; assembly: GCA_036553725.1. GTDB lineage: Bacteria > Actinomycetota > Acidimicrobiia > Acidimicrobiales > RAAP-2 > Bog-756. Next base: position 7,751 of record DATBOO010000199.1, on the reverse strand, counting down.
GACCACGATGACGATGACGGCAAGGATCAGGAGCACGATGCCGACAGGCCCGGAAATCTGGGTGATCTTGTTCCCAAACCAGTAGGCGCCGAACGTGAAGATGGCGCACCAGACAATGCCGCCCGAGGCGTTGAAGGCCAGGAACCGGCGGTAGTGCATCCTGTTCATACCGGCCAGGAACGCAGCGTAGGTTCGCAGAACGGAGACGAAGCGTCCGAAGAACACCACCTTGCCCCCGTGCCTCGAGAAGAGATAGCGAGCGATCTTCAACTTCACCTCGTCCAGGCGGACGTAGTGGCCGTACCGCCGGAGGAGCGGGTAGCCCCCTTTACCGCCTATCCAGTACCCGCAGGTGTCGCCGATGATTGCCGCTGTCGCCCCCACGGCGAAGATCCATCCCGGGGACAGATGGTGCGTGGCACCAGCGTAGATGGAGGCGGCGATAAGCGCTGTCTCGCCTGGAAGCGGGATGCCGAAGCTCTCGGCGGCGATGAGTATGAACACTGCCAGATAGCCATAGCTGACGATGAGGTGATGAATGGTCACTCGTGACGAGCTGCTGCGAGGTGGGTATTCAGCGACACGTAGATTGTCCCGGTCACGTTTGCTCTCGGGCGGCGAAGACGGCCTCCGCGAATCGCTCGAGCGTTTCCGTTACGGACTTCATGCGCGTCTCCGCCTCCGGTGCGGAGGGAGCACCGAACTGGTCTCGGAAGCTCAGTTCGCGGAACCAGCGCCTGAGGCGGTCCAAGTTCTGCTCCTCCTCGTCCAGCTCGGCGAGCGTGAACTTCTCCTTCTCGAACTCGCTGGCGATTTCAGCGTCGAACTTCCCGCATTCGGCGATGAACTCGACCCACGCGGCCTCCCGCTGCTCGGTATAGCTGCGCTTCATGGCATCTGCAGTCGCCCCTGATGGCTTGGCCTCGAAGACCAACAACTGACCTCCAGCGCGGGCGACGAGCTCACCGACCCGGTTGAAGAGGTCGTCAGCCTCGGTCCCGGCGGGGAGCGCCCACGTGCTTTGTTGGAGCGACAATGCCCCTCCCTTGACGCACTCTCGCCAGACCCTGACTCGGTGACGCGACGGCTCGGTGGGGACGCGAGCGATGGCGATCTTCCAGCGCATGTAGCGGACGTTACTATCCGAAATACGTCAAGGGTATTCATCTCTAAGTAACGAGTCGTCTCCAGGTCCGTCGCCAGGAGCAACCGGTTCCCTGCAGACCGTGTTGCACTGCCAGTCCGGGACACTGTGCGGAACACGGAGGTACCCCTGGACCTCGTACATTCGCGCCGTCCCGTTCATCACCTGGGTGCCCGCCTCGTGCTCGCTCCCCGAGTGGCTAATCGTTGTTCGGTCCGCTGACTCCATCCCCGAGCCCGATGGAATGGCTTGACATTGACGGGAGCGATCGCCGGTTGCGGTCGGCGATCGCTCCGGGCGCAGATCAGGCCCGTTGACCCACGAGATGTGAGGCAACTCAATGCTGAGGAAGGCGGGCAATCAGATATCGTCGAGCGGTGACCGCTGCCCTCCCCGGCCGTGACGAAGTGCCGGCACCGACCGGCCGCCTCCCTCCCACCGGCCCACCGGCCTCAGGCCATCCCGGTCCCCGGGAGACTCGCCGCCCGTTGGGCGCCGCGCCCCGTCGGTGGGTCAATTCCGCCATTCACGCCGGTTGGAGCTGGTTGGCCGAACACGGGGCCACCGGTCCCGGCGACACCGCGGCCAGGCGGTTCGGAAGCTTCGGCCCGGGAAGTTGTCTGGCCTTTCCGCCCGGAGCGACCTTCGGCGAGCAGTGGATAGCCATCGGGGCCGACACCCTCGTCGGGCCCCACGTGAGCATTTCTGCCGGGATGGTGCCGGGGCAGCAGATGGTCACCTATCCGGTCGTCCGTATCGGCGACCGGTGCATGATCGGCCGGGGGAGTCACATCGTCGGCCACTTCAACGTGGAGATCGGGGACGACGTCCACACCGGTCCCTACGTCTACATCACCGACCAGAACCACGGGTACGAGGACCCCGACGAGGTCGTCCACCGGCAGTGGCCCAGCGATGTCCCGGTGAGGATCGGCCGCGGGAGTTGGCTCGGGACCGGTGTGGTGATCCTCCCGGGCACGGAACTGGGGACCAACGTGGTGGTGGGAGCGGGCGCTGTGGTGCGCGGCGTCTTCCCCGACCACTGTGTGATCGCCGGCGTGCCGGCCCGCATAGTGCGCCGCTACGTACCCGGGTCCGGATGGGTCGACGGAACGGCCGGGTGGCCCGATGGATCGGTGCCCCGATCCAACCGACCGGCCCCGTTCACCCCTCCGGCTCCCTCCGCGTCGGTTGCAGCGCCGTCGGTTGCACCCCCACCGGTGACGGCGCCATCTACGCGGCCGGATTCGACACCGGTTGAGTCCCCACTGGGTGCGCCGGCCCCGTCGGCACCACCGACCCCGTCGACGGCGCCCGGCTCGGTGGTGGATGGTGGCACCCCGGCCCGACCCAGCCCGTACCGGCGCACCACCTCGGAGGCCTCCTCCCGGCCCTGAGCGATCAGCTCGTGGGTGGCGGAGAAGTCGTCGAAGTCCCGGGGCTCGTCCTCGCTCCCGCTGCACAAGATGACCTCCACCCCGGGGGGCAGCTGGGTCATCTCCCGGGCGAACCGGGCGTGGATGGAGATGAACAGGGCATTGAGGATCGACTCCACCGGGCGCTTGGATGACGGCGGCTTGTAGATGGGAGAGCTGCACAGCAGGACGACGATGCGGGTGGCCCCGCCATCGATGGCCCGCCGGACGGGCACGTTGTCGACCACCCCGCCGTCGATGAAACGCTCGCCGTCGATCTCGACGGGCGGGAAGACGGCGGGGATGGCCGCCGAGGCCAGGACGGCGTCCACTACCGGCCCGTAGGTGAACCACCGCTCTCGGCCGTCCCTCATCGAGGTGGCCACCACCTCGATGGGGATCACCGCATCCTCGAGCCGCTCGAAGGCGACGCCCTCTTCGATGACGGCCCGGAGCCCGGAGTTGGCATAGACCGAGTCCCGCTGCTGGAAGTAGAGCCACGGCCCGTGGAGGCGGCCCTGGGGGTAGACGAGCTCCCGGGTGAGGCCGGTCCAGGTCTCGGTCATCCTTTCGACCCCGCGTCGGGTGGGATCGCCGGCGAAGGCGGCGCCGTTGACCGCGCCAACCGATGACCCATAGATCCGATCGGGCACGAACCCGTGCTCGGTGAGCACCTGCAGCATCCCGACCTGGACCGCCCCCCGGACGCCTCCCCCGGCCAGCACCAGAGCGGTGATCGGGCCTCGTTCCTCCTCCTCCTCGTCCTTCTCCTCTTGTTCGGCCAGCCAGCGCGACCGGGCGACGCCGGCGCGTTGCAGGGTGAAGCGGATGACGAGCACGATGAGCACCACCGTGACCACGACGAACAGGGTGAAGACGACCAGGAACGAGGTGCCGGCGGCGAACAACATCTCGCCAAGAGGCTACCGGCGGAGGACCGGCCAGCCGCGTCCCCACATCGGGCCTCCCGGTACCCTGCCCGGATGAGACACCCTTCGGGCACACTGACGGCATGCCCGCCATGGTGATCGACCGCAAACAGGAAGGTCCTGCGGTCGGACGGCGAAGTCAGGTGGCCGGGTTGGGTGGCGCCCGATCCGTCCCCGGTCCGATGAAGTTCGTCCGACGCCCCCTCCGGGCTTCACACGACTGGCACCCCCTGGCCGGCGAGGCGCTCCTCGAGCGCCTGCGGGTCACCGGTCGGCCCCGTCTGCAATCGGACCCCGACCTCCAGGGCCGGCTCCGGGGAAGCCTCGAGAGCGGCCTGAATCAGGTCGGAGACGCCGGTCCCGACGCCCCTGCGACGGGCTCGGGCGCCGGTACCCCACCACCGCCGTCGTCCTCGGCGGTGGTGGTGGTGACCAAGGACCGGTTGACCGGTGTCCTGGCCTGTGAGGCCCATCACGTCGCCGGCGAGTTCGGCGACCGCCCCCCGACCCCGGCCATGGCCTGTGGGGCCCTGGTCGACGTGCTCTTCCGCCAGCTGATCGCCGTGGGCTCCATCGACGACCCCATGGCCGACGGGATGGCTGCGCTCGGTGTCGATGACCGCCAACAGGACCTGGTCTCGTGGATCGTGGGGTTGCCCTCCGCAGAGCGGGAGGCGCTCCGCGCCGAGGTCGAACGGCAGGCCGACGGTCTCCGTCGCCACTGGCCAGCGCTCGAGCCGGCATGGCTTCCCCGCACACAGGAGTCGATGCGGGTCGGGTTGGCCCACGGAGCAGTCGAACTGTCGGCGCGGGTCGATCTGGCCATCGGCCGGCCGGCAGAGGACGAGGCCTCGGTCGCCCTGGTGGAGATCAAGGCCGGTGCACGGCGGGTCGAGCACCGGGCCGACCTCCATTTCTATGCCCTGGTGGAGGCGCTCAGGAGCCCTGCCCCTCCCTTCGTGGTGGCCACCTACTACACGCGGACCGGAGAGTTGGACGTGGATCCGGTGACCGAGGAGCTGCTGGTCGGTGCGGTGCGGCGCACCATCGTCGGCACCCGCTCATTGTGGAATCTGGCCCACGGGGCGGTACCCCGCCGCACTCCGAACAGCCTGTGCGGCCGCTGCACCCTGCTTCCGGAGTGCGAGCCCGGCCAGGCGAGGGTGGAGCGATCCGAGGCGGCGTGGGCCCGGGGGCCGGAGGACGGCAGATGAGGCCTGAGCAGCTCACCCGCGCGCTCATGGCTCCCCCTGTGGGCTACGTGGACGAGGCCTGTCGCACCCAGCTCCGGGGCCGCCTCTCGCGTGAGCTCGCCCCGCTGGTCGGGCGGCTGCCGCATCGCCAGCGGCTGGTGGTCAACCTGGCGGACCTCCGCCGTGCGAGGGAGCGACCCGACTCACTGAGCCGTCAACAGGAGCCGTTCACGTGGAAGCCGGTCTTCGCCCGGCGATCGCTGGGACTGGCGGTCGTGGACGCGTGTGCCGGCGGGCGCTTCCGATCGCCGGCCGAGGCCGTCGGGCCGGTGGCATCCGAGGCCGTGGAGGAATGGGAGAGGTCCGGCTGGCGGACCTTCCACTGGGAACCCTGGTTCGCCGGTCTCGACCGCGGGGCTCGGGCCCTGGTGCTGTCTGAGGCGGTGACCTGGGCAACGAGCCTCTGGGCCTCGTTCGACTGGGCCGCGTTCGAAGTGCCCCCCCGACTGGGCGGCGGTGACGACCAGTGGGTGTGCCCGGACGCCGGTGCCGTGATCCTCAAGGGCCGGTCGGAGCTGCGTGTCCCGGTGGGGACGACCGGGCCGGAAGGGCCCGGGGCTGAGGGAGCGGGACAGGAGGGGGCGGTGCACGACCGGTCCGGGGCGGACGGGGCAGTGCCGGTGGCGCTGGCCTCCGTCGCCAGCGGGCGCCCGTCGGATGCGTGGGCCGCCGAGCTGGCCTACCCCGCCCTCGTGGCGGCCTTGCGCTCGCCCAGCCGGCCGGTGCCCGCGAGGGTGGCGGGCTTGTGGCCGGACGCCGGAATCCATCTCGTCGTGGACATCGACGGTGAGGTCCTGGCTTCGGCGGTCGACCGGGTCGTGGCCACGGTGTCGGCCATGGTCGAGGCCCGCCGGTTGCCGCAGCCGGCTTGAGGCGCCCACGACGCCAGAGCGCACCTCGATCAGACCTGCATCTCGCTCAGTCGGGCATCTCGCTCAGACCTGCATCTCGCTCAGAAGAGCGCCCTGGCGGCCTTGGCATCGGGCTTGCCCGCCGCGGTCAGGGGGATCTCGTCCACGACCAGCATCTGGCGCGGGAGCTTGTACCCGGCGATCAAGGAGCGACAGTGCGCCTGGAGGCCTTCGAGGGTCGGGGCGGGGTGGCCGCGCCTCGGACGCACGACCGTCGCCACCCGCTCGCCGAAGCGGGCGTCGGGTAGGCCCACCACGATGGCGTCGAAGACGTCCGGGTGGGTCTTGACCGCGGCCTCCACCTCTTCGGGAAAGATCTTCTCGCCCCCGGAGTTGATCGAAGCCGAGCCGCGGCCGTGGACGGTGATGGTGCCGTCGGGTTCCACCGAAGCGAGATCGCCGGGTACCGACCACCGGACGCCGTCGGCGTCCACCGGGAAGGTGGCATCGGTCTTGGCCTGGTCCTTGTGATAACCGAGGGGGATGCGCCCAGTCCGGGCCAGACGGCCGATCTTCCCGTCCCCGGGGGAGAGGGGGTGGAGTTCGTCGTCGAGCACCCTGGTGTCGTCGTCCATCAGGAACCTCGGGCCGGCGGCCCCGTCCCTGACCGCTCCCTGGGCCCCGCTCTCGCTCGACCCGAATCGATCCATGACGATCACTTCGGGCAGCTGCTTCCTCAACTCGTCCTTGACCGTCGCCGACAGCATGGCGCCCCCGGATCCGATCACGAGCAGCGACGAGGTGTCGTAGGTCCCGGGCGGCGCCTCCGCCAGTGCGTCGGCCAGTGGTCGGGCCATGGCGTCGCCGACCAGACCCACCGACACCACGCGCTCATCGCCGATGAGGCGCCACAGCCGGTCGGGGTCGTAGAAGTGCTCGGTGTAGAGAACTGCCGCCCCGCCCATCATGAATGCGTTCCACATCACCCACTGGGCGTTGCCGTGCATCAGGGGGCCGACGACCAGCATCACCGCCCCGGTCGAGTCATCCGGGTCGAGCCGTCCGGCCAGCTGCTCGGGCCGGGTGATGGGCTCTGCGCCCCAGCCGCCACCCCCCATGGCAGCGAAGAAGATGTCCTCCTGCCGCCACAGCACGCCCTTGGGCAAGCCGGTGGTCCCCCCGGTGTAGAGCGCGTAGATGTCATCGGGCGATCGAGGTCCGAACTCGCGCACCGGCGGAGCACCGACCAGCGCCTCCTCGTAGGGCCGGGCCGAGCCGGCGTCCGCGCCGGAGCCGTCCTCGATGACCATCAGATGGAGGGGCGCCGGCAGCTCGAGGCCCTCGAGCGACCCGGCCACGAGCGGCGAGAGGGCCCGCTCGAAGACCAGCATCTCGAGATCGGCGTTCTCGATGACGTAGCGGAGCTCGTGGGCCACGTAGCGGTAGTTCAGATTGATCGGGACGGCCCGGGCCTTGTAGCAACCGACCATGGCCTCCACCCACTCGGCTCGGTTGTGGGCCAGGATCCCGACGTGTGCGCCGGGGCCGATCCCCTGGTGGGAGAGATCGTGGGCGAACCGGTTGGAGCGTTCGTCGAGTTGCCGGTAGCTCAGCCGGACCGACCCGGCGACCAGCGCGAGGCGGTCCGGCACCGTGTCGACCACGATCTCGAACAGGTCGGCCAGGTTGAATTGCCGGATGACCATCAGACCTCTCCTCGTCTACTCAATGCACGGGCCCGGTCCGATCGGCTGCGGGCCCGACTATTAGGATGCTGCGGTCGGACGGACACTCTGTAGCACGTCCCGCCGGCAACGGCCTGCCGGGAACGGCCGGCTGGGGAGCCGGGCAGCACGTTTGCGGTGCGGCAGGTGGGGCCCGGAAACGAACCGCCTGGGGACGGACCAAAGAGAGCAAAGGGAGTGGCGCCGTGGGCAGTGAGAACGGCCGTGTGAACGGAATCGCCGGGTGGTCGGCGCTGGTCACCGGGGGCGGCAGCGGCATCGGGCTGGGGGCCGCCACCCGACTGGTGCGCGACGGCGCCCACGTGACCATCTGCGGGCGGACCGAGGAGCGACTCCGGGCCGCGGTGGCCTCGCTCGAGGCGTCAGCCGCGGCGCCCGGCCCGGCCGGCGCCACCGGGGGGACCGCCGCCTACG
>DATBOO010000122.1:0-13178 GCA_036553725.1 Acidimicrobiales bacterium | reverse complement strand
CGGCCTTCAACTCGAGCAGACGGTCCTCGGCGTCACGGCGGGGCATAGCCTTGGCAGCCGTCCAGCGGCTCACGCTGCGAGGGGTCGACCCCGTGATCTGGGCCAAGTCGCCAGCGTCGATCACATGCGTATCGATGAGCTCGTCCAGGACCCCACTCAGTATTGCCACGCATTCTCCTTGCCGTCGTGATGAGAATAACAGTCGTGTGATTCAACGCATATATGTCTAGTTTAACGTCTCTGAAATGTCATCGTCGCCGATATCGTGAATCATCTCGAGAAGCAGCATCACGACGAGAAGCAGCATCACCACATAGCAAGAGACAGACAATCGAGCACGGGACCGCCACTTCAGGTGCAGCCGCCGTCCGTCCTCGGGCTGGCTGCGGGACCGGCCAGGTCGCAGAGTCCAATGGCGACGAACACGGAAGGCCACACCTGCCGCCAAGGTCACCCCGTCGGTTCGTCGGCCGATGCCTCCCGGGACACCCGGATCAAGGCGTCGAGCACCGCTTGGGCCCGCCCGTCGTCGACCACCGAGCAGGCCAGCGCCACTCCCGCCGGCAGGTCGTCGGCCCGACCGATCACCATCAGGGCCGCGGCCGCATTCAGCACGGCGATGTCGCGGTGCGGCGAAGGCTGGCCGGCGATGACGTCGCGGATGGCCCCGGCATTGAACGCAGCATCACCGCCGCGCAGATCGTCGATCACCGCCGGCGCGAACCCGAACTCGGCCGGATCCACCCGGTAGCGGGACGTCTCGGCGTGGCCGTCCGCCCCGGCGACCAGCTCGTGGACCGTGGACGGCCCGGTGGTGCTCAACTCGTCGAGTCCATCGTCGCCGTAGACCACCATGGCCCGTCGGGCCCCGTTGGCGGCCAGGACCCCGAGCATGGTGTCGGCCATGGCCGGATCGTTCACCCCGACCACCTGGAACCGGGCCCCGCCGGGGTTGGCCAGGGGGCCAAGGTAGTTGAACACGGTGGGGATCCCGAGCTCCTTGCGCACCGGGCCGGCAAAGCGCATGGCCGGGTGGAACCGGGGCGCGAAGCAGAAGCCCATACCCACCTCGTCGATGCACCGGGCCACACCGGCCGGACCGAGGTCGGCCACCACCCCCAGGGCCTCGAGCACGTCCGCGGCCCCGACCGCCGACGAGGAGGCGCGGCCGCCGTGCTTGCACACCTTGGCCCCGGTGGCCGCCACCACCAGGGCGGCGATGGTCGACACGTTGATGCTGCGGAGCCGGTCGCCCCCGGTGCCGCAGGTGTCGATGACCTCGATGCCGGCGGGCAGGTCGAGGGGCACGGCATGGGCGACCATGGCCCGGACGAACCCGGTCATCTCCTCGACCGACTCCCCTTTGGCCCGCAGGGCGACGGTGAGGGCGGCGATCTGGGCCGGGGAGGCCTCGCCGGAGAGGACCTGGCCGAGCACCACCTCGGCCTGATCAGCGGTCAGCGATCCGCCGGCCAACAGACCGGTCAGGATGCCCGGCCAACCGCCCAGCGACTCGAAGCTGGGCCGTTCGGCCGCCGGTGGGCCCGAGGGGTCCGGCCCTCCTGGCCCCCGTGCTCCCACCCTCAGTCCCACCACAGGTCGTGGCCGAGCACCCCGCGGGCGATGAGGCCCAACTGGACCTGGGAGGTGCCTTCCACGATGGTCAGCTGGCGGGCGTCGCGGTACCAGAGCTCGGTCGGGTGATCGTCCATGTAGCCGGCGGCGCCGAGGAGCTGGACGGCCAGGCCGGAGGCCCGCACCGCCAACTCGGTGGCGAAGTACTTGGCCATGGACAGAAAGGGCACGTACTCCTTGGTGAACTTCCCCTGGTCGGCCAGCCAGGCGGCGCGGTAGGTGAGCAACCGGGCCGCCTCGATGTCGACGGCCACCTTGGCGATCTCCCACTGGATGCCCTGGAAGTCGGCGATGGTCCCGCCGAAAGCCTCGCGCCGGCTCACGTACTCGGTGGCGTACATGAGCGCGCCTTCGGCCAAGCCGATGCCCCGGGCGGCCACGATCGGCCGCATGGCGTTGAGCCCGAGCATGGCCAGTCGGAACCCGCCCACTTCGCCGATGACATTTTCGGCCGGCACCTGGACCTGGTCGAGCACCAGCTCCCCGGTGTCGACACCGTGGACGCCCATCTTGTGGTCGGTGCGGCCCACCGAGACCCCCTCCCATGCCCGCTCGACGATGAAGGCGGTGATCGAGTCGTGGGCCCGGGAGGCCGGGTCGCCCGTCTTGGCGAACACGGTGTACCAGTCGGCCTCCCGCACGCCGGACATCCAGCACTTGGTGCCGCTCAGGATCCATCCGCCATCGTGGCCGGCGGCGGTGTCGGGCACCGCCCGGGTCCGCATGCCGGCCACATCGCTCCCGGCCTGGGCCTCGGACAGGCCGAACCCGGCGCGCAACTCGCCGGTGGCGATGCCGGGCAGGTACCGCTTCTTCTGGTCGTCGCTGCCGGCGATCAGGACCGGTCCGGCCGGAAGGCGGGTGAGCAGGAGCATCAGTGCCGCCGAGTTGGAGTACTTGGCCACTTCTTCGATGGCGATGGTCAGGCCGAGGATGCCGGCATCCGATCCCCCGAGCTCGGTGGGTAGGCACAGCCCGAGGAGGTCGGCGTGGCGAAACGCCTCGAACAGGTCGGACGGGTACTCGCCGGTGGTGTCGATCTCACGGGCCCGGGGCCTGACCTTGTCCTGGGCCAGGCGGCGGACGCTCTGCTGGAGGGCGGCAAGCTCGGGAGAGAGGTCGAAGTCCACGGTCGATGAGGCTACCCCTTATGCCTCCGGGCTCAACTCGGTGACGTGACCCTCAGCCCTTGGGCCAGTGCCGCCTCGCTCAACCGCTCATCGTAGGTGAAGAACGCGCCGAGGTCCGGACCCATCGAGAGGGCGGCAGCAAGATGGACGGCGTCGAGCGACCTCAGCCCGGAAGGAGGGAGATCGCCGGCCCGATCAAGGAGGGGCTCGTCCAGTCTGATCAGATGAACGCTGGCGAAGAGGCGGCGGGCCCGACCGATGAGCTGATCGTTGCCCGAGCGCCGGAGAGCGCGCACGGTCTCGGTGCGCAGCAGCGTCGACGAGGCCCTATCCGGCCACCGGATGAGGGCCTCGCGCAACAGTACCGACTCGGACTCGACGACGATCAGCTTCACGAAGGCCGACGTGTCGACATAGGCGGCTCTAGCGCTCATCGGCGCGCAGCTCCGCCAGGGCCGCCGACGGTGACATTGACCCGGATGTGGCTACCGGAAGGCCGAGCTCATCGGCCAGGTCGATGAGATCACCCTCGCCCTCGATGGCGCGGCCCTCCAGCACGAGTTGCTCGAGGGCTCCCCCCTGCAGGGGGACGATCCGGGCAATCGGATGGCCATGATCGGTGACGTTGATGATCTCCCCTCTGCCGACCCGTTTGAGCAGTGCGCTGGCCTGCTGGCGGAGCTCTCGAATGCCTACTGTGATACTCATAGTGCACTCAATGTAGCACATTCCCCCGCCCAAATGACCTCTCGCTCCCCACCAGGGGGAACAGCGGTCAGCCCGGAACCGGAACCGCTGCCCGGGACCCTGTCACAGAAACAGCTGACTCCCCGTCAGTAGGCTCTCCGGCCATGGCTCCCCCCGGCTTGGCCCAACCCCCGCCGACCGGTGCGTCGGCGCTGCCGGCGGGGACCTACCAGGGCGGCGTGGTCATCGTCACCGGCGGCGGCACCGGGCTCGGCAAGGCCATCGCCACCGAATTCGGCCGGCTCGGGGCATCGGTCGGCATCCTCAGCCGCAATGAGGAGCACCGCGCCGCGGGCGTGGCCGCGGTCGGAGGGACGGGGGGAACGGCCCTGGCCGTCGAGTGCGACATCCGCCAACCCGAGTCGATCGCCGCCGCCTTCGACGAGGTCGAGTCGGGACTGGGCCCGATCGACGTGCTGATCAACAACGCCGCCGGCAACTTCCCCGTGCCGGCCGAGGACATGAGCCCGAACGCCTGGCGGACGGTGGTGGACATCGTGCTCAACGGCACCTACCTGTGCTGCCGCGACCTCGCCCGCCGGCTGATCCCGGCCGGGCGGGAGGGTGCCATCGTGAACGTGGGGGCGTCCTACGCCTGGACGGGCGGCCCCGGCTTCGCCCACTCGGCGGCGGCCAAGGCCGGCGTCAAGAACCTGACCGAGACGCTGGCGGTCGAGTGGGCGCCCTACGGCATCCGGGTCAACGGCCTGGTGCCGGGCCTGATGCCCCACGAAGACGAGACGGCGGACATCGCCGCCGTGCCCGGCAAGTACGTCGGCCAGGACTCGCGGGTCCCGGCCGGACGGGTGGGGTTCCCCCGGGAACTGGCCTGGGCCGCCACCTACCTGTGCTCCCCGTACGCCGCCTACATCAGCGGCCATTCGCTGGTGGTGGACGGGGCCAACTGGCAGCGGCGCCACACCGTGCAGCCCCCGTTCACCCCGATCAGGGAACAGCTCGACCGCCCGCCGTTCGGGGAGGGCCCCGGCCCAGCGAAAGGAACCACCTCATGAGCGACCTGAACGAGGAGGAGCGCAACCTGATCCGACTCGACGTGCACGACACGGTGGCAGTCATCACCAACAACCGCCCCGAGAAGCACAATGCGATGAGCGACGAGATGGACCGGCGGTTGTGGGAGGTCCTGGCCCAGGTCCACGGGATGAACGAATTGCGGGCCATCGTCTGGCGCGGCGAGGGCCGGTCGTTCTCGTCGGGTCGGGACACCACGCAGCTCGGCCTGCGGACCGAGGACATCTCCGACCTCGAGTTCATCGAGCGGGGCCACCGGCCGACCCAGATGTTCCTGACCATGCCGTGCCCGATCATCTGCGCCCTCAAGGGCTGGGTCATCGGAGGGGCCTTTGAGCGTGCACTGCTGTGTGACATCCGAGTGGCGGCGGTCGGTACCCGGATGGCGCTGCCCGAGGTGGCCCACGGCGTCATCCCCGACTCCGGAGGCGTGGCCCGGCTGTTCCAGATGGCCGGGCACGGCCTGGCCGCCGACCTGGCGCTGACCGGTCGGATCCTGACCGCCGAGGAGGCACTGGGCCACGGAGTGGTCAGCCGACTGGTCGCCGACGAGGCCGAATTGGACGCGGTGACCATGGACATGGCCGAGAAGATCGCGGCGGCGCCGGCCTTCACCGTGAAGATGGCCAGGAGGACACTGTTCAGCCTCGGCGCCGCCGAGGTCCAACGGTCCATCGCCGAGGAGGCGGTGGCCCAGTCCCTGGTCTTCGTCTCGGGCGATTACGCGGAGATGAAGGCCGCACGGGCCGAGGATCGCACCCCTGCCTACCGGAAGCGCTGATCCGCATAGCGTTATGTGCATAGCGTCATCCGCATACCGTCTGCGGCGCGCCTGACCTGGCGGAGGAGGAAGCCATGAACGAGAAGTCCACCGCCGATAAAGGGTCGACCCGCCCGATTGCGGCCAGCGGGACCTTCTCCATGGGCGGGCTGGGCGTCCACCGATTGGGCTTCGGGGCCATGCAGCTCACCGGACCGGGGGTCTGGGGCGAGCCGGGCGACCGGTTGGAGTGCGTGCGTGTCCTCCGGCGTGCCGTCGACCTGGGGGTCGACTTCATCGACACCGCCGACTCCTACGGTCCCGAGGTGAGCGAGGACATCATCTTCGAGGCCCTCCACCCCTACCCTGACGGCCTGGTCATCGCCACCAAGGCGGGCCTGACCCGGTCCGGGCCGGGGCGGTGGGCGCCGGTGGGGCGGCCCGAGTACCTGCGACAGCAGTGTGAGATGAGCCTGCGGCGCCTGGCCCTGGAGCGGATCGAGCTCTTCCAGCTCCACCGCATCGATCCCGGGGTCCCAGCCGGCGAGCAGTTCGGTCTGCTGGCCGATCTGGTCGCCGAGGGGAAGGTGGGACGCGTCGGCCTGTCCCAGGTCACCGTCGGGGAGATCGAGGCGGCCCGGGCGCTCGTGCCCATCGCCAGCGTGCAGAACCTGTACAACCTCACCGACCGCTCGTCCGAGGACGTGCTCGACTTCTGCACGGCCGAGGGGCTGGGGTTCATCCCGTGGTACCCGATCGCCTCGGGTGGGCTGGCCACGCCGGGCGGCGCCGTCGACGCCGTCGTGAGGGAGACCGGCGCCACGCCGTCCCAGGTGGCCCTGGCCTGGCTCCTGCACCGGTCGCCGGTCATGCTCCCCATCCCCGGCACCAAGTCGGTGGACCATCTCGAGGAGAACTGCGGCGCCGCCACCTTGGCGCTGAGCCGCAGTCAGGTCGACACACTCTCGGCGGCGGACGGCCGCTCGTAGCCACCGGAGAGCGATCCGAGCAGATCGCCTCCGATGAACTATTGACCTCGATCGACAGCGGACCGAGAATCGTCCCATGTCAAGTGCCGAGATCGACGACTACCTGGCGAGCCTCGAAGGGCCCAAACGGTCCACTTTGCAGCAGCTTCGAGAGACGATCGTCGACATCGTCCCCGAAGCCGAACAGGGCATCTCGTATGGTCTCCCCGCCTTCCGGATACAGGGGAAGGTCGTTGCTGGATTTGCGGCGTTCAAGAACCACCTCAGCTACCTTCCCCACAGTGGTTCGGTGTTTCCAGAACTGCAGAAGGAAGTTGCTCCCTACCGGACTTCGACTGGCGCTCTTCAGTTCCCTGTCGACTCACCGCTGCCGAAACCTCTCGTCGAAAAGCTCGTCAGAGTCCGGATGGCCCAGGCCTTCCAGGAGTAGGTGTCCAACCGGGGCGCTCCATCACGGGAGATCGCCGGCCAGGGCTTCAGCGAGCCACCCAGGCGATGGCCAGGTCACGATCGGACATCGAGAATGTCTTCGTCTCGCCCGGGGTCATCCAGCCGAACAGGTCGGTCAGATGATGCATCCACTCGATATCGGTCACCAACGCGATCCGCTTCCAGGCCCGAAGGTGCTCGATGCCCACCTTGAGATCCTGCCAGAGGGCCCCGCCCGACATACCGTCGAAGTCCTTCATCACCATGACCAATCGAACGTCGCCACTGGCCGCAGCCCGTTCGAGCACTGGCAGCACGACATCACGGTAATCCTCGGCCTCGAGCTTGCCAGATGCCTCGAACCCGATGACGCCTGGAGGCATTTCACTCAATTCCTTGATCATGTTCCGCACCTCGCGCCGTCGGGCTGGAGGATCGCCAACCGTCTGCAGTTGTCACATCGAGTATCCCACTTCCTCCGAACAGAACCCCAGTGATGCGACAAAGGAGCGGCGCCTCACCTCACGTCAAGCGTCGCCATCTTCTGCTCTCAGCGCCGGTGACACCTGCACATCGGTCCGGGCATGGGCCAGGTAGGCGACCATCGCCAGAATCAGGACGCCGAACCCGAGGGCGACCGGGCCCGCCCCCAGGCCGAGGCCGCCCGAACCCTTGGGCTTGCCCAGGGCGTCGGCAATCGAGGCGCCGAGCGGGCGGGTGATCACGTAGGCGAACCAGAAGGAGAAGATGGCGTTCCAGCCGAAGAAGCGGAAGCCGACGGCCGGGACCGTGATGACCAAGGCGAAGATGAGCGCCGAGACGAAGTACCCGAGGTGGAGGGTGTAGGCCGTGAAGTCTCCGAGCGCGGTCCCCATGGCGAACGTGGCCACCACCGCCGCCCAGTAGAAGGCCTCGCGCCGTGGAGTGTCGACGGTATGGATGGAGAGGGTCCGCTCGGTCCGCTGCCAGGCGGTGAACACCGCGGCCAACACGATGGCGTAGAAGACGGTCGATGCCACATAGGGAACACCGAGGCCCACGTGGAGGACGTCGGCGGCCATTGTCCCGAAGGTCCCGACCATGACCACGGCGAACCAGTACGTCCAGGCCAGGTAGCTCGCCATCCGGAACTGGAGGACGAGGGCCACCACGAACCCGGCGAAGCCCAGCAGCACCGCCAGCGCCGGGGCCATGGCGTGGACCAGGTAGTCGGAGGTGGCCTCGCCCATGGCCGTCGAGGCGCCCTTGACGACCCAGAAGGCCACAGCGATCTCCGGGACCCGCAAGGCCCCGGGTGTCGTCATCCAGGAGCGGAGGGCCGGCCGGGGAGTGTGCACCCGGGAACCTTACAAAATCATCACCCTCCTACCCCTTCACCCTCCTCCCCCTTCACCCGACGGATCAGGCCGGCCCGAACACCACCGGCGCGGAGCGGACCCCGGCGATGACCGGGGATGCGGTCCGCACCACCGGTCCGGCCACCTCGACCGAGCCGAAGCGGGCCAACAGCTCCTCGAGCAGGATCCGGCCCTCGAGCCGGGCGAGGACCGCCCCGATGCAGAAGTGGGGACCGAACCCAAAGGCGACGTGCGGGTTGGGGTCCCGGCCGGCGTCGAAGCGCTCGGCCTCGGGCCCGAACACCGACTCGTCCCGGTTGGCCGAGGCGTAGAGCATGAGCACCGGCTCATCGGCCCCGAGCTGCCGGCCGGCCAACTCGGTCGGCCTGGTGGTCGTGCGCATGAACGCCACCACCGGCGTGGTCCATCGGAGCATCTCCTCGACGGCCAGCGACACGGCCCGTGGGGTGGACGCCGCCACCCGTGATCGCAGTGACGACCACTCCCCCGGGGCCTCGGCCAAGCCGAGCAGGCCGCCCGACATCATGTTGCGGGTCGTCTCGTTGCCGGCCACCAACAGCTGCACCAGGAACATCGCCAACTCGTCGTCGGTCAGGCGGTCGCCGTCCACCTCGGCCGCCCCGAGCTCCGAGATGATGTCGTCACCGGGGTCCGCCCGCCGGTCCGCCGCCGCGGCCAACAAGTAGGTCACCATCTCGCCGCTCAGCGCGGCGCGCTCCTCCTCGGGCCAGTCGGTGGCACCGGGGATGACCGCCTCGGACCACCGGAAGAACCGCGGCCACTCGGCCTCGGGCACGCCCAGCAGGTCGCTTATCACCTGCAGCGGCAGCGGGACGGCCACCTCCGACACGAAGTCCACGGCGCGGCCCGGTTCGATGCCCTCGACCAGCGCCACCGTTCGGGCCCGCACCCCGTCCTCGAGGGCCCGCATGAACGAGGGGCGAAAGCCGGGTTGCACGAGGTTGCGGTAGCGGGTGTGCTCCGGGGGGTCGGTGTGCATCATGGTCGGAGGAGTGGCGTACTGGCTGCCGATCTCGAAGACCATGATCCCCTTGGCCGAGCAGAAGGTCTCTGGGTCACGCGAGATGGCGACCACTTCGGCGTGACGGCTCGCCACCCAGAATCCAAGCGTCTCGTTGCGGGCCAGCGGCGCCTGGCGGCGGAGACGGGCATACAGGGGAAACGGGTCTCCGGCGTAGAACTCCGGGTCGAGGAGCGGTGCCGTCGGGTCGGTGGTGAGAGAGTCGGTCATGGAGCCGGTGCGGGAACGGGCCGGGGATGCCGGCGGGCGGTCAATAGGGCCCGATGCGCTGATCGGGGTTGGTGTCGACCAGATGACGACCGTCGGTCGACACGTGACTCGTCCACTGGAAGCCGTCCCACCAGCGGAAGTCGAAGCGGCCGCCCGGATCGGGATGCCACGCCGGCGGTGAGGGGGGCGGGCCCACCGTGGACTCGGACGGACCCGGCTCGTGTGGGCCCTGAGCCGGGGTCGCCGGCGACCGCGCCTCACCGGCTTCCGGCAGCTGCCGGTTGGCCGGCTGGGGATAGGCCGGGAACTGCTCGGCCACGCTCGGGGCCCGGGAGGCGTGCGGCCGCACCCCCGCCGAGGACGGAGCCGTCCCGCCCGGGGTGCCCACCGTGGAGCCGTTGTGCTGTGCCCGGCGAACCCCGGAGGAGTGGGCGAACAGGTAGAGGATCAGGCCCAGCAGCAGCGACAGGAACCAGAAGAGGGCCCACACCATCGAGGGCAGGCCCCACGGGGTCCGCCCGAGCGTCCTCCGGTCGTTCTCCGAAAGCCGGTAGCCCACTGCGGCCCAGAGGAAGGCCAATGCGACCAGGACGACTGCTTCACTCCCGCTCACGTGCGGCACAACGTTGACTCTATTCCTCCTGTCGGCTCACGAGAGATTTCTCCTGGTGGGACGCGCTCCGCTACCGCCTGAGCTACTCGGCGAGCCGGCCCGGACCCATCCCCCCGCCCCGGACAGCTACAATGCATCCTTGTCATTTGACCTTGTCAGCAGGTACCCTGACCCGGTGAGCACTGTCCAATTCCGGGTATCGAATCGTGGGCAGATGGCATTGCCCGCCGAGGCCCGCCGTCGCTGGGGGCTGAGTGAGGGAGGCGCCGTCGAGATCGCCGACCTGGGCCATGCGCTACTGATCGTCCCCGCCGGCCGCGGTGGCCTACGGGCTCTCCTCCGAGCGTCGGTCGATGAGGCCGGCGGCTACGGAGGGTTGGCGGCCGAAGTGGCGGCGGACGAGCCCGACCTGGCTTGAGCCGGCGTCCCGTCGTGGTGGACGACCACCTGCTCCTCGCCATCCTGCTGGGTGAGGAGCCGATCGGGCTGCGCCCGTCAGGAGCGCGCCTGTTCACCACCGGGCTCTGGTACCACCGACTGTGCCGGGCGGTCACCTGCCACCGGGTGGTGGGCGCCCTGTCGAGGCGGATCGGCGCAGCTGATCCGACGATCGGGGCGGCCGCGGTCCGCGCCGTCATCGAACTGCCGGAGGCGGTGGCAGTCGTCTCGCTGCGCGAGCTGGCGTGGCCGATGGCACGCCTCCTCGATGACGGTGTGCGTCTGAATCTCCTCTCGTTGGAGGCTCTTGCTGCAGCTCAACAGCAGAATGCCGAACTATGCCTGGCCACCGTCGACGAGAACCCCGAGCTCATGGCCGCCGCAGGAGCCCGGGGCACGCCGACGCGGCTCGTCGACCATCGAACCGATCGGGGCTGAGACGCTCCTGACCGGCTCGGGGTGCAGCTCGGCGATGAGCGGGCTCAGGCGTCGCCGTCCGGCGGGTCCACCGCCTTCTTCATCTTGGCTGCCAGCGCCTCGAACAGCGGATACCCGCGGGCCCAGCCCATTGCGTCGACGGACGGCTTCCACATCTCCCAGCGATCGACGAGCGTGCGGCCGAGCAGGAGCTTGATGAGATCGAAGTCGAAGTGGCCGAGGTGTTCCAACGCAGCCAACTGCTCGAAGTAGTCGAGCTCGCGGTAGAGAACGTAGGCCTCGTTCGAATTGACGGCGACGAATCGCTGGAATGCGACGCTCAGTTCTTCACCGGTCTCGAATTGGGCCACGAGCTGCCTCGACTCCACCAGGGCTTCCTCGTCCCAGCGGCGCAGGAAGTCTCCCGCGATCTGGGATTCGCGGAGCTTTCGGGCTTCTTTGACCTGTCGGGCGGCCACTATCGCCGCGCCGATGGCCCCGAGAAGGCCCAACGCCCCCACTGCGGTGGCGACGGCGGTCACCTGCTCCGCCCAGTTCGGTTGGACTGCCGGCATTTCCCTCCCGCGGGCGCAATGAGCGGACCCGCTCAGCCTAGGTAGCCGTCACTGCCGAGGCCACCGCAGACGGTGCCCCGGCGTGCATCTCGTCCGGCGCCGCCGCCGAGTCTGCCGAGAAGGACGGTGCTCGGCCCGCCGGCCGTGGCGTCAGACATCGATGACCTCGATACCGGGGACAGTACCGCTGGATTACCGGTCGGTACTCCTGGGTTGCCGGCCGGGCACAGCGATGGTGAGCCCGTTGTGCCGGCAGGCGTCGACGAGACGGGAGTCGTAGGCGACCACCACGTCGGCGTCGAGCAGAATCGCGGTGGCGAGATGGACAGCGTCGGGCGTGCGCAGCAGAGGCGGTGCGACACGGCGGGCGAGACCGACGACGTCTGCGGTGACTGGTCGTTCGGCCACACCGGAGAGTGCGCTTTCGATGGCGTCGTGGATCTCGTCTTCGTCGTGGGGACCGGCGGCAAGTCGGGTGCGCAGGGCCCGGCTGACCTCGATCCAGGCCAACGACGACGACACGATCGCGGCGTCGTCAGCGACGTACCGGTCGAGCGCTGCCTCCAGGGCGTCGGACTCGGCTTCCTCCACCGACCGCTTGATCAGGGCGCTGCTGTCGATGTAGACCCTCACCTCAGATTCGGTCGTGACGGTCGATGAGATCGGCGCTGGTGACTCCGGGCGGGAGGGCCAGGCGCTTGGCGACCCTGCGGTACGGCGTCCTCGGCGGTCGGACCGCGCCGCTCGCGATCAGCGCGCCGAGTTCGCCGGAGGGGCTCTTGTCCTCCGAAAGTCCAAGATGGCGGTCGATGGCCTCGCGAATCACTTCCTGCTGCGAGCGACCGGTTCGTTGTGCCTCGCGACGGACGGCCTCCTCGGCATCGGGACCCAATCGGAGGTTCGTAGCCATACCCATGTTGGTACCGCCTTAGTGCCATCTGCGGTACCACAGGATCGGTTTAGGCCATTTGGCGCCGTTCTGGGACCGGACGGTGAAGTGCACCTCGACGCCGAGGAGGCGACTTCGGACACCTCAGTGGTCGACCCGAGCGAGACCCGGGATGAGGCCTGAGTACCCCTTCGGCGGCCATGACGGCGACCGGCCCCGCACCGACGGCCAGGCCTCGGGTGGGGACGGAGGGGGTCGAACCCTCACTGGAGGCGGTTTAAGCGCCTTGCCTCTGCCAATTGGGCTACGTCCCCGCGGCTGCAGGGCCATCTCACCACACACGCTCAGCACCGGCGCTCATTGCATGCGCTGATACGCCATCCGCGCTAGCGGGCGGCGGGCAAGGACCCAAAAAGACCATAGGCCCTGCTCACGGGCACCTCCACCGGTTCATCAGAAGCCCCGAGGCTAAAGGACCGGCGGGCATCGGTCGATGTACCTCCAACAACGAGGGCTGCTCACAGTTGGTGCGCACCCCTCCTCAGGAGGAGACGGGGCAGGGTCCGGATGGCAACTCGAGTGGGAGCGGGGATTTCCACGGCAGTGGCCCTGGGATCAAGAGCGGTCCACTAGATGGTCGCGCAGCCCAGGGTCTGGTCGAGGTCGTTGCGGGTCGGGGCCGCCGCCCTGGTGGCCTCCGTCGTCGTCGCCGGGCTGCAGGTCACGCAGTCCACGGGCGTAGCCAGGGCCGTGGCCGACACCGGTGTCAGCGCCCACCTGCTGCAGAGCAGCGGCACCGGGCTCGCCATGCCGGTCATGGGAATGGACCAGACCGCCAGCGGGAAGGGCTACTGGCTGGTGGCCGCCGATGGTGGCATCTTCACCTTCGGCGACGCCCAGTTCTACGGGTCGAC
>DATBOO010000084.1:0-12032 GCA_036553725.1 Acidimicrobiales bacterium | reverse complement strand
CTGGTCCTCTCCGCGATGTCGAAGAGCGGACACGGTGGTGGCGACGGCCCGTTCGGACGGCGCCGTCAGGCGCCGGCAGCTGCGGGCGCGGACACGACGGACAACGGTTGGTAGGACTCGTCGTAGTAGGTGCCGCCCTCGAGGAGTGAGGTCACTGCCCGGCGGAGGCGGATGGGGTCGAGCGGCTTCACCACCCACCCTTCCGCTCCTGACCGGCGGGCCAGGAACACGTCGGGCCGGCGGTCGAGCAGCATGAGCACCGGCACGTGCCCGAGGTTGCCGTAGGACGCCTCGAGTCGGAGTTCGAGGCAGACGGCCATGCCGCCCATGTTGCCCATCTGCAGGTCGACCACGAGCAGGTCGGGGAGTGACTCCGCCACATCGGCCATCACCGCCGGCCCCGATCGGGCCTCCCGGATGGCGACGTCCGGGCGTCCGGCGATGGCGGCCACCTCAGCCCTGACCGAAGGGGCGTCGCTGGCCACGAGGATGGTCGGCACGCCCGTCAGGTTAGCGCCCCCCAGAAGCCCTCCCCGATGGCCCGTCCGACGATTCCCGGGCCGGGCCCGCACCGGCGGAGAGCAGGTCGGCGATCGTGGCCAGGTGGTCGAGATCGTGGACGTCGGTGTTCAACAGGGGTACCCGGGTGACGGGGGCCGGGGCCACTTTGGACACCAGGTCGGTATAGGCCCGCTCCTCGCGGTCGGAGGCCGCCGTGTAGCCGCGGAGGTTCTCCACCAATTCGGCCAGGTCCCGGTCGGCCCCGCCGTCCACCCGGGAGGCCAGGGAGGCCAGGTCGGCCAGCTGAGAGTCGTCGGCAAACCGCGGCTGTACCCGGTTCACCACCAGCGCCGAGACGGAGAGGCCGGACTCGGCCAGTTTGCCGGCGAAATGGACCGCCTCGTCCACGGAGTCCGGTCGGGGCGAGGCCACCAGCACGAAGGCGGTCTCCGCCTGGGCCAGCAGCTCGCGCACCCGTGCGGCCCGGGCCCGGAACCCCTCCTCCATGCCTTCGAAGGCCTGGAAGAAGGCCACTGCATCGGCCACGATGTCCGCCCCGGCCACCTTGGAGATGGTGCGCAGCAACGCCTGGGCAGCCATCCCCATGATCCGGAGCCCGGCCCGGGTGGGCATCATCAGGGCCTGGAACAGCCGGTTCTCCAAGAAGCGGGTCAGCCGGCGGGGGGCGTCGAGGAAGTCGAGCGCATTGCGCGACGGAGGGGTGTCGACCACCACCAGGTCGAAGCCGCCCTCTTCAGCGAGTTCGTAGAGCTTTTCCATGGCCATGTACTCCTGGGTGCCCGAGAGGGTGCCGGTCAGATTGCGGTAGATCCGGTTGACCTTGATGTCCTCCGCCTGCTCGGCCGAGTCCGAGTAGCGCGCCACCAGGTCGTCGAAGGTCCGCTTCGGATCGAGCATCATGGCGTGGAGCTCGCCGGGCCACGGGCCTTCGATCCGGGTGGGGCGGTTGGAGAGCGCATCGAGGCCCAGGGAGTTGGCCAGCCTCCGGGCCGGGTCGATGGTGACAACGCATGCGGTGCGACCCAGGCGGGCCGCCTGCAGGGCGAAGGCGGCGGCAATGGTCGTCTTGCCCACGCCACCCGAGCCGCAGCAGATGATGATGGACCGTTCGAGCACCATCGTGTCGGTTGCCGTGGCGGTGGTGGTCATGACCGGACCTCGGCCCGATCGGGCAGGGCTTGGACCCCGGCCGCCAGGGCGTCGCTCAGCTGGTCGAGCTCCACCGGGCCGATGGCGGCAGAGAAGAGGAAGGGCACCCGCAGCTGTGGCAGGGGGAGCTCCCGGGCCAGGCGGGACAGCTGGTCCGCCTGCAGCTCTTGACGGGTGAGCCTGAAGCGCCGGGCTGCCTCCAGTGCGGCCACCAGATCGGGGCCGAGGCTCACACCGGCGGAAGCGGCGGCGTCGGCGGCCGTCGTGGCCAACCCGTCCCGGTAGGGGTAGCAGCCGTTGACGATCACCGGTCCGAGGGCGATGCCCACCTTGTCCTCGAGCTGGTAGGCCGCCTCGACCAGCTCGTTGACCGGCATCTCCTCGGGCAGGGTGACCAGGGCGACCTGGCACCTCGACGGATCGGACAGCAGTTCGACCACGTCGGCGGCCTGCGCCCGGATGGGACCGCCCCGGGCGGCGTCGAGCAGGCCGCCCGCCGACGACAGGAAGGTCATGGTGTGGCCGGTGGCCGGGGCATCCACCAGCACGAGGTCGGCGATGCGTCCGCGCTCCATCTGCTTGATCTTCCCCAGGACCAGGACGTCCCGGATCCCGGGGATGGCCCCGGCCACGAGATCGACGATCCCCGAAGACATCAGCCTCTTGGAGACCCGCCGCAGACCGTGGTCGCCCAGGTACTCGAGCAGCGCGTCGTCGGGGGTGATGGTCCGGGCCTGTACGGTCCCCGGAGCGATGGTGGCGGCGTGGCGGGCCTCGGCCTCGCCGATGGGCTCGGCGCCGGCGGCCTTCAACACCGATCCCGCATAGTCGAGGGGGACGTCGCTTCCGAAGGCGGTGGACACCCCCGGGCGGCCCTCGAGCTCGACCACCAGCACCGACAGCCCGGCCCGGGCGGCCATATGGGCCAGCGCGGCCACCATGGTCGTCTTGCCCACGCCACCCTTGCCGGCCACGATGAGGACCCGGCTCTGGCTACAGAAGGCGCTGATGTCCATGACCTAGTGGAGCGTAGTGTCCGGGTCCCGAGTGGCCCGCCCACCAGGGCCTCGGGGCCGCGATCCGGCCCGGAGGCGCCAATTTGGCCGGCCTGACGGGGTGGATTGGTTGAAGATCCTGGTCAGACCCCTTGTTTCCGGTCACAGGTACGAGTACGTTCCTCTTGCGGAGGAGTGAGATTGCGACAGGGGGAGCTGGGCACTGTGGAGCAGGCCGTTGATACCTGGCAGCTCAAGGCGTCATGCCGTGGGCCTCAGGCGGAAGTGTTCTTTCCGCCCGCCCACGCCGAACGCAAGGACGAGAAGATCCAGCGGGAGGAGCGGGCCAAGACGATCTGTCGATCGTGCGCCGTGCGGGTCGAATGCCTCGACTACGCCATCCGCATCCACGAGCCTCACGGGATCTGGGGTGGGCTGAACGAGACGGAGCGCAAGCAGATGACCGACAGGCGGGCCGGCTGACGCTGGCGGTGCCGGCCGCTTGTGCCGGTCGGAACCGGTCAGCACGGAAGCCGGCTCAGGTCAGGCCGAGGGCAAGCGCGGCGGCCCGCACCCCCTTGCTCGAGCAGACCGGACCGGGCCGATGGTCGGTGGCTTCGCAGATGCCCGCGGTCAGGTAGTTGGCCGAGGCCACGATGGCCTGTCCGGTCACCGTGTCGGGCTGGCTCACTTCGTCGGCGATGGCCGCCTGTGACTGCCGGAGGATCACGGCGGGGCTGAAGCCGGAGGTGGACGTCACCATCCGATTGCCGATGTCGACGAAGGGCAGGGAGCCCGGGGCCGTGCCCTGGGGGACCGGGGTCCCATAGCGGCTGACCAGCGTCGCCTGGGCCGGAGTGAGCCGGGCGATCCGGGTGAAGGATCCGTCGTCGTTGATGGCATCGGAGTAGAGCTCCACTCCCGAAAAGGCCAGGTACCGGCTGGAATACCCCGTCCCCACGAAGCTGAAGGTCTGGATGCCGGGGAAGGCGGAGCTTTGGGCGGACTGCATGTTGCGGAGCGAGGAGAATTGCCCGAAGCGGGAGAGCGCCACGATCAGCGCCCACCGCTCCGATCCGCAGAACGGGCAGAACTCGGCTCCGACGTAGAGGACCACGGGCTTGCCCGAGACCTGGAGCGCGGGTTGGCCGACCAGGAGGGTGGGGGAGACCAGCTGGGCCCCGGGCGAGGTCACCCCGACAGCATCGAAGACCGCGGGGGGAACCTTGCTGACGGCCGAGACCACATCGTCGGCGGTCATCGTCCGCTCGACGGCCCGGGGGGCGGGTGTGGTGCGGGTCAGGGCGTAGACCACGAGGCCGATCACCCCGACCAGCAGGACCACGACAGCACCCCAGGCGAACTGCCGGGTGCGGTTCCGCGGATGGGGCTCGTCCAGCTCTTCGTCCGGCCCGACCGGCTCCGGCTCGACCGGCGCCCCGGTTGGTCCCGGATCGGTCACGAGCTGCGCCCCCGGCTACCCCGCTTCGAGCCGACGGTCATCGCCGTCCACTGGCTGGGGCCCGTACCCGGGAGCGAGGACGACCGGGGAGGCGGTGACGATGATCACGAAGAGGATGAAGGTGATCACGTGCACCGACGAGCACCACAGGCAGATCGCCTTGATGAGGAAGAGCTCGGCGATGATCAGGTAGATGATCATGGCCACGCCGGTGACCGACAGGGCCAACCGGGCGAGGTGGACCCGCCGGTCGCCCGACCGCCAGGCCGCCGGAAGGCAGAGGGCGATCATCGGAACGAAGTAAGCCAGGCCCAGCACCGCCACCGGGATGCCCACGATGTGCGACTGGGCGCTGGTGGTGACTGTCTCGCAATTGAAGGTCGACGTCTGGGGGCAGGCCAGGGCCACGTGGGTGTCGAAGTGGGTGATGGTCAGATAGACGGACACCCCCAAGCCGGCGATGCCGAGGAGCAGGGTGGCAAGGGGCTGCCATCGCAGCGTGGACATGCTCGGACGCTCCGGGTACCGGTATCAGCTCAGCTTCAGGGCCTTGGCCGCAGCCTGGACCCCGGAGCTGGTGCACACCGATGCCGGCGCCCCCTTGGTGCTGGCGCAGATGGCCGCGCTCATGTAGTTCGACGTGGCCACGATGGCCTGGGTGGCCGGGTTGGTGGGGTCACTGAGCCCGCCGGCGATGTCGGCCCACGACAGGTTGGCCAGGACGCCGGGGCTGAAGCTGGCTCCGGAGTAGAGGGCCACGTTGTTGATGTTGACGAACGGGAAGGAGATCCCCCCGCTGGTGGTGGCGTTGGGGTTGAACTTCGAGCTGCTGTAGGTCTTGATGTTGTTGAGCTCTTCGGTCGTCGGATTCTGCAGATTGGTGTAGACGCCCGCCGTCGACGTGGGCACGTTGGTGTACTGCTCCACGCCGCTGAAGGTCAGGTACGGGCTGGTGAAGGTGGCCCCGTAGAAGCTGAAGGTGTGGGTGGCGGCGTAGATGTCCGTGTGGGACGAGGCGGTGGTCTTGAGGTTGGCCCACTGGCCGAACCGCGACAGGGAGGCGGTCATCGCCCAACGCTCGGCGGCGCAGTAGGGGCAGTACTCGGCACCGTAGTAGAGCATGGCCGGCGTCCGGCCGGCGAGGGTGAGGGGCGGCTGACCGGAGAGGATGATGGGTGGCGACACCTGTACCTGGGGTGAGGTGATGCCGATCTGGTTGTAGACCGAGGTCGGGATGTTGGTCACGTCGTGCACCACCGTCGCCGGGGCCGGGGTGACCGGAGTGAAGTCGGTCGTCGAGTTCGTGCTGCCGCTGGCCAGCTTCACGATGACCAGCACGGCCACGATCACGATGACCAGTCCGACCGCGCCCCAGGCCAGCACGGCGCCGGACAGTCCGCCGGGCTTGGGCGTCGGCGTGGGCCGGCCGCCCGGACGGGGGGTGTTCCCGCCCTTTCCGCCGCCCGCCTTGGCGGCCGTCCGGGTCGAGTCCTTGCCGGTCACCGGCCGGCTCTGGGCCCGGCTCCGGTCCTTGGCGCTCTGGCTGGCGGCGCCGCGACTGTCAGGCGGCTTCGGCTTGTTCCCCCCGGTCTGGGTCTTGTTCTGGTCCTGAGCCATGGTTCCGCAGTCCCCGATTCGTCAGCTGATCGCTGTGAGCGTAACTGGTCGGCCCCGGGGTCGGTGGTCGGCCCGGCGCCGCCGTGGCTGAGCGGGTGACACCGGTCGGAAAGCACGCTCGGTGCCCGACCGGCCGCGGTAGGTGGAATGAGCCGGGTCCGGCCCGGGTTCGGCCCTACACTGAGCGGCCATGTCGGGAGAAGCCAGGGGGCGCCGGGACCCCGATCCGCGGGGGGTCCCCGATCGGTCGGGTGCGGCGGGGGCATTCGCCTGGGAGGCCACCGAGGTCGCCGGCCATCGGGTCGGGTACGGCGTGACCGGCGTCGGCCCCCCCGCACTGTTCCTCCACGGCTGGGGCCTCCGGCCCCACGCCTACAAACAGCCCATCCAGGCCATGGCCAGGGCCGGGTGCCGTGTCTTCGCCCCCGCCCTGCCCGGGTTCGGGGGGACCCGCGAGCTGCCGGCCGAACAACGCACCTTCGCCGGGTACGGGGCGTGGGTCGGGAAGTTCCTCGATGCGGTCGGCGTCGACGGGGTGGCACTGGTGGCCGGGCACTCGTTCGGTGGGGGCGTGGCCACCGCCTTCGTCTACGAGCAGCCCTGGCGGGCCTCGGCCCTGTTGCTGGCCAACGCCGTCGGCAGCCCCACGTGGGCACTGTTCCCCGATGAGGTCCGCACCATCGTGCAGCGTCCGGTGTGGGACTGGGGGCGCCACTTCGGCACCGACCTGCTCGGCTCGCCCGGGCGACTCCGCCTGCTCCCCGCCCTGTTGGAGGACTTCATCCCCAACCTGGTGCAGAACCCGCTCGGGATGTTCCGCACCGGTGAGTTCATCCGGCGGGCCGACCTGGTCCGCGAGGTGGGCTCGATCGCCCGGTGGGGCATCCCCGTCACCGTGGCGTGGTCGGACCGCGACCGGCTGGTGCCGCGTTCGGCGTTCGACGACTTCCGTCATGCCGCCGGGGTGGACGGGGTGGTGGTCGACGGCTCCCATGCCTGGCTGATCGCCGACCCCACCCGCTTCGGCGAGCTGGCCATCAGCGCCCTGGTCGATTCGGGCGCGGTCACCCCTCGATCGGTGGCGGGCTCGGCCTGACCCACGGGCAGGCGGGCGGTAGCCTGCTGGCCATGAGTGTGCCCATCCGCGACGCGGCCACGGTGATGCTGATCCGTGACGCCCAGGGTGGGGGCGAGGGGCCGGGCATCGGGGACGGGCCGGGCATCGAGGTGTGCATGCTCCGTCGGAACCTGGCCTCGGAGTTCGTGGCCGGTGCCTACGTCTTCCCCGGTGGGTCGGTCGACCCCGAGGATCGGGGACCGGAGGCCGAGGCCCTGTGCCGGGGCCTGACCGACGCCGAGGCCAGCGACATCCTGGGCCTCGACTCCGGCGGCCTGGCCTTCTGGGTGGCGGCCCTGCGGGAGTGCTTCGAGGAGGCTGGGGTGATGCTCGCCCAGCGGCGCGGCGGCGGCCATCCCGACGGGGAGCTGCTCGACACCCGCGACCCCGACCTGGCCGAACGGTTTGCCGCCCACCGCCAGGCGGTCAACGACGGGACGGCCCGGCTGCTCGACGTCTGCCAGGAGGAGGGCCTGGTGCTGGCGGCGGATCACGTCCACTACGTGAGCCACTGGATCACGCCCGAGTTGGCCCCGAAGCGCTACGACACCCGGTTCTTCGTCACCGCCGCCCCGCCGGGCCAGGTGGCCCGGCACGACGACGCGGAGACCATCGCCACCATCTGGGTCCGGCCGGTGGAGGCGCTGGCCCGCCAGGCAGCCGGGGACATCGAGCTCCTCCCGCCGACGATGACCAACCTCCGGAGCCTCCAGCCATTCCGTTCGACCGAGGAGGTGATGGCCTGGGCCCGTCAGGTCACCGACGTGCCCACCGTGCTGCCGGTCGTCCTCTTCGAGGACGGGCACCTGCTGGTGCTGCGGCCCGGCGATCCGGGCTACGAGGAGGCGCTGGCCGACCGGGCGGCGTCCGGCCCCCCCGTCGACGACGACCTGTCCTACGCCGCCCGGCAGGCCTGGGGCCCCAAGGCGGACACGGCCTGAGCGCCGGGCGGCTGGCTCAGCCCTGCCGTTTGCCGTCCGCCACCGCCGCCTCCACCTGTTCGAGGAGTCGCACCGAACACCCGTCCATCGCCACTTGCGGGGCGATGGTGGTGGTCACCGCCTCGGCCAGCCGGTCGAACACCTCGGCCAGCGGCTGTCGGGCGTCGAGGGCCACCGGGGTCCCGGCGTCCCCCCCGGCGGCCACCGACGGGTGGAGGGGGATCTGCCCGATCAGCGGGACGCCCACGTCGGAGGCCAGGCGGGCGCCACCCCCCGACCCGAACAGGGTGTAGGAGGTGCCGTGCTCACAGGTGAAGTCGCTCATGTTCTCGATCACCCCGGCCACCCGCAGGTAGCCCTTCCGGGCCATGTCCGCCGTCCGGGCCGCCACCTTCTGGGCGGCCACCGGAGGAGTGGTCACCACGATCACCTCGGTGCGGGGCAACATCCGGGCCAGGCCCATCTGGATGTCACCGGTACCGGGGGGCATGTCGATCAGCAGGTAGTCGAGGTCTCCCCAGTGCACGTCCTCGAGGAACTGCTGCACCGCCCGATTGAGGATCAGGCCCCGCCACATGATGGCGTTGTCCTCGTCGGAGAGGAATCCCATGGACAGCACCCGGAGCACCCCGTCCCCCACCCGGCGCTCCAGGGGCACCATCTTCTTGTCCCGCGCTTCGACTTCTCCCTGCATCCCGAGCAGGCGGGGGATGGAGAACCCCCAGATGTCGGCGTCGAGGACGCCGATGGTCAGGCCCCGGCGGGCCATGGCCACGGCCAGGTTGACGGTGATCGAGCTCTTCCCGACCCCGCCCTTGCCCGAGGCCACGGCGATCACCCGGGCCGAATCCGGGATGTCGGTGGCCGGCGCCGGGTCCCGGGCCAGGAGCCGCGCCCGGGCCATCACCGCCTTGCGCTGCTCGACGTCCATGACCCCAGTGCCCACCGTCACGGTCCGCACACCGGGCACCGCCGCCACCCGGGTCTCCACGTCGCTCTTGATCTGGGTCCGGAGGGGGCAGCCGGCCACGGTGAGGGCGACTTCGACCCCCACCTCCCCGCCCTCGGTGACCCGCACGGCGGTGACCATGCCCAGTTCGACGATGTCGGCGCCCAACTCGGGGTCGATCACGCCCCGGAGGGCGTTCCGGACCGACTCCTCCGAGAGTCCAGCGGCGTGGGCGGCCCCGTCGGCGGTGGAAGTGTCGGGCCTGGTCACTTCCGCAATTCTAACCGGCGACCCTCCGGCGGCCCTCCGGGGGCGTACCGGAGGGCACCGGGCGCGGGTACGATTGGGCCCAGGCGTCGAGGGCGCCCGTGACCGGCCCTGGGCCGGGCCTGTCGGATGCCGTCGATCCGACAGTTGGTTTTCGTGACCAGGAGGAGCGCCGATGAGTGCCACCATGCAGAACGTCAGCATCGGGAAGAGGCCGAATCCGGTCGACCTCACCGATGACGCGGCTACCAAGGTGGCCGAGCTGCTGGCCCAGGAGGACACCGCCGGGCTGGCGCTGCGGGTGGCGGTCCGCCCGGGCGGGTGCTCGGGCTTCAGCTACGAGATGTTCTTCGACGCCGACGTGGCCGACGACGACGTGGTCCGTGAATTCGGCTCCGTCAAGGTCGTTGTCGACCCGGAGAGCGCCGACCTGTTGAAGGGATCGACGCTCGACTACAGCGACGGCCTGCAGGGCGCCGGGTTCCACGTCACCAACCCCAATGCCAGCCGCACCTGTGGCTGCGGCTCCTCGTTCAGCTGAGCCGCTGAAGCGCTGATCCGCTGATCCGGCTCCGCGTCGACGGCACCGAACTCGAGGTAGCCGACGAGGGGTCGTCGCTCCTCGACGTCTTGCGCGACCAGGCCGGCATCCGGTCGGTGAAGGACGGGTGCAGCCCCCAGGGTCAGTGCGGGTGCTGCACGGTCTGGGTCGACGGCGCCCCCCGGGTCTCGTGCGTCACCCCGGTCCGGCGGCTGGACGGCCGCCGGGTGACCACGCTGGACGGGTTGGCCCCGGCCGAGCGCGACCGGTGGGCCCGGGCGCTGGTGGCCAGCGGGGGCAGCCAGTGCGGATTCTGCACCCCGGGGATCGTGATGCGGCTCGCCGCCCTCGGATCGGGGCCGTCGCCTCCCCATCGGGACGGCCCGGGGGCGGCCGTTTCGCGGGACGAGATCGACCGGGCCCTCGTGGCCCATCTCTGCCGGTGCACCGGGTGGCAGAGCATCGGAGAGGCGGCCCTCCGGGTCCTCGGCGGGGAGGAGGACCTCGGGGAGGCGGCCCACCCGGGCCGCGATCCGGCAGACGCGGCCGTGCGGGCCGGCCTCGAAGGGGGGGTGGCCCAAGAAGTCGGCCCCGGCGTGGTCCTCGGCCGGGCCGGGTTCGCCGACGACACCGCCCCGCCCGGAGCGCTGGTGGCGGTCCCGGGCGAGTCGGGGGCGTACGTGGTGGCCGAGTCGGTGGGCGCGGCCCGGGCCCGGGCCGGCAAGGTGCAGGGACGCAGCACCGGCCTGGCCTTGGACCACCCGGTGGGCGTGCCACCCGGCCCCTGGGCCTTGACCCTGCGCACCACCTGGGTCGAGCCGGGCTACGTCGAGCCCGACGCCTCGTGGT
Organism: Acidimicrobiales bacterium; assembly: GCA_036553725.1. Lineage (GTDB taxonomy): Bacteria > Actinomycetota > Acidimicrobiia > Acidimicrobiales > RAAP-2 > Bog-756. Next base: position 1,623 of record DATBOO010000084.1, on the reverse strand, counting down.
GCGCGCCGGGGGGGACGCCGGCATCGCCCCACGGGAACGGAGGGGCCTTCGGGGGGAAGCTGCACTCGCCGGTCCCCGCCGACGCCCGCCGCCTGGCCGACGAGCACGATCGCCCGGTCCGGGTCCTGTGGTCCCGCGAGGACGTGGTGCGTTTCGGCCCCAAGCGCCCGCCGGTGGCCGGCGGCATCGACCCCGGGGGGTCGGGGGTCCTGCGGGTGGCGGTCCACCCCGACGCCGCCGACGACGGGTGGGACCGGGTCAGCGCCCAGGTGTCGGCGGTCGCCCCCGGCCTGGCCCTCGAGCGGGTTCCGCTGGAGGCGGGCCCTCCGACCTCCTTCGATCTCCGGGCCGCGGTGTGGGCCGAGGCCGCGGTGCTGGCCGCCTGCGCCCGCGTCGCCGGTGCCGAGGGGGGCCGGGCCGGGGTCCATTGCGACGTGCCCGTCGAGATCTCGTCCCCGTCCGGCGGCCGGGCCGAGGCCCGGTGCCGGCCCGACGGTTCCATCGAGGTGACCGTCGACGCCGGAGCGGTGCTGGACGAGGTGGTGCTTCGCTCCTACTGCCTCGGGGCCGCCCATCAGGCGCTCGGGTGGGTCCGCTCCGAGGGAGTGGCGGTGGACGACCGGGGGACGGTGCGCGACCTGACCATCCGGTCGTTCGGGATCCTCCAGGCCCGGGCCATGCCCCCGGTGGCCGTGACCGTTGTGCCGGGATCCGATCGGCCGCCCGTCAACGGCTCCGACGCCGTGTTCGCGGCGGTGGCCGCGGCCCGGTGGCTGGCCGACGGCCTCCCTCCGGCGTGGCCCACCGACCGTGCCGGTGGGCAAGGGGGCTGAGGAGCGGCGCCGGTCCCGGGCCGGACCCTAGGCTGACGCTCCGTCCGCCAAGCAACGTCCCCCAAGCAACGTCCCCCAAGCAACGTCCGCCGAGCCCGTCCGCCGGGTCACCCACCGGGAGGAACAACGCTGAGCACGCCGATCGGTCCCTACACTCCCATGGTCCGGGCCGGCCCCTGGTTGATCTGCTCGGGCCAGCTCGGCCTGTCGGCGGTCGTGCCCGGCGCCGCCCCGCCCGGTCCTCCGGCGCTGGTGGAAGGGGGAGCGCCGGCCCAGCTGGCCCAGGCCCTGTCCAATGCCGACCGGCTGCTGCGGGAGAACGGGGCCACTCCCGCCCAGGTGGTCAAGACCACCGTCTTCGTGGCCGACATGGACGACTACGCCGCCGTCAACGAGGCGTACGCAGCCTTCTTCGGGGACCACCGACCGGCCCGCTCGGTGGTGGGCGTGGCCGGGCTGCCGATGGGAGCGGCGGTGGAAGTCGAGCTCTGGGCCTACGTGGCCGAATGAGCGCCGCCGGTGCCGCCGGCGCGGGTCACGGCGTCCAGCTGGTCTGACCGAACCGGTAGCCCACCGACCGGACCGTCTGGATCAGGTGGGCGTGCTCCTCTCCCAGCTTGGCCCGCAGGCGCCGCACGTGGACGTCGACGGTGCGCGCACCCCCGTAGTACTCGTAGCCCCACACCCGGCTGAGGAGCGTCTCGCGGGTGAACACCTTGCCCGGGCGCGCCGCCAGGAAGCGCAGGAGTTCGTACTCCATGTAGGTGAGGTCCAGCACCCGGCCGGTCAC
>DATBOO010000020.1:0-6225 GCA_036553725.1 Acidimicrobiales bacterium | reverse complement strand
CTCGTCTGTGTTCGATGTGGTGTCACCCACCACCGAAGAGCTCGTCGGCCGGGTCCCCGAGGCCCAGGCCGCCGACGTCGACCGTGCCGTGGCCGCCGCCCGGGAGGCGTTCGACCACGGGCCGTGGCCCCGCATGGCCCCGGCGGAGCGGGGGGCCATCCTGTCCAAGGTGGCCGACGCCATCCGCAACGACATGCAGAGCATCTCCGAGCTCATCTCCAACGAGATGGGCTCGCCCATCTCGTGGGGCACCCTCGCCCAGGTGCTGGCGCCCACCATGATCCTCGACTACTACGCCGGTCTGGCGTCGACCTTCGCCTTCGACACCGTCAAGGACGGGCTCCTCGGCCCGGTGATGGTGTCGAAGGAGCCGATCGGCGTGGTGGCGGCGATCACCCCATGGAATGTGCCGTTGTTTTTGGCCTGTGCCAAGCTCTCCCCGGCGCTGTTGTCCGGAAGCACCGTGGTGTTCAAGCCGGCCCCTGAGACCCCGCTCGACGCAAACGTGTTGGCCGAGATCTTCGCCGATGCCGGCCTGCCGAAGGGTGTGCTCAGTGTGGTGCCCGCCGGTCGGGAGGTGGGGGAGCATCTGGTCAACCATCCCGGGGTCGACAAGGTGTCGTTCACCGGATCGACGGCGGCAGGCCGCAAGATTGGTGCAGCCTGCGGTGCCAACCTGAAGCGGGTCAGCCTCGAGCTGGGTGGCAAGTCGGCGGCCATCCTCCTCGATGATGTGGACCTCGAGACGTCGATTCCGTTGATGATGCCCAACGCCATCATGAACAACGGCGAGGCTTGCATCTCGCTGACCCGGATCCTCGCTCCCCGCGACCGGTACGCCGAGGTAACCGAGGCCCTGGTCGAGCAGGTGAGCGCCATGAAGGTCGGGGATGCCCTCGACCCGGAGACCGAGGTGGGTCCGCTGGTGGCCGAACGCCAGCGTCAGCGGGTTGAGGACTACATCCGGATCGGCCAGGAGGAGGGGGCCAAGGTCGCCGTCGGGGGCGGGCGGCCCGAGGGCATCGAGAAGGGCTGGTTCGTGGATCCGACCGTGTTCGTGGACGTGGACAACAGCATGCGCATCGCCCGGGAGGAGATCTTCGGTCCAGTGCTCTCGGTGATCCCGTACGACAACGACGCCGACGCGGTGCGCATCGCCAACGACTCCGACTACGGACTGTGCGGTGCGGTGTTCACCGGCTCCAACGACCGGGGCCTCGACGTGGCCCGGCAGATCCGGACCGGTACCTACATGGTGAACTCCAACGTCCCCATTGACTTCTCCTCGCCCTTCGGTGGCTACAAGGCGTCGGGGGTGGGCCGCGAGTTCGGCGAGGACGGTCTCGAGTTGTTCCTCGAGAAGAAGACCATCAACCTCCCGGCCGGGTACAGCCCGACCGTGTGAACCGATGCGGGCGGCATCTGCCCGTCCCCCCGCCCGTGGAATGAACCAGCACCGCCAGGGCGTAGGCACCTCCTCCGGTAGCCGCCGTCGAGCGGCCTCCGTGTCGGCATGGCCGATGTGGGTCCTGGGAGGGACGTTCCTGATCGACGCCGTCGACCAGAACGTCGTCCGGGGCATGGTGCCCCAGCTGAAGCAGGCGTTCGGAGTGGGGGACCTGGCCATCGGTGTGTTGATGTCGGCGTTCGTCCTGGTGAACGGGATGGTGACCCTGCCGGCCGGCTACCTGGCCGATCGGTGGCTCCGCACCCGTGCGGCCTCGGTGGCCATGGCTGTCTGGTCCCTCGTCTCGGCCGTCGGCGCCCTGGCCCCGACTTTCGGAGTCCTGGTGGCGCTCCGGGGGGCCCTCGGGTTCGGGCAAGGGGTGACCGACCCGTCGGTGTCGAGCCTGGTGCCCGACTACTACGGGCTCGAACGCCGGGGCCGTGCCTTTTCGGTCCAGCAGTGCCTCACCTTCGTCGGTACCGGAGTGGGAGTCCTGGCCGGTGGCCTGATCGGGCCGGCCTTCGGCTGGAGGACCGCCCTGGCACTGGTCTCGCTCCCCGGCCTGGCGGTGGCGCTCTTGTTGGTGCGCCTGCGGGAGCCCAGGCGGGGCACCGCCGATCGGGTAAGTGTCGGTGCGGTCGAGGCGACCGAGTACGTCGACCGGGGCGAGCCCAGTCCCCCGCTGTTCGACCACGGTCCCGGGCCCTTCGTTCGGGAGATGCTGGGCGGGTTGCGCCAGGACCTCCGGGTCATCATGGCCATCCCCACCCTCCGATTCGCGCTGGCCGGCGTGTCGGCCGTGTTGTTCGTGCTGACCGCGGTGGGTTCGTGGATGACCGTGTTCTACGAGCGCCAGCTCGGGCTCTCCCAGGGCAGGGCCACGGCCACCTTTCTGGTTCTGGTCGTGGTGGGCGGCATCCCCGGCGTCCTCGTGGGGGGCCGGGTGGCGGACCGCCTGGCCCCGCGGATCACCGGCGCCCGGGTGGTGATCCCCGGGCTGGCGCTCATGGTGGCCACCACTCTGTTCATCGTCTCCCTGGCCCGACTTCCGTACGCCGCGTGCCTTCCGCTGCAGCTGGTCGGCTTCTTCTTCGCCACCTCGGCCATCCCCGCCCTCCGGGCCGGCCTGACCGATGCGGTGCCCGCCACCCTGCGGGGAACCGGGTTCGGAGCCTTCAACCTCGCCTCGGTGCTGTTCGGCACCGCCGCCGCGCCATTGGTCACCGCCTTCTTTTCGCAGCGGTTCGACGACAACCTGCGAACCGCCTTCCTCATCGTGCTGCCCATGGCCTACGTCGGCAGCGCGCTCCTCATTGCCGCCCGCAACCATCTGGAGGAGGACACCCGGCAGCTGTTGGCCATGGTGGCCCAGGCCGCGGATGAGGAGGGGGGCGGGCCCTGAGGCACGTGCTGTGAGCGGGCGACTCCGGGGTGGCCCCGGAATCTGCGAAAATGGAGGGGTGGGTACGCCCTCTCGTGAGTGGACAGTGCCTGGTCGGCGGGCGGCGGACGGACCAACCCCGTGAGCCTTGCTGCCCACCCGGCCACCCGGCCGTCCTCGCCGCCCCCGCTCACCCCGGCCATGGACCACGGCCGCCCGATACGGTTCGGCTTCGTCCCGGCGCTCGACGGCCTTCGGGCGGTGGCGGTGCTCGGTGTCATGCTCTACCACGGCGGCGCCCCATTGGTCAGCGGAGGCTTCCTCGGCATCGACGTGTTCTTCGTTCTGTCGGGGTTCCTCATCACCTCGCTCCTGCTCGGGGAGTGGGCGGAGCGCCTGACCATCAAGTTGGGTCAGTTCTGGGCTAGGAGGGCCCGACGGCTGCTTCCTGCCCTCCTCGTGATGCTGGTGGGTGTGGCCGTCTATGCCAAGGTCTTCGCCACGCCCGGCGCGTTCGCCAACCTCCGCCTCGACTCCTTGTCGACGCTCTTCTACGTGGCCAATTGGCATTTCATCTTTGGGGGAGGGAGCTATTTCAACCTGACCGCCCAACCCTCGCCGCTGCAGCACATGTGGTCCTTGTCCATCGAGGAGCAGTTCTACATCGTCTGGCCGCCGGTGGCGCTGGTCATGCTCCATCTGGGGCGAAAGCTCCGACCCTCCAGGCGGTTGTGGCCGATCTTCGCCGTCGCAATGGTCGGCGCCGTTGCCTCGGCGGTCGACATGCGATTGTCCTATCAGAGCGGAGTATCGGTCATGCGCCTCTACGAAGGGACCGATACGCGGGTCCAGGACATCCTGGTCGGCGCGGCCCTGGCGGTGGGAATGGCCATCTGGGCCGAGCGACGGCCGAGGCCAGAGCTCGCATCCGACGACCCGGCCACGACCGGCGCGGAACGGTCCCATCCGTCGGCGGGCACGACCGGCCAGTTCCCACCCCGCCCGCATCGGCGGGACCCGCGTCGCCGCCTCGGCCCCGGGATCAAGCCGATCACCGCCTGGGAGCTCACGGATCGCTCCACGCGCACCGTGCTCCAGGTTCTCGGGTGGTCGACGGTGGCCGCCGGCGCCTATCTCTGGTCACACCTGTCGACTCCCGCCGCATTTCTCTTCGAAGGCGGCTATTTCCTGTTCGCCGTCGGCGTGGCCCTGGTGATCTTCTGCGTGGTGACCGCTCAGGCCGGTTCCCTTTCCCTCGCCCTCGGGAACTCCGTGTTCCGCTACATCGGCAAGATCTCGTACGGTGCCTACCTGTGGCACTTTCCGCTCTTCCAGTTGCTGAACGGGGAGCGCCTCCACCTCGAGGGCTATGCCCTCCTCTTCCTGCGCATCGGTGCGACCCTGGCCGTGGCTACAGGGTCCTTCTACCTGGTAGAGGTGCCGATCCGACAGCGAAGGGTTCGGTCGTTCACCGAATGGCGCGCCTGGCTGCTTTCGGCAGGTGCCTTTCTGGGCGTAGTCGCGGTCACGGTGGCCACTACGGTGCCCTCGGCCGCAGAGGCGACCAGCCCCGTGCGGTTCGTGGGCACCCAGTACGCCGGCCCGCCGGTCAAGGTCATGATCTTCGGGGATTCGGTGGCCTGGCGGGTCGGATTCGCCATGCTGGCCAGCCAGCCCCAGAACAGCTACGACGTCAGCATCGACAACGGGTCGATCGTGGGTTGCGGCCTCCTGCGGAGCACCAAGTACCTCGGCCACGGGGTTCCTGAAACGCTTACCCAACAGTGCAACACCTCGTCGCCCACATCGGTGCAGTGGCCGGCGCAGTGGAAGGGTGATCTACAGCAGTTCCGACCCAACGTGGTCTTGGTCCTGGCCGGTCGGTGGGAGGTCTCCGACCGTCTGATCGACGGGCACTGGGCCCACATCGGCGAGCCGGTGTTCGACGTCGCCCTCCGGCAGTCATTGGAGGAGGCGGTCCAGGTCGGAACCTCCTCCGGCGCCCTGGTGGTGCTGCTGACCTCGCCGTGCTTCTCCTCGGGCGAACAGGACAACGGGCAACCGTGGCCGGAGGATTCGCAGGTGCGCCTGAACGCCTACAACACGATGCTCAGACAGGTGGCGGCGGAGCATCCGGCCACGGTGCAGGTCGATGATTTCGGCGCCCAGGTGTGCCCGGGCGGCGTCTACACGCCATCCATCAACGGAGTGCAGATCCGTGACGCCGACGGGGTGCACACGGTTCCGACCGCGGCCGCCGGGCAGTGGCTGGATGCAGCCCTGTTGCCTGAAGCGATCAGGGTGGGCCGGCTCCAGAGGGAGGGCCGCCAGCTGATCGCGCCCCCGTCCTCGTCGACCTCGTCGACGGCCTCGTCCACGACCTCGCCGGCGCTCTCGGCCGCCGGTCGGAACCGAGGTGTGCCCTGACCCGGTGGTCTTCGGAATGCGATGGGATCAGCGTGATGAGGTGAGGGGTGCCGGCGGCGGGATGGAAGACGGTGGCGGGGGTTGGTTGAAAGTCGAGCGCTCCGCTACCGAGCACTGGGCGGTCAGCGCACTGGTCAGTGTTGCCTCCGGCACCCGGTTGGTCTCGGAAAGGGTGGTCATCAACGCCTGCCACTGACCGTCGAGGTAGGCGGCCTGGGCGGCGATGGGCAGCGCGTTCCGGAGCTCGATATATGCCTGTTGCTTGAGCTGGGCTGCTTCGACCGCGTCGCTCTGCTGTTCGGACCGCTTCAACAGCCCGACTGATCGGTCGACATGGGCGCACGCCTGTTTGGCCAGAGCGATTCCACTGTTGCCGCAGGCACTGAGACCGAAGCCGAGGCCGAGGGTGACAACTCCTGCGACCGCCCCGCGGCGGAGTGTTCCCCGAATGGTCGGGGCAGTCACCCCAACCAGCTGCCGGCCGAGTCGAGGAGGTAGCGACTCACCGCCAGGCATCGATCGAAGACTTCACACATCATCTCCTCGCCGGCCAGGACCCGGGTGAGGGAGACAGGGGAGCGGGCCACGATGTTCAACCTGCGCTCGGCGGCATCGGTGGCAGACGCATAGGAGTCGATCGCCGATACCTCGAGGGGGAGCTCGATGCCCCCGACACCGGCGAGGTCGATGGCCAATCGGAGCAGGTCGGGCCCGTTGGGCAGGGGAGGGAGGGCCCAGGTGAAGGTGAGGGGAAAGTGGAAGTCGTCAGGAGGTTCTTCGTCCTCGGGCAGCCCGAAGACGGCATCCTCGAAGGACAGCAGCGTCCTCGGGTCCACCTCGAGTGCCAGGTGGAGATCGAGGGGGCCTCCGCACCCGTCTTCGGGATGGAGCTCCACCTCCCAGACCTGGCGCAGCGAGTAGGTCTCGACGAAATGGCGTTCGTCATGCACATGAAACCCATGATCGACTG
>DATBOO010000014.1:0-12763 GCA_036553725.1 Acidimicrobiales bacterium | reverse complement strand
CGGCCTCGGGGACCCGGCGGCGGACACCACCGCCCTCATGGCGGCCATCGCCGCCCTCCTCCCCGCCGAGGCTCAGGTGGGGAGGATCCCGACCGACGAGGACTTGGCCCACACCCGACCGCCGGCGTGAGCGGCCGCCCGGCCGGGACACAGCCCGCACTGCCGGCCCGCGCCCGGCTGGCGGTGACGGCGCTGCGGCTGGCCAACTGGATGTCCCGGGCCCTCGGGCGCGGGAGGGGCACGGTGGCCGGGGGCCGGGTGGGGCTGGCCCTCGACCCGTCGCTGCTGTCCACCCTGGCCGAGGGCAGGCGGGTGGCCTTGGTCAGCGGGACCAACGGGAAAACCACGACGACCCGGATGCTGGTGGCGGCCCTCACCGACGACCGTGTGACGCCGATCGCCACCAACGACTCCGGTGCCAACATGCCGGCCGGCCATGTGGCCGCCATGGTCGGGGCCCTGCCGGCGCCCGTGGCGGTCCTGGAGGTCGACGAGGGCTACCTCGGCCGGGTCATCGGCGAGACCCGGCCGCGGGTGGTGGTCCTGCTCAATCTCTCCCGGGACCAGCTCGATCGAATCTCCGAGGTCCGGATGCTGGTCGATCGATGGCGTTCGGCCATGGAAGGACTGCGCTCCTCTGTCGGCCGGCACGGCGACGGCACCGTCGTGGTGGCCAACGCCGACGACCCCATGGTGGCGTGGTCCGCCTCGCCTGCCCCGGAGGTGCGCTGGGTGGGGGCCGGCCAGGTGTGGCGCCACGACGCGGTGGGTTGTCCGGCGTGCGGCGGCCGGATCGTGTTCGACGACGAAGGCCCCTGGGCCTGTGACCGGTGTGACTTCGCCCGCCCACCGCTCGACGCCTGGCTCGAGGGGTCCGTGCTGGTGACCGCCGACGGGCGGAGGCACTCGGTCGACATCCGCCTGCCGGGCCAGTTCAACCGGGCCAACGCGGCCATGGCGGCCGTCGCCGCCCCCTTTCTGGCCGGCCCGGACGGGACCCCCGGCCCGGACGGGCGGCGGTTGGACCTGTCGACGGCGCTGGACCGGGTGGCCGGGGTCGACCAGGTAGAGGGGCGGTTCGCCTCCACCACGTTCAGGGGGAACCCCGTCCGCCTCCTCCTGGCCAAGAACCCGGCCGGCTGGACCGCCATCTTCGACCTGCTCGACGAGACCAGGCCTGCGGCCAGCCCGGTGGTCGTCTCGATCAACGCCCGGGTCGCCGACGGCCTCGACACCAGCTGGCTGTGGGACGTCCCCTTCGAGCGACTGGAGGGCCGGCCGGTGGTGGCCACCGGGGACCGTCGCCTCGACCTCGCCGTCCGCCTCCGCTACGCCGAGGTGGCGTGCGCGGTGGTGGCCGACCCGTTGGCGGCACTGGGTCGGGCCACCGGCCCGGGGAGCGCCGACGGGCCCGGGGCCGGTGGTCCCTCGGAGCCCTTGGGTCCGGTCGACTTCCTCGGCAACTACACCGCCTTCGCCGATCTCCGGAAGCGCCTGTGAGCCCCGCCGGCGGCACCTCGCCGCTGACCATCGCCGTCGTGTACCCGGACCTGCTGGGCACCTACGGGGACGGGGGCAACGGACTCGTCCTCGCCCGCCGGGCCTCGTGGCGCGGCATCGACTCCCGACTCGTCCAGGCCGAATCCGGCCGACCGCTCCCCGCCGCCGACATCTACTTGATCGGCGGGGGTGAGGACGGACCCGGTGTGTCGGCGGCGGCGGCGCTGCGGGCCGACGGCGCCCTGGGGCGGGCCGTGGACCGGGGGGCGGTGGTCATCGGCGTCTGCGCCGGGTTCCAGCTCCTCGGCCACAGCTTCCCCGACCGCCACGACCGGCCCCGGGAAGGGCTCGGCCTCCTCGACGTCACCACCCGCAAGGGAACCGGCCGGCGCGCGGTCGGCGACCTGGTGGCCCGGCCGACCAGCGCCGCCCCCCGGCTGCCCTCCGGTCGGGAGCTGCCACCGCTCATCGGATTCGAGAACCACTCGGGGGTGACCGCGGTCGGCCCCGGAGCCCGCCCGCTGGCCACGGTGGTCACCGGCGTGGGGAACGGCGGTGGCGACCGGAGCGAGGGAGCGTGGTCGGACCGGGTGCTCGGCACCTACCTCCACGGCCCGGTGCTGGCCCGGAACCCGGCGCTGGCGGACCTGGTGCTGGGGTGGGCCCAGTCGCCCTCGGGCGAGCTCGCCCCGTTGGACGACGCCGAGGAGTCGGCCATGCGCGACGAGCGACTGGCCGCGACGCGGCGACCGGGACGGTTCCGACCGGTCTTCCGGGCAACGGGCCGGTGGCGGCGGAGGGATCCCCGAGCGCCCGGTGCCGCCCGGTGAACGGTGGTCAGCGGTGAACGGTGCTCAGCGGCTCCGCCTCGGCCACTCGACGCCCGGGTCGGCGTCGCGGCGCTGCGGGGCGGAGGAGAGCATCCACGAGCGGCGCCAGGGCGCGGCGTCGGGACCCTGCAGGGAAGGTGTCGTCCCGGTCGCGGCCTGCTTGCGGGCCGTCCACCAGTCGGAGGCGGCCTCGTTGGCCATGGTGGCCACCGCCGTCTCGATCCGCACGGCGAGCCGGCGGGCATGCTCGTCCTCGGCGGGCCACAGCGGCGTGCCGAAGGTGATGGTGGTTCGCGACCGGCGCAGGCCCTTGCCCCCTTTGGGCAGGATGTGGCGGGTTCCGTCCAGGTGGACGGGCACCACCGGTCGGCCGGTACGCACCGCCAGATAGGCGGCGCCACCCGTGAACTCCTGCGCCCATCCGTCGGGAGAGCGTCCTCCCTCGGGGAAGATCACCAGGTTCCAGCCGTCCCCCAACAGGTCGGCGGCCAGGTCGGCCGATCGCCGGTTGACCTTGGTCCGCTCGATGGGGATGGCGGCCAGCAGGAACGAAAAGGCATCGGCCTTCCACCGCCGGTCGAAGAAGTAGTCGGCGGCTCCGGCCACCACCGTGCGATGGCGGAACCGCAGCGGGAGACAGCTCAACAGGAGGGGTGTGTCGGCATGGCTGGCGTGATTGGCGGCGAAGATGGCCGGGCCCTCGAGCCCGCTGAGCGACTCGTCGCCCCGGATCAGCGGGGAGGCGACGGCCCGGGCCAGCGGGCGGGTCACATTGTCGAGCACCATGGCCCGGGCCAGCCGGACCGGGTACTTGCGGGACCAGGCGGTGTCGTAGTGGACACCGAGCTCGGAGACGGGCGGCGGCCGGGGAACCGACTCGGGCCAACTGGGGGCGGCCAGCGGGAAGCGGGTCCGGCCCGCTCGGGAGGCCAGCGCCGAGGGCGTCAGGCGGCCTAGGGGCCCGGCTCCCCCCCGCCGCCGGCCGGCGGTGTTCGCCGCGCCCAGGGTGGCGTCGGTCCGGACCGCCCGAGCGGCGCGCAGCGAGTTGGACGCGGTCCGGGCCCTCACTGCACGTCCGCCATCAGGATCGGCGGCGCGTGGAGGTGGGTGAGGGTGGGGGAGGCGCCGACCACGTCCTCGGCCATCTCGAGGGCGTCGGCCAGGGTGGAGGCCGCCCGGAAGCCCAGACGGTGCACGGCGGCCGGATCGCCGCCGACCACGATCACCCCGCCGAGGTGCTGGAGGGCGTGGGCGCACCAGTACCACATGTAGAAGGGATGGACCCCGTGGTAGGCGTGGCCGGTGCGGTACAGATGGACGTACCACGGGTCGGTGGCGTACGACTCCTCGTAGCGGGTCGCCACCTCGACCGGGTCGGTGGTCTCGCTCAGCACCTGATCGAAGAAGTCGATGTAGCTCGGGTGGTGAACGGGGTTGAACTCCCAGGGCGTGGGATGGGTCATGATCAGCACGCCGCCCTCCCGCACCAGCGGCCTTCCCCGGTACATGTTGAAGAGGTAGCCGAGTCCCAGGCAGGCCACGAGGATCGGGTTGAGGATCGAGTTGACGTTGTAGGGGCCGATGTAGGGGAGGCCCATGGTCAAGATGTCGGTCTGGCCGGCCACGGCGACGCCCTGCTGGGCCCAGACGTTGTCAGTGGTGAGCTTGTGGACGGCCTCCACCTCGCCGGCCTGCACCGAAGTCATCCGGTGCGGTGACTTGACCGAGTGGAAGATCTGGCGGGCGAAACGGGCCGGGGTGCGGTCCAGTGCCCTGGCCGCGGCCAGGTAGCCGAGGCGGTCCCTCGCCCCCCACTCCCACTCCCGCTTCTGGAGGAACTGGAACGCCGGGGGGAAGGTGTCGTTGTTGAGGGTGGTCTCGATCTGGAACACGTCGATCCCGCTCTGGGCGATGAGCCGGCCCATCCGCCAGTTGGAGGCGTGCAGCTCCGAGTGGTGCTGGTCCATGAAGGACCGGCTCTTCTGCATGGTCTCCGGATTGTGGTGGTGGCGCAGGCTCCGGTAGCTGGCGAGCCCGGTGGCCACGCTCTTGTGGCCGCCGTCCATGGCCACCAGGTTGATGTTGACGTAGACCAGCAGGTCGCTCTCGGCGGCACGCCGGTTGATCTCGACCTCCTCACCCTGGTCGGTCAGGCCCAGGTGGACCAGGGCGTCTTGGTCCTCGGCATCGTGTTGGGTCAACAGGCCGTTGGGCGCGAAGGCGTCGTAGATGCGGTCGCCCAGGGCGTGTCGGAGCTCCGCCTCGGTCATCCGCCGGTGGAGGGCGAGCGCCACGATCAGGGCGACGTCGTCCACACCGGCGTCGGCCGCCATGTCGAGGACCTGCTCGATGACCATCTGGCGGATGTCGGGCCGCTGCATGGGCGGAAGGGGCAGCGAGATGTCATCGAAGGCGATGGTCAGCCGCATTCCGGGCCGGAGCAGGGTCGGCAGGGGGTCGCGGTCGCCCGCCGGTTCGTTGAGTGCCGCCCGGATGGACGCTCCCGGGTCCTTCAACGCGTCGATCGGCTCCGGCGCGTAGATCACCCGGCTGCCCTCGGGCAGTCGCTCCAGGCTGAAGCGCTCCCCGTGCCAGAAGAGGGTGGGGGGAGTCGAGCGGTCGACGTCGAGGACGAATCCCGGTCTGGGGCTCATCGGTTGGTTCCCTTTCGGTTGCGCAGGTCGAAGGCCACCTTCACCGCTCCTCGCCGGCCGGCGGCGCCGGCATGGGCGATGGCCTCCTCGTACCGCTCCAGCGGGTAGGTGGCCGATACCAGCGACCCGAGTCGGGCGGCGGCGACGAGATCGATGGCCAGTTCGAAGGTGCGGCCCGGCCCGGTCGCCACCGGTGGCGCCTCGATGCCGTAGGCATAGGCGCCGACCAGGGTCAGCTCGCGGTGCCACAACGGCGCCAGGTCGACCGACACCTTGCCGGGCATCCCGACCAGCACCACCCGGCCGCGGGGGCGGACCATGGCCAACGACTGGGCCAGCGTCTCCGACGAGCCCACGCAGTCGAAGACCACATCGGCGCCGTCGGTCAGGCGGCCGGCCAGCACCAGCGAACCGGCCCGCCGGCGCACCGAGCGGGCCAGCTGGCCGGGCGCGGCCACCGTGTCGGCGCCGAGCTCTTCTGCCATCTGCCGCTGGTGGGGATGCTTGGCCCCGACCATCACCGTGCACTCGTGGGCCGGCCGCACGATGTGGTGGAGGGCGGCCACCGTGGCCAGCCCGAGGGTCCCGGCCCCGACCACGGCCACCACGTCGCCGGCCTCGACGCCGGCCGACAGCACCGCGTGCACCGCGCAGGCGGTGGGCTCGATCACCACCGCCTCCTCGTCCGAGAACCCCTCGGGCACCCGGTGGAGCTGGGAGGTGTGGGCCACCAGCGCTGCGGTCGACCAACCGCCCCCGGTGTCGGCGCAGAACCCGGTCTGGAGGCCGGGTTCGAGGCTCCCGAAGGCGACGTGGCCGCAGAGCCCGGTCTGCCCTTCGGCGCACCGGGGGCAGAGGGGTCGGATGGCGCGGGGGGCGCAGCCGAGCACCGGCTCGATCACCGCCCGGGCCCCCGGGTCCAGGGCGTGGCCGGCGTGGTCGATGCCCCCCTGGTCGAGGACGCCGACCACCTCGTGCCCGGGGACGAACGGGAAGCTCACCAGCTCCTCGAAGTAGCGGGAACTGCGCCCGTCCAACGTGGCCAGATCGGATCCACAGATCCCCGACAGCAGCGGCCGGAGGTAGAACCAGTCGTCTGCGGGCAGGTCGGGCGGCGTGGCGTCGAGGAGTTGGAGAGGCCCGACACCCGCACCCCGGCCCGAACCGAACATCGAGGCCACCCGGGAGGCGGCGAAGCGGGGCAGGTTCCGCTCGAAGACGAGGGCCTTCATCGGCCGTGCCCGACTGCCGTGCGCCGGATCGCCCCCGACAGGGCGGCGGCACTGGTGCGGCCGCGCCCGAGCGAGCCCCGGCGGTCGACCGGGCCGAGGGGCAGGGGCGGCTGCGCCCCGCCTTCGGCCTTGTGCCAGTGCTCGACGTGCCATCCCCGGCGCCGGGCGATGGCGGCCAGCTTGGCTTCGGGATTGACGGCCACCGGGAAGCCCACCGCCTCGAGCATGGGCAGGTCGCTGGCGGAGTCGGCGTAGGCCATCGACTCCTCCAGTTGCAGGCCCTCGGCCTCGGCGTAGTCGGCCAGCACCAGGGCCCGGGCCTCGCCGATGGGAGGCAGCTCGTCGAGCCGGCCGGTGAACCGGCCGTCCACTTCGCCGAGGCGGGCACAGACGATGTCGTCGAATAGGGGCCGCAGGGGCTCGACGACGAAGTCGAGGGCCCCGGTGATCAGGATCGTCCGGTGCCCGAGCGAGCGGTGCCGGCGCACCCTGGCCATCCCCGACGGGAAGGACTTGGCCAGCAGCAGGTGGTGGAAGAGCTCCCACCCGTCGTCGCGGAGGCGGTCGGCGGGGGCGCCCTCGTAGCGGCGGTAGAAGGAGCGGAGGAAGTCCCCCCGGTCCCGGCGGTCGAGCACGAGCAGGGCCGGGGCCTCGGACACGAGGTCGGCCACGAAAGCCGCCCGCTCGGCGGGGGCCAGGTGACGCGAGGCCAGCCAGGCGTACGAGTCGACCACGTTGGAGGCGATCAGGGTGTTCTCGAGGTCGAAGGCGGCCAGGTGTCGGTCGGGGGAGAGGATGGCCTGGCGGGCCCGTTCCGCCCGGGTGGGCTGTGCCGACCGACCCGGCGTCGTGCGCACCCGGGCGTGCTCGATGATCGAGGGCAGGTGGATGTCGCGGACGTAGGAGTCCCAGTCCACCGCGGCCGGGTCGAGGCAGAGCACCTCGCGGTCGTCCGCATCCATGCGGTCCCACAGGGCCAGCAGGTTGTCGACGCGGTAGCGGGCCTCGGTCTCGGTGTACGCGCCGTAGAGCTCGACGTAGCCCAGGGCCCGGTCGGCCAGGAGGTGCTGCTCTTCGAGGGCGGCCATCCACGCCGCCTGCCGGCCGCGGATGGGAAGGGATCCCACCACCCGTTCGGCCAGGCCCATGGCCTTGCTGGCCCGCGACAGCTGCCGTTGGACGCGGCCGCGCCCGGGGAAGGACCACGCCGGCACGACGATGGGCTGCCCGTCGCGGTCGTAGAGCGGATGCTCGGTGAACCACGCCTGGACCAGCTCGACCAGCCGGCCGTAGCGGAACGGGTTCCGCACACCGGAGGCCACGTGGTATACCTCCGGTCCCCGGTAGGCCTGTCCGGCGTCGAGCAGCGCCTCGCCGGCCACGGCCATGATGGCGGCGACCACCAGGTCCACCGGGATCACATCGGTCACCCCTTCGGGCACCCCGGGGAACTCGCGGAGCAGCCCCCGGGCGTAGGAGACGATGATCGGCTCGGCCATGCGGAAGCCGCGGATCCATCCGGGCCGTGGCTCGGCCAGGGACGACTCGATGATCGACGGCCGCACGATGGTCATCGGGACGGTGTCGCCGAATTGGGACACCAATGCCCGCTCACCCAGGGCCTTGGTGTAGGGGTAGGCGTCGGGCCACCCGAGGGACTGGGCCCGGGCCTGACCGACCTCGACCATCTGCTTCTTGACCCAGTCCTCGCGGAGCCGCTCGGCCCGCTCGGCCAGGAGATGCAGGCCGGCGCCCCCCAGCTCGCCCCGGGCCTGCCTGGCGAACACGGCCAGGCGTTCGGGGCGTCGGGACTCGGCGTCGGTGTCGCCCCGCTGGCGCCGCGCCGCCTCGACCTCGGCGCGCCAGTCCACCTCGACGGTGAACCGGCTCCCGTCCAGGAGCTCCTCTCTGGCCTCGCCCTGGTGGGTCCCGGCCACATAGGCCGTCGACACCGGGATGAAGTGGGCCGGTCCGACCCGCCCCTGGTCGCCGGCGCGCCGGGTGGCCTCGACCATCGCGGCGGCCACCCGCGAGGGCCCGAGCAGGTTGACCTCGACGGCGACGTCGAGGGGCGAGTCGAAGCTCACTGCCGCTGCCGAGTGCACGACGATGTCGCACTCCGACAAGAGCTGCATCCCCTCGTCGTCGAGGCCAAGGCCCTCGGTGGTCACGTCACCCGCCACCGCCGCCACCCGGGAGGCCACCGCGGCCTCGAACCGGTCCCCGTGCTCCTGGCGCAGCCGGTCGAAGCAGTCGTTCTTCACGATCTCCCGGGTGGCCCGCTGCAGGGGCGAGGCCCGGCGCCCCGGCCGGATGAGCAGCACCACCCGGCTGTCGGGGACGGTGCGGAGGATGCGCTCGACCAGCGCCGTTCCCAGAAATCCGGTGGCACCGGTGACGAAGAACTGCTTGCCGGCAAGCGCATCGCGGACACGGGTCACCAGATCTGTCTACCATATGGTAAGTGACCCAGTCGAGCATAGGGGGGGCGACCCCGACCGGACCCGATCGCCGACGACCCCGCGCCGCCCCCGGCGGGGGGCGCCCCGGCGCCCCGGGAGCCAGCACCTCCGAGCGCATCCTCGACGCCGCCCTGGCGTCGTTCGCCACCCGGGGCTACGAGGCCTCGTCCCTCGATGCCCTGGCCGCCGGCCTCGAGGTACGCAAGCAGACCATCCTCTACTGGTTCCCCTCCAAGGAGGTCCTGCTCGAGGCGGTCATCGATCGCAGCGCCATCGAGTTGTCGAACGCCCTGGAGGAGTCCCTGGCCGCCGCCGGCACCGGATGGTCGCGGGTCGAGTCGGTGGTCCGGTCGGTGTTCCGATTGGCGGCCCGGCGCCCCGAGCTGCTGGGACTGGTGCGGGAGATGAGCCGGCTGGGAACCCCGGCGGCCACCCGCCTGGTGGTGGCCCTGGAACCGCTGGTGCACAGGGCCTCGGAGTTCCTCGAGGCGGAGATGGACGCCGGCCACATGCGGCGCCACGAGCCCCGGCTGCTGCTGTTGGCCATCTACTCCACCGTGATCGGCATGCTCACCGAGGTGGAGGTGCTCCGGGCCTTCGGTGAGGAGCCCACGGCCCGGTCGTTGGTCCGGCGCCGGACCGAGATCCTCCAGCTACTGCGCACGGCGCTGGTCACCGAGCCCGGCCACTAGCGGTGGGTCAGTCGGTGGTCTGGGCCGCCCTGCGCTCACGACGCGAGGGCTTGGGCGCAGGCGGCGGCGGTCGCTTCGGGGTGTAGCGCTTGTTGCCCTCCGGCCGGGCCGGGCCCTTGTTGCCCTTGGTCTTGGACGGCCCGCCGGGGGAGCGTTTGGCCGAGGTGGCGGCGGCGCGGGAGGCCGGCGGGTTCGAGCCCGAGGCCCGCGCGGCGCGTACGTCGGCGGCTGCCGCCCGCTGGGTTTTCCACGACCGGTAGAGGAGCCAGGCGGCGAGCGCCAGGAACGGCAGGCCCAGGACGAAGTAGGTCCCGAAGGCGAGGAAGGTGAACAGGGCCACGAACCCGACCGGTGCCCGGCGACCCACGAAGGTGGTGATCAGGAGCAGGGCCCCGCAGACCAGGCCGAAGGTCAGCGTCGTCTGGGGGGAGACCTGGCCCTTGGCCAGGACCTTGTGGGAGCTGGTCTCGGACACGTAGATGACTACGGCGACGATGGCGGCCAAGCCCGCGGCGGCGAAGGAGAAACGCCTCTCCCGCTCGTCGAGGCGGTCGATGGCCCACTTGGTCGAGCGGTCCGGCCGGCTCCGCCCGTTGTTCGTCGCGCCCCCACCCCGTCCGAACAGGCCGCGGCGCGCGGCGGTCCGGCCCGCCGGTGCGCCACCGTCGGACTCGGCGTCCCGATCGTCCAGGTCCCGGGGTTCGGCTGGGTCGACCATCGGCCAAAGGCTACCGGCCGCAGCGGACCGGATGGACGGCGTGGCGCCGCCGGCCCGGGTCAGTCCGCGGCCTGCTCGCGGCCGGTCAGGGTGCGTTCAGCACCAGCCGCATTCCGTGGTTGGCCCCGGGGTCGATCACCCAGGAGCCACCCGGATCGTCCTCGAGGCCGGACGGGGAGCCTGCATCCGGGGCCACGGGCTCGGCGTCCGGCACACCCTCAGGCTCCTCGACGGCCAGTCCGAGATGGTGGACGCGCCCGGTGCGTCCCCCGAGCCAGCGGGCCAGGCTGCCCGGTTGGGACGGGTCGACTGGCGCGACCAGGCGGAGTCGGAGGGGGCCCTCCCAGGCCAGGTCGGCCCAGCGATGATCGCCATGGCGGCCCTCATCGACCACGGTTCCGCCCAGCAGGTCGACGAACAGGGCGGTGGCCGCACCGAAGTCGGCGACCGCATGGGTCACCCGGTGCAATGCGGCGGCGGGCACCGGCCCGGACCCGTGGCGGCGCCGGCGGCGCTCGGGCGGGTAGTCGTCGGGAGGGGGACTGCTCCACGAATTGGCGGCCTGGGCCAGTTGCACGACCACGCCCGTCGCCTGCTTCGGGTGGATGAACGCCTCCATCCACCCGGGATCGCTCAGATCGATGCCGATCGGGTCCAGGCCGGCCCGGCGGGCCGCCTCCAGGGCCGATGCCAGGTCGGGCACTTTGAAGGTCAGATGATGAGGGCCGGGCCCGGAGGCGGTGAGAAACCGATCGAGGAAGTCGTTGACGTGGACGTCGTGGGGCATGAGGACCTCCACCCGGGCGCCATTGGCGAACCGGAGTTGGCCGGGGGCGAACCCCGGGCCGGGCCCGCCCGAGTCCCACTCCGCCCCCAGGTCGACCGCGTAGCGGGGCCAGACGTCCTGCCAGCGGCGTACGGCGTGGGCGACGTGATCGAGCACGACCCCGGTGATGGGCTCTGCGTTCATTTGGCTGCTCGGTGCATGCTCCCAGCCTGCTTCCCGAGCGGCGGCGTTGTCGAAACGGCAGTGGTAGGAGCGGTCCCGACGGTTGTGACCGGTTGGCGGCGACAGTACGGTCGACCGATATGGACTTCCGGAGCGAGTCGGTGGTGGGCCTGGCCGAGCAGGTTCGTTCTGGGCGGCGGCCCGCCGGCTCACTGGTCGACCACGCCCTGGCCCAGATCGCAGCCCACAACCCGACGATCAATGCCTTCGTCGCCGTCGACGAGGCCCGGGCCCGGGCCGGTGCGGCGGCGGTCGACGCCAAGGTGGCCGCCGGCGGGGATCCCGGCCCCCTGGCGGGCATCCCCCTCGGGGTCAAGGATCTGGAGGACGCCGCCGGCTACGTGACCACCTGCGGGTCGAAGGCGTATGCCGACAGGCCGCCGGCGCGGGAGGACTCGCCCCTGGTGGCTCGGCTGGTCGCGGCCGGATGCGTGGTGGTGGGGAAGACCAACACCCCCGAGCTCGGGTGGAAGGCCGACACCGACAACCAGGCCTTCGGGCCGACCCTCAACCCGTGGCAGACCGACCACACGCCGGGCGGCTCGTCGGGGGGGAGCGCGGCGGCCATCGCATCGGGAATGGTGCCGCTGGCCACCGGGTCCGATGGCGGCGGATCGATCCGGATCCCGTCCTCGTGCTGCGGGCTCTCCGGGATGAAGCCCTCGCTCGGGCGGGTGCCCGGTGGGGGGCCGACGGCGCCGGACTGGCAGCACCTGTCGACCAAGGGCCCCATGGCCCGCCGGTTGTCCGACGTGGTCGCCGCCCTCGACGTGGTGGTCGGTCCCGATCCCAGCGACCTCCGGTCGCTTCCCCGTCCGGAGGCATCGTGGATCGCCGCCCTCGACGACCCGAAGCCGCCCCGCCGCGTGGCCTGGTCGCCCACGCTCGGCTACGCCGAGGTCGACGCCGAGGTGTTGGCCATCTGCGAGCGCGCCGTCGAGACCATGGCCTCGCTGGGCACCGAGGTGGTGGAGATCGAATCCGTGTTCGACGCCGACCCCGTCGATGACTGGGTGAAACTGTCCGGCGTCTACAACCTGAGGACCCACGCCGGCGTCAGGGGGACCGAGGCGTGGGGGATGGTGGACCCGATCCTGGCGATGGTGATCGAGGGCGCGGCCTCGATGAGCGCCCTGGAGGTCGTCCGGGCCGAGGACGCCTGCCACCACCTCAACCTGCGATTGGTCGATCTGTTCCACGACGTCCGACTCCTGATGACGCCGACCATGGCTGCCGCACCTCCGCCCCGTGCCCTCGGCGGCGCGGGATTGATCAACGGCACCACAGACTTCAACTGGGTCAAGTTCACCTATCCGTTCAACATGACCCGGTCCCCCGCGGCGTCGGTGTGCGCCGGCCTGACGTCCTCGGGATTGCCGGTCGGCCTGCAGCTGGTCGGCCCCCAACATGCCGACCTGGTTGTTCTCCGGTCGGCCGCCGCATTGGAGGAGGCGATCGGTTTCGACGCGCTGGCTCCATTTCCGCCCCCGTCGGCCGCGTGAGCCGGACTGCCGGCGGCTTCTGATCTGCGGCAGGCGCTACCATTGCGACCTGGTCGACCAAGGCGGGCGTCATCGTCGTGGTCTGCGCCGGGCGTTTAGCTCAGTTGGTTAGAGCGCGGCCTTCACACGGCCGAGGTCGGAGGTTCGAGTCCTCTAGCGCCCAC
>DATBOO010000204.1:0-80070 GCA_036553725.1 Acidimicrobiales bacterium | reverse complement strand
AACGGGTAGCTGCCCGGCGAGGGCACAATCGAATCGACCCAGCGGGTGTCTTCGGGGGTACATGCAGTGTGTGAAGCACTGGGCGCAGCCATATCGACGTAGATATCGTTGGCCGCCTTCGCATCCTTGGCCAGCGTTGAGTTCAGATCCGCTTCGACGCCACGTAGATACCCAAGATCGTGGGCCGAGAACGGGAGGCGAGGCCAGCATCCCGATCCATTCAACGGAACTATGTCGGGGTAGCCAACGACGAATACCCTCGCATGTCGGGCCCGGGCTCTGATCTCGGTGAGGACGTTGGCCACCTTGAGGCCGACACCGTGGATGGTGGCTGCCAGCTGATCGATGCCACCGACGGTGTAGTGCGACATGCAGTTCCAACCCACTCGGGTCGGGCCCCACGGGGTGGCCGACACGCAATTGGCGGCAATGGTCGAGAAGCCCAGATCGTTGCCGCCGATTCCTATCGAGATCAGCGAGGTGGATGAGCCAATTGCCGACAGCTGGGGGGGTGTTCCCACTCCCTGGGATCTTGCCAGATCCTCAGAGGTGGCACCCCCGCAACTTGCGTCGGTCAGAACCAAGTCAAGGGCTCGGGCGGCAAGCGACGGGTAATTGTCGGATGAGCGCATGCACCTCTTCGGTGCGCTCGGGTTGGTAGCGGGTCCTAACTGCGCCGGGATGGCGGGACCGGACGTGAAGGAGTCTCCCAGCGCCACGTAGGACCTCGACACGGTGGACATCGGGTCCGTTCGGGCGGCCCCTGCTTCGGCACCGACACCCGTCGCGAACAGGGCCGTACCTCCGGCAACCAGGGCGACGCAGACCATCAAAAACCGGCAAGGTCCCGGCCGTCTCTGCCCCCCGGTCGGTCCGGTCCCGGTCGAAGCGGCAGCGTCGCGCAGGCCGAGAGTCGTCATGACCGGAGAATGCTAGGTGGGCAGGCCCTGGAGGGGACGTCGCCCCATGGATTTCCGGCCTGCCCGAATCCACGACACGAGGTGCAAGCTCGGCCCAGATCGCAGACTGGCGGAACCACCAGTTCTTTGAGCCGGACCCCGACTCGAGTCTCGCGTCCTCGTAGGTGGGGGACGGTGCCGGTGCGCTAGAGCTGGGCGCCACCCTCCGAGGACGGTCAGCAGTTCCTCAGCCGAGCACCGGATTCAGGTTGTCAGAGTTCCCCGACGCCCTGTCGGGAGAGTCCTCACGTCGACCTCAAGCCATTTCGCGCAGCTGATCGACGTGCTGCACGTGGCCGTCCTGGCGGGTGAAGAGCACGTCGTTGTAACCCTCCCCGGGACCTACCATTTCGAAGGTGATCGGCGGCACGAAGGAGAGGTAGAGCGCCCTCCTCCCACTGGCATTTGGATCCGTCGGAGCGGGGGCCGCGTGGAGGGTGTGCCCAAAATGTACGGTCACGTCCCCTGGCTCGGTCGAGATCGGTGTGATCGGGAGGCCCGTCACCTCGTTGGCACCGGGAAGTCGGGACGTCCCCTTGTGGGAACCAGGGATCACCTGCAGCTGGCCGCTTTCCGCCGTAGCGGCATCGAGCTGGATGCCGACATTGAGCATCGGGCACTTCACCGGGTGCCCACCCATGCCGCAGTCGCGGTGCCAGGGCAGGTCGACGAGTCCTCCGGTTGCACCGGGCACTTTGATCACGACGCCGTTGCCGTCCATCCGGTCTTTCGCGTCGCGAAGATCGGACCCGCCGAGAGCCGCAATGCGAAGGAAGCGGTCATCGGCGCCCAAGCCGGCAACGAGCGGTGACCGTTCGTTCATGTAGTTGACCCTGCTGCAAACCTCTCGATTTCCGACAGTGCTCCACCACGAACGTCGATCGTCAGGTCGTGCGTTCGCCACTGCCAGCGAAACCTCGTCCCGAAGAGCTTCGAGCTCTTCGAGGTTCAGAACCCCGCGGAGATGAACGAATCCCGCTCGAGCAAGAAAGTCCGCGATCTCGGCCTGTGGCTCGTCGAGCGCAAATGACCGGGTGAAGGGGAGTGGCTCGCCGGCAGCGTCGAGTACCGGCAGTGGATCGTCGATGTCGTACGATGTCCGGCCGTCGAATGCGACACGCAACGGGGGTTCCCAGCGCACCAACTGTCCGAAGCTTCCGTGTTCGATGTCCAGCATTTCTCCATAGAGGAGTGCGAAACACGAGCGTAGATCCCATACGAAACTGCACCACGGGCCCGGGGCGATGTCGACAATCGTGCGTGCATCTTCGGTGCCGGGCTCGACCTCGAAGGTTCCCTCGGACGGAAGGTAGGTGTAGGCGCTCCCACCATCGAGCCGGAAGGCGATGGGTCGGACCACTTCGGCGTCGGCGTCGGAGAACACCCGACCTCGGGACTCCAGAAGTCTCGGCAGGTGCTCGCGGTGAAACCAGTCGAAATCGATCGGGCCGAATCGATCTCCATCCACAGGTCCCAAGGTAGTTCAGTTGTCAATCCAAGGGCGGCGCCCACCCTGACTCCCGAGAAGGTCAGTCTGGCTCGAACCGGGAAAGTGAGCTCGGCCCCCAGAGTGAGGGCAGCTTCCTCGCTCATCGCTGCCGGTCGCCGTCGCTCCCCGGATCGACAATCATGGCCCGAGGCGGGGCACGCCTACCCCGAGAAGAGCCTGCCGAAGGGAGTGAGGATGAGCGACGATCCCCACGGTTGGGGGCCGGCAGTGGACGAGATCGAACGGCGCAAGGCCGAGGCTCGCTCGATGGGGGGCGAGGCTCGTCTCCAGCGCCAGCACCGACGTCGGCGGCTCAATGCGCGCCAGCGACTCGATCGTCTGTTCGACCCGGGCACCTTTTTCGAAATCGGCAACCTGGTCGGCACCATGGACGAGCCCCCTGTGCCAGCTGACGCCCTGGTGGCCGGATCGGGACGCATCAACGGTCGGCCCGCCCTCGCCGGGGCCGAGGACGTGACCGTCCTCGGCGGTTCGATCGGGAGTGGCGCCTCCGACAAGAGGTTCCGCCTGTGCCAGATCGCCCTGCAGGAGCGGGTCCCGCTGGTCCTGATGCTGGAGGGTGCCGGCCACCGGGTTACCGAGACCGCCGCCGGCCGCCGGCCGGGGGACCTCATGGGACTGGCCGAGCTGTCCGGTATCGTGCCGCTGGTCAGCCTCGTGCTCGGGGCGTCAGCCGGTCACGGGGCGCTCACGGCACCGCTCTGCGACTTCGTGGCCATGACCGGGGCGGCTTCGATCTTCGCTGCCGGACCGCCACTCGTGCGGTCCGCAACCGGCGAGGACGTGACCAAGGAGGTGCTCGGCGGGCCCGAGGTGGCGATCGACTCGGGCGGAGTCGTACACAACCTGGTGAGCGAGGACGGTGAGGCGATCGACCTCGCCCGCCGGTACCTCGGTCACTTTCCCCTCAATTCCTGGGAGCATCCACCCCGGCGAGCCGGGCCCGACGCCGGCCAGCGGAGCGTCGATATCCTCGACCTGATCCCTCCCGATCCTCGCCAGCCATACCCCATCCGGCCGGTGCTGCTGAGGGTGGTCGATGGCAGCGACCTGCTCGATGTCCAGCCTGATTTCGGAAGTTCGATCGTCACCGCCCTGGCACACATCGGTGGCCACAGCGTCGCCATCGTGGCGAACGACCCGAGCGTGCTGGCCGGAACGATTGACAGTGATGCCGCTGACAAGGCCGCCCATTTCCTCGATGTGGCCGACGCTTTCGGACTGCCGTGTGTATTTCTGGCCGACAACCCGGGTGTGCTGGCCGGCACCGCCGCCGAGCGTCAGGGCATCCTGCGTCACGCGGCCCGTCTCTTCGCAGTGCAGCACAGGCTCGGCGTGCCGAAGTTCCATGTCACCCTGC
Organism: Acidimicrobiales bacterium; assembly: GCA_036553725.1. Lineage (GTDB taxonomy): Bacteria > Actinomycetota > Acidimicrobiia > Acidimicrobiales > RAAP-2 > Bog-756. The sequence continues at coordinate 76,241 of DATBOO010000204.1, read as the reverse complement.
GAAAGGCATTCGGATTCGGCTCCTCGGTCATGGCCATGAACCCGTTCGACGGGCAGACCCTCACGCTGGCCTTCCCATCGATCACCCTGGGCGCTCTTCCGGCAGACTCCGACGCCAGCGCCATCGACGATCCCGCGTTGCGGGCTCGCGTGGCTGCGGAGCAGGCCCGGGCATCGGTGGCCGCCGCCGCCCGCCTCTCCTATGACGACGTCATCGATCCGCGCCAGCTACGCAACGCCCTCCTTGCCGGCCTGAGCTTGGCCGAGGGCCGGGACTCCGCCCCCCGACGACCCCGGTCCATGGGCATCCTGCCCTGACCCACACTTCGATTCCCCCATCTGCCGCTGCCGAATTGAGGCGCCGGCGACAGATCAACTATCGGCCGGCGTTGTCCACATACGCGTCATAGCAGCCCTGGCAGATGCGGAAGGTCGGTCCGTCCTCGATCGGCCCACCGCACTCTGGACACAATCGGTCGACGTCGTTGAACCATAGGCCGTCAATTGGTTCGGGCTGCGTGGTCATGCCTATGCATCGACAGGCCGCTACTTGTCCTTGAGCGCAGTCGACTCCGCCCACACAAGGCTGGACGAGGTGCTCCGACTGCGGCGATCTCCTCCTGTCAACGTCGCCAACGCCCGCGATTTCGACGTGTATCTGACGGCGGAGTGCCAATCCTGCCGGGCGGGACGGCCGACACCGCATTCGCTTCGTGTGGCCGCACGTCGGGATGAGGTGACACGATGGTCGGATTCCTATCGACGTCTCCAGGCTGAGGGCGCCCCACTCCGTCGACGCTGAGGGCGAGCTCTACGAAAGTCCTCCTGCCCTGCGTTATGTCTGGCCACCCCTCGCCATTCTCGTTCTCCTCGAGGCGTCCAACGAGCTGTTGGGATTCGGCGGTCCTTCGGCCATCTACCAGACCTGGAGCCACGATCTGGTCATTGCCGCTGCCGCAGTTCTCGTGTTGGCCCGGGCCGCCTATGAGCCGACCACTCGATGGGCCTGGCTCGCTTTTGGACTGGCGATGGTGTCATGGAGCTCCGCCAGCATTGCCTGGAGCGTCGTCTATGGCGGCCGTACGATCGTGCCGTATCCCACGTTCGCGGACATCCTCTGGTTGCTGTGGTATCCGCTCATGGTGGTCGGAATCGTCCTTCTGATCCGGATCCGGTTCCCGCACTTCGAACTACACCGTTGGATGGACGGGCTAGCCGTCACCCTTCTCATCCTTGTCCTTGGATTCGCGGTCATCATCCAGCCGACCATCGACGAGGCGACCCAGGGGACCTTGGCGACCATCGTCGACTTCAGCTACCCCGTGCTCGACGTCCTGCTGGTCGGCGCGATCCTCGGGGTATACGGCCTGTTGGGATGGCATCCAGATCGAATGTGGGTCTTCATCGGACTGGGCGTGCTGGCGACGGCGGGAGCAGATGCGGCCTTCGCCGTGCAGCAGGCGCGGGGCGTCGGCACCGGCGAGAGCTATGCATTCCTCTGGCCACTGGGAGCGGTGTCCCTCGCCTACGCGGCGTGGACTCGGGTGTCGGGCGCGCTCGGTGAGGACCACCAGGTCACCGGATGGGGTGCGATCGCACTGCCGCTGGCGGCCAACGCCCTCGCGGCCGGTGTTCAGGTGTACGCCATCTTCAACCCGGTCGGCAAGAGCGAGCGTGTAGTGACGCTGGCGGTGTTGGTGGTGTCATCGGTTCAGATCATCCTGATCCGTCCACGACCATCGAGCACCCTTGACGCTCCACACGACCAGACACGGATGATCGAGCACACCGAGGGGGTCGACAATCGCGCCGGAGACCACCACGGGTGAGCCTTCGGGGTTGGAGACCTCCTTCCCGGCCATTCTGGGTGAGGTATCCAGCGATGTATGTTGATCGGGTGCGCCGCATGAGCATCCGTGCATCGACGTCGCCACGGTGACGGTGGCTGAGAGCGGTGGGAGAGCCCAGGGATGAGTCGGGCAGCAGCAGCCGGCATGCCCGACCGAGACCGAACCAGAGAAGGGTACCCATGGCACACGATCCGGTAGTGGCAGAGACGACACGAGAGCGCGACAGCCTCGAGCCCCGGTTCGTGCTGGCGGAGCAGGAGGAGCGGGCCGGATCCGCACTGGCGGGCTATCGCGGCTCGGCCGGTAGGCAGCCCAACATCCTCATGATCCTCTTCGACGATGTGGGATGGGGCGACTTCGGCTGCTACGGAGGCGGGGTGGCGGTCGGGGCGCCGACGCCCAACATCGACCGGCTGGCCCGGCGCGGCAAGCTGCTCACCTCGTGCTACTCGGAGCCGTCGTGCACCCCGTCCCGCGCCTCGATCATGACCGGGCGGCTTCCGATGCGACACGGCCTGCTGCGACCCCCCATGTACGGGCAACCGGGCGGGCTCGACGGTGAGGTCACGCTGGCCTCTCTGCTGTCGGATGCGGGCTATGTCACCCAGGCCGTCGGCAAGTGGCACATCGGCGAGAACACGGCGTCCCAGCCCCAGAATGTCGGCTTCGACGACTTCTACGGCTTCCTCTCGGTGTCCGACATGTACACCGAGTGGCGCGACCCCAATTTCTTCCCGGAGATCGTCTACAGCCAGGAACGCACCGAGTGGGTCAAGAACCTGCCCTTCAACAAGTGCTTCGTCCACGCCACTCGGGGTGGGAAGACCGAGAACGTCGAGGAGGTGACCATCCCCGTGCTGTCACTGCTGGACGACAAATGGGCCGCCTACTCCTTGGAGTTCATCCGGCGGATGGCCGGGCCCGACCCGGGGCAGCGCAAGCCGTGGTTCCTCTACCACTGCACCCGGGGCGCCCACTTCGACAACTACCCCCACGAGCGGTTCCTCGGATCGTCCCCGGCCCGCCACCCCTACAAGGACACCATCATCGAGCTCGACGACATCGTCGGCCGGCTGGTGGCCGAACTCGAGGCCACCGGGCAGATGGATGACACAGTGATCTTCGTCTCCTCGGACAACGGGCCGGAGATGGAGACCTGGCCCGATGCGGCCTATTCGCCCTTCCGCAGCGCCAAGGGCTCCACCTGGGAGGGAGGCCAGCGAGTGCCGGCCGTCGTCACCTGGCCGGGCATGATCGCCGCAGACCGGGCCACGGACGGCCTCTTCTCCCAGATGGACCTGTTCAACACCTTCCTCAGCCTGGCCGGGGCGGCCGATGCCGTACCGGACGACCGCTACATCGACGGGGTCGACCAGACCTCGTTCCTTCTCGACTCGGACGGCGCCTCCAACCGCAAGTACCTCTACTACTGGCTGACCAATGTCTTCTCGGCCCTCCGGGTCGGGGAGTGGAAGTTCATGGTCGCCTCCACCTCCGATGACGACCGCGACTGCCTCAATCTGGGCGGGTTCACCGGCGTGACCCAGAAGTACTCGCACGGCCGCCTGTACAACCTCTACCTCGACCCGAAGGAGACCCGTAGCTACATGATCCGCAAGCTTGCCTACATCGACAGCTTCACCGGCGGGATCGCCGCGCACTTCGGGACCTTCGGCCGGTACCCGCCGAAGCAGCCGATCGCAGCGATGAGCTGACCCGGGCCGAGCGCTCCGTTCCTATCCGGCCAGGAGCTCGATCAGCTGGCCGTCGGGATCGCGGAACGCCACCGGTCCATTGGTCGGCGCGCCTCCCCCTCTCGTTCGGTCACCAAGGCGCGCCGTAGCGGTCTCGGTAGGCCCGTTCGCCCAGGGGTAGGCGCCGGGGGGCACCGGGGGGGCGGACCGGCCAGCCGATGGGCACAACGGCCATGGGCCGGACCGAGGGCGGGAGGCCGAGCAGGTCGGAGAGCTCGCCGGCCAGCTGAGTGGCCAGGGTGGTCATGGCCGACCCGAGGCCGAGGGCGGCGGCCGACAGGAGCAGGTTCTGAGTGGCCGGGTAGACCGATGACGGAAGGGTCGACTCGAGCCCGATGTCGGAGTCGCCGCACACCACGACGATGACCTGGGCGGACCCGACCCCGCCCTCTGCCCCCCGGTCGACATCACGCAGCAGGGAGGGCGACAGGCGGCCCTCCGAGTGCGCCCGACCACCGGCCCTCCAGGCCCGACGGGTCAGTTCCCCGATCGAGGCCCGGAGCCCGTCGTCCCGGACCACGACGAACACCCAGGGCTGGAGGTTCTCAGCGCTCGGTGCGTGGGTGGCGGCCCGGAGGCAGGCCTCGATCAACTCATCGCCCACCGGTCGATCGGCGAACTCCCGGGTGGCACGCTGGCGGAGGACGACGTGGAAGAACGACGGCGCCGCCGCCGGTCCGTCCTCCTCAGCCATCTCGCCGCCTCTCATTCATCTGACTCCCGGAGCCGCTCCCTGGTGGTGGCGTCGCCAGTGCGAAGCTAGCCCGGCGCCTGCACCGATGCTGCCGCCGGGTGGCTGGCTAGAGTCTGACCGCACCCGCCCGCGCCCCTCGTCCCGGGAGCACCACATGACCATCGAACCCATCACCGAGCAGCCGGCTCGTGGCTGACCGGCTGCCCGACCAGCTGAGGTGGATGGCCTCCGCCCACCCGGACCAGGTCGCCTACCGGAACCTGGGCGACGGGTCGTCGATCACCTTCGACCGCTGGGAGCGGGACTCGAACCGCCTGGCCCGCGGCCTCCGAGGCCGGGGCGTCGAGAAGGGCGATCTCGTGGCCATCTACCTCGAGCCCGAGCAGATCCTGGACTGGATCGTGACCTACAGCGCCGTCCACAAGATCGGCGCCGTCGCCGTCCCGATGAACAACCGGCTGTCACCTCCCGAAGTCCGGGCCATCCTCGACCACGCCGAACCCACTGCCGTCGTGGCCAGTGGCACCTACCGGGAGGCTCTGGCCCCGCTGGTGGGGTCCCTCCCCTCCCTGGCCGTCCTGGCCACGGTGGGTCGCACGGGACCCGAAGGCTCGATCGACATCGAACAGGTGAAGGATGCGGACGACCGTGAGATCCAGGTGCCCATCGGCGAGGACGACCTCGCCGACGTCATGTACACGTCGGGGACCACGGGCCGGCCGAAGGGCGTGGCCGTGCGCCACCGCAGTGTCGCCCTCCTGGCCAACACCCGGCCGGCCTGGCAGGGGACCGCCTGGCTGACCGCCACCCCGGTCTTCACCTTTGCCGGGCTCGGCTTCATCTACAACCCGATGAAGGCCGGGATGACCGTCCTGTTCATGCCGAAATTCGATGCCGGGCGGTGGCTCGGGACCGTCGAGTCCGAACGACCGGTGATCGCCTTCGTCGTGCCGGCGATGGCCCAGCTCCTCCTCCACCATCCCGGATTCGAGTCGGCGGACCTGTCCAGCCTCCGCACGCTGGTGCTGGGCAGTGCGCCCCTGGCCCCGGACACCCTGCAGCGCCTCCAGGCCCGGCTGCCCGGTGTCCCGGTGCTGAACAGCTACGGCATGACCGAGGGCGGTCACGCCACGTTCTCCATGGACCCGGAAGGGTCGCGGACCCATCCGGGGGCGGTGGGACGGCCCCGGCCCCCGACGGAGGTCCGGATCGCCGACGAGGACGGGAGCGAGTGCCCGACCGGCGCGGTCGGCGAGGTCCTCACCCGCAACCCCGAGGGCCACCGGGAGTACTACAAGGACGAAGAGGCCACCGCCCGGATGTGGGCGGGTGGGTGGCTGCACACCGGGGATCTCGGCTACCTCGACGGCGACGGCTACCTGTACATCGTCGGTCGGAAGAAGGAGATGATCGTGCGGGGCGGGATGAACGTCTATGCCGATGATGTGGAAGCGGTCCTCCACGCCCACCCGGCGGTGGTCGAGGCCGCCGTCGTCGGCATCCCCCACGACGTGCTGGGCGAGGACGTCGCCGCCTACGTGGTGCTCCGCCCCGGCGAGGTCCTGGACGGCGAGGAGCTGCAGCGCTTCGCCGGTGAACGCCTGGCCGACTACAAGGTCCCCCGCCAGGTCCACTACCTCGCCGAGCTCCCGAGGAACGCCGGTGGGAAGGTGGTGAAGGGCCAGCTGGCGACGCAGCCGGCGACGCAGCCATGACCCAGCGGAGCAGATGACCGATTCACAGGCCGAGGGGCCCGAGAGGAGACGCCGTGCAGGACCACCGGTTCGATTTCACCGTCGAGGGGACACCCGAGGAGGTCTGGGACGTGATCTGGAAGCGCACCCGGGTGGGCGTCGAGACCGACACGGTGAAGATCGAGATCCTCCACCCCGGCGACGAACAGGGGAACGGGCTGGTCCGACACTGCACCTTCCCGGTCCCGAAGTACCTGTTGTCCAAGGGCCGGGCGCAGTCGTGGGAGTGGATCACCCAGGCCCAGCGCCCCGTGTCGTGGCGCTACGACGCCATCGGCAAGCCCCTCTGGTCGAAGGCGTCGGGATGGACCCGGCTGGAGGACCTCGGCGGGGGTCGGACCAGGGTCTACTTCCGTGAGACCTACGAGGTGTTCAACCCGGTGATGCGGGTGCTGCTCGAACGACGGGTGCACGACTTCATCTCCGAGGGCAACGACAAGCTCATCGAAGCCTCACTGGTGCGGTCCCTCCAGAAGCTCCACCAGCGGGGCGCCGGCTGAACGATGCCCGGCCGGTCGGGATATGCCGGGCCGGCGATCAGCGGGGCGGCCCGAAGCGGTCCCAGTCCCAGGCCACCAACGACTCGAAGGGAGCGGCCAGCAGCACCCGGGACGGCGCCGACGCCCACGCCCGGGCCACCACCGGAGCCAGGCTCCCGGCGACGGTGGCCGGGTCCTCGTCGAGGTAGCAGACCGTCATCCGGAACCGACCGTCGGTGAACATCGGCCGGCGGATGGAGGGGGTGGTGGCGTAGCTCCAGGCTCCGGCCACACCGGGCACCGACACCAGTTCGGGGAGCAGCTCGACGTGCCGCCGTTGGAGGTACCCGTCCTGGGCCGCCGGGTCGGTGGGCTCCTCGACGATCAGGTAGACGCCCCGGTGGGGCCGGAAGGGCACGACCTCCGCCGAGACGAGGGCCCGGGGGGCGGCGTGCGCCTCGAGCAGCCGCAGGCCCCCCCGGTACCGGGAGGGAAGAGACCGGGGAAACCGGCCCAGTTCGGCCAGGTGGCGGCCGAGGGCGAGGAATTCGTCGATGGTCTCGTCCACCGGATTGCCCATGAGGTAGCAGACGACGTGCTCGACCTGCGACCAGTCGCCGACCTCGACCGCCCGTGCCGCCCGGCAGGCCGGGGTCGACGCCCACCGCTGGCCGAGGATCAACCCGGGCAGCTGGTACTGCTCGGGCATGTGGTCCAGCTGGTGCCACTCGAGGTACGGGCGGTCGTCACCCGTCGGCGAGTGGTGGGACAGCGAGAAGAAGCCGACCTTGACCCGGTTCATGGTTCCCCCTGGGATGGCGATGGTGGCGTCAGCCCGTGGCCTCCAACGTCCCGACCAGTTCGGACATCGCCTCCAGCTGCTCAAGGTAGTGGGCGAGGGAGTGGTGGACGAATCGCAGCTGCAGGCCGGTGGCACCGGCGTCGATCAGCTTGCCGACGATCCGGCGGCTGGCTCCGGGATCGCCGAGAGGGTCCGTCGGCCGGCCGTTCTGCAGCACCACCTCGAGCGGGTCCCGGCGGGCCGCCCAGGCCGGGGTGGCGCGGGCGGCCGCGATCATGGACGCCAGGTCGGCCGGACGGATCCCGAAGGGGACCCAGCCGTCACCCAACTCGACGGCGCGGCGGAGGGAGCGGGCGGTCCGACCGCCGATCCACAGGGGAACCGAAGGCTGGCGGGCACACGGGTCCACGACGATGCCCGAGAACCGGTAGTACGGGCCCTCGTACTCGGGCAGGGTCTGGGACAGCGACGCCCGCAGCGCCGCCAGTGCGTCGTCGGCCCTCGGGCCCCGGTCGCGGAAGGGGGCGCCCAGGAGGTCGAACTCCTCTTCGAGGGAGCCCACGCCCAGTCCCAGGATGACGCGGCCGCCCGAGACCTGGTCGAGGGTGCCATAGCGCTTGGCGATCTCGAGGGGGTGGTGGTAGCCGAGGACGAGCACGTTGGTGGCCAGACGGATCCGGGAGGTGACCGCGGCCAGGTAGCCGAAGGTGGCCAGCGGATCCCAGTACCGGCCTCCCCGCACCGGGGCCACATCGGTGGGGACGACCACGTGCTCGCTGCAGGTCAGGTGGTGGTACCCGAGCCGCTCGGCGCCCCGGGCGATGTCGGCGACGTCGTCGATGGTGCCGTCCCGCTCCCAGGAGGCGTGCGCGTCCGGCAGCATGGTGAGGACCGGTGTGGTGATGCCCAACCGGATCGGCCGGCTCCCGCCCTCAGGTGCCAACGGTCTTCTCCTTCGGGCAGCTGGTAGGCCGGCCAGACGCTACCACCGGCCGGTCGTGTCAACCCCTCCCGGCCCCCGCTCGTACAGGTAGGTGCAGAGAACGGGCCGGCCGCCTTCCCGGCCGCGCCGACCGCCACGCCAAGGAGCCCCACCATGACCACCGTCGTCGACTCCGGAGCCCAAGGGCCGACCGATCAGGTGCCGTCCCGGCCGGGGCCCGGTCATCGGGGGAGGCGCCGGGCCGTCACCGTCGCCGTGCTCGCCGCCCTGGCCGTCGGTCTGGCCGCCTGTGGCACGAGCGCCTCGGCCTCCTCGCCGCCCGGCTGCGCATCGGGCGCGCCCAAGATGACCGTCGAGGCGAGCGGCCAGGCCTCGGCGTCCCCGGACATCCTGACCATCACCATCGGCGTCAACGTCTCCGGACCCACCGCGGCGGCAGCACTGTCCGATGCCAACGGTCAGGCCACCAGGCTTACCGACAACCTGAAGCTGTCCGGAGTGGTGCCGACCGACATCCAATCGACCGACTTCTCGATCGCCCCGACGTATGCGCAGAACGGGTCGATCACCGGGTACCAGGTTTCGAACACCCTCCTCGTGACCCTGCACGACCTCACCGATGCCGGCCAGGTCATTGACAAGGCTGCCGCGTCCGTCGGCAACGCCATACGGATCAACGGGCTGACTTTCGCCGTGAGCAACACCGGGAACGTCGACGGTCAGGCCCGCGCCGCCGCGGTGACCACGGCTGCCGCCCACGCCCGGGCCATGGCCACCGCCGCCGCCGAGTCGCTCGGCGGCATCTGCTCGGTCAACGACTCCACCACGGGGCCGAGCCCGACCTACTTCGCACTGAACGGAGGAGATCAGGCATCCGCCGCGTCGGGCGCGGCGGTGCCATTGGAGCCCGGCACCCAGCAGGCCACCGCCCAGGTCTCGGTCGTCTACCTCATCGTGCCGAAGTAGCGGGGTCGCTTCCGGGCGGGACGTCGTGGCCGGGGTGATTTCGGGAATACTGCTGGGCATGGAGAAGTCGGTCGACCCGCGGGGGTCCGGCGGGCGTCGGCCGGCCGGTTTCGCCGTCGGCGCGGTGGCCGTGCTGGCGGCGGCCCTGCTGACCTCGTGCTCGAGCTCGCCTTCATCGAGCCCGTCGTCGAGCCCGTCGCCACCGTCGACCACGACGACGGGCGCACCGGGAGGCGCCTCTCCGGTCTGGCTGTGCCGGCCCGGCCAGCCCGACGATCCCTGCACGGCCGACCTCGATGCCACCGTGTTCCACGCCGACGGCAGCACGTCCACCCAACCGCCGCCGCCGGCCCCGCCCCCGCCCATCGACTGCTTCTATGTGTACCCGACGGTCAGCGGTCAGCCGACGGTGAACGCCAACCTCACCGTCGACCCGGAGGAGACCGCGGTGGCGATGGCCCAGGCCTCCCGGTTCTCGACCGCCTGCCGGGTCTACGCACCCATGTACCCGCAGCTCACGCTCGCCGCCATCACCCCGGGCTCCTCCACGCCGGCCACCGCGTCGGCGGCGACCGTCGCCTACGACGGGGTGCTCTCGGCCTGGCGCTACTACCTGGCCCACTACAACCGCGGCCGGGGAGTCGTGTTCATCGGCCACTCGCAGGGATCGGCCATGCTCATCCAGCTCCTGCGGTCGCAGGTCGACCCGAACCCGGCGATGCGCGCCCACCTGGTGTCCGCCCTCCTGCTCGGCGGCAATGTCACCGTGCCGGTCGGGCAGACCGTGGGGGGCGACTTCCGCCACATCCCCGCCTGCACCACGAGCGGCGAGACAGGTTGCGTCGTGGCGTACTCGATGTTCCTCGACCCACCTCCCCCGGACAGCCTCTTCGGCCGGGTCGGCCAGGGGGTGAGCAGCCTGTCCGGGGGCGGCGCCGGCCAAGGCCTCCAGGTCCTGTGCACCAACCCGGCGTCCATCGCCCGGCCCGCCGCCCCCGGGGTGCTCCAGCCGTACGCGCCGACCAGCCGGTTCCCCGGGACACTCGGCGCCGCCTATGCGCAGGTGGCCGGCGCACCCACCCCCTGGGCCACCTACCCCGACCTGTACACCGGTCGCTGTGAGAGCACCGGCGGGGCCACCTGGTTGCAGGTGGACCGCACCCAGACGCCGGGGGACGTCCGCCCGTCGGTGAGCCAGACGCTGGGACCCACCTGGGGACTGCACCTCGAAGACGTCAATCTCGCCCTCGGCAACTTGGTGACGCTGGTTCGGGATCAGGCCGCCGCCTTCCGGGACTGACCCCGTCGGCCGGACACCGCCGGACACCGCCGGACACGGTTCAGGGCGAACCCGTGCCGGTCCGATCGGTGCCGGGCGTCAGCGCCTCGAACTCGGCCCCCATCCGGGCGATGACCTCCGCCGCCGGGCGTTCCTCGGCCCGTGCGAATCCCTGGCCCGCCCAAAGGTTGATCGTCTGGGCATCACCGCGGCGGGCGGCCTCCCGGCGCAGGGCCCGGGTGGCGTTGTTGATCTGCGGGTAGGCCGAGGGCGCGTCGGGGTGCGCCCGCACGAACCGGTTGACCAGCCCGCGGGCCCGGCGCCCGCTGAAGGCCCTCGTCATCGCCGTCGCCCCGAAGGCGGGGTCGGCCAGCGCCTCCTTGTGGAGGTGGTGCGCACCGCTCTCGGGGCAGCGGAGGAGGGCGGTGCCCACCTGAGCGGCCACCGCCCCGGCAGTCACCGCTACGGCGACGTCGGCACCGGTCATCATCCCGCCCGCGGCGATCACCGGGAGGTCCACCGCCCGGCACACGGCGGGGATGAGTGTGGGGAGACCCATACCCGTCTCGAGTCCCACGTCGTCGCTGAATGTGCTCTGGTGCCCGCCGGCCTCGATCCCCTGCGCGCACACCGCGTCGGCACCGGCGGCGGCCGCCGCGCGGGCCTCGACCGGGTCGGTCACGGTGACCACGATCCGGGAGCCGGCGCGCCGGAGCCGGTCCACGACCGTGGCCACCGGGCACCCGAAGGTGAAGCTGACGACGGGCACGGGCCGGGTTACCAGCAGGGCGATCTTCTCCGCCCACCCGTCATCGTCCCAGGTCGGCACCAGGTCGACGCCGAGTTCGTCCGCCTCGGCCCGCAGGCCGGCCAGGTAGCCCTCGACCGCACCCTCGTCGACGGCGGGGTCCCCCGGCACGAAGAGGTTGACCCCGAACGGGGCGGTGGTCAGGGCCCGGACGGCCTCGATCTCCCCGGCCAGCGCCTCGGCCGTGCGGTAGCCGCCGGCCAGGAACCCCAGCCCCCCGGCGTGGCCGACGGCGGCGGCCAGGGCCGGAGTGGAGGGCCCGCCGGCCATGGGCGCTCCGATGATCGGCCACCTCAACGTCAGGTCCAGCAGGTCCACGGCGCTCCTCTCCGCCCCCGGGCCGAGCCTACGAGCGACGGCGGTCTGCCATGCTCTCTCCATGTTCGACGACCTGTTGGCCGAAAATCGCCGGTACGCTTCCCGGTTCTCACTGCAGGGACTGCCGTCCCGGGCCGCCAAGGGATTCGGGCTGCTCACCTGCATGGACAGCCGCATCGAGCCGCTGACCATGCTCGGCCTGGTCCCCGGCGACGCCAAGATCCTCCGCAACGCCGGCGGGCGGGTGACCGCCGACGTCCTCCGCTCGTTCATCCTCGCCACCGCCTTCCTCGGGGTGAGGAGGATCGCCGTCATGCAGCACACGGACTGCGCCCTGGCCCACCGCACCGACGAGTCGATCCGGTCGGACCTCCCCCCCGACCGGAGGACGGGCTCCGCAGCCTGGGAGTTCCTGGCCATGCCGGACCCCGACGCCTCGCTGCGGGCGGACGTGGACGCCGTCCGCGGCTGTGAGGGGCTGGCGCCGGGCGTGACCGTTGAGGGGTGGCGCTACCGGGTCGAGACCGGGGAGATCGTGCGGGTGGTGGGCTCGTAGGCGGCCGTCAGCGCGACGACATGCCCACCACCGGCCGGTTGAGATGCAGGGCGCCGGTCGATCCGTAGAAGGCGGCGTCGCCGAAGGCGAAGATGCCCCCGTCGGAGGCCACCAGCCAGTAGCCGTGGCCGCTCGGCGTGGCGGCCATGCCCACCACCGGCTGGTTGAGATGCAGGGCACCGGTCGACCCGTAGAAGGCGGCGTCGCCGAAGGCGAACACCCCGCCGTCGGAGGCCACCTCCCAGTAGCCACCGGCGTCTGGCGTTCCCGTCGTGCCGACCACCGGCCGGTTGAGGGCGATGGCGCCGGTGGATCCGCAGAACGGAAAATTGCCGAAGGTGAAGATGCCCCCGTCGGAGGCGGACAGGTAGTAGCCGTGGGCGCCCCCGGCCGGGGCGTTGCAGGGCACCTCGATGTTGGGGGGCGGGCTGTCGACCAGCCCGGTCAGCTGGGGGTCGTGGTGGAACATCGGCCACGCCCCGACCCCGTAGACCGTCGAGCCGTTCGAGCCGGGGATCTCGTAGTGGTCGATCTGGCTACCCCCGGCCAGGGTGATCCCGATGGTGCCGTTGGGATCGTCGGTGACCAGCGGTGAGTTCTGCCCGGATCCACCGGACAGGGTCCCGAGCAGCCGTCCGGTCGGGCCGTCGAGGATCTCGGCACCGCCGGAGGTGGGGACGATGACGTCCTGGGCCCCTGATCCGGTCAGGTCGGCAGTGACCACCGAGCCACCGCCTCCGGGGATTGGCTGGTGCCAGATGGGCTGGCCGCTGGAGGCGTTCAACACCCAGACCGAGCTCCCGGTGCTCTCGACGACCTGCAGCTCGCCGTCCCCCAACACGTCGGCCAGCGCCGGGCTGCCCGCCGAGCTGCCGTCCAGGGTCTGTGCCCAACGGAGGTTGCAACCCGAGTCGATGGCGATCAACTGGTCGGTGTTGGAGCGACCGGGATAGTAGTCGCCGAAGCCGGCCACGATGCCATAGGCCGTGCCGGCATTGAGGAACTTTCCGACCGCGGGCGAGGACTGCACTACCTGGTTGGCTTCGTACTTGCAGGCGAGTCCGCCGTTGGGCTGGCTCTGGCCGGCGTTGCCGGTGGGGCGCAGTATCCGCAGCTCGCCGCCGTCGTTGTACTGCGTGTTGTAGGCGAACCCGGCGGTCGAGTCGTTGCCCTCGATGATGTCGGTCTGGCCGTTGCCGTAGACGTCGGCCAGGGCCGGGGTGGCGAAGCTGCTGTCGGCCTGGAACCACGGAAATCCGGAGAGCACCGAGCCCGAGGCTCCGTCCATGGCGTACATGTTCTCGCCCAGTGAGCCGCCGACCACGTCGGTCGAGCCCTGCAGGTTGCCGACGGCGAGGGACGCCTTGACGCCGTTGTGGGGAAAGGGGTCGGTGCCCGGGTTCGACTCTTGCACGAACCACTGGCCATGCCCCTGGGGGGTGATGGCCTGATAGCCGCCGACGTACGGGCTGGCGGCAGTGCCCACCCCGGCGAAGACCGAGTCGAAGCCACCGGGCAGTACCGGGGCGGCCGAGGGGGTGGATTCAACGGGGGCGCCGGCGTAGGCCGGCCAGCCCGGCACCCGGGCCCCGTTGGCGAGGGAGTTGGCGTCCACGTACCCCAGCTCGTCCCCGACCACCACGGCCGGGCCCCCCGGGAGGTTGGCGATGTTGGGGGACGAGATGCCGACCCCGCCTCCCGGCGCGGCGATGGCCGCCGACCACTGCAGCTGGGCGGTGACCTTCGGTTCGGCCTGTCGAACCTGGTGGGAGCCGGCCCGGCCCGATGCGCCGGCCGCGTGGACCCCCGAGGGGAGAAGGCACATCGAGCACACCACGAGCGCCGCAGCCGCCACGGCGGGGACCCGCCGGCGACCGGATACAAGAGACTCCGCCATCTTCTCTCCTTCATCGCCGCCATCGGCCCGCCGCCAGCGGACCGACCCGGCCATCCGCGGCCCGGGTGGGCCGATTCTTGCACAGCCGAAATCCGTGTGCCCGGGGCGGGGGCGTCGTGGGCTCGCCGGGCGGGGAACCGGAGCGCCCGCCCGGGTGGGGGACCGGGGCGGAGGTCGGTAGTGTGGAGCCGATGCCGGAGATGCCGGGGATGCCGGGGATGCATGGGGCAGGCCGCCTGCCCTTCACCCTCCACAACGCCCTGACCCAGTGGGATCTGAGCCCGTTCCCGCTGCTGGTCCTGGTGGCCGTCGTGGTTGCCGGGGCCTGGTATCTGCAGGCCGCGTCCCGGCTGTCGGCCCGGGGTCACCCGTGGCGGACCAAGCGGACCGTCTCGTTCATCGCCGGCCTGGTGGCCGTCGACCTCGCCCTCCAGTCACCGGTGGCCACCTTCTCCATGGGCTACTTCCAGTCCCACGTCGTCCAGCACCTGCTGTTGATGGTGGTCGGCCCGCCGCTGCTGGCCATGGGGGCGCCCATGACCCTGGCCCTGCAGACCTCGGGCCGGGTCGGCAAGGTCCGCCTGCTCAAGGTCCTCAACTCCCGTCCCTTCCAGGTCCTGACCCACCCGCTCCCGGTCTGGGCCCTCTACTACTTGTCGATGTTCGCCTTCTTCCTGACCTTCGCTCTCGGTTTCGCCATGGACCACATGTGGGTGATGGACCTGGTGAACCTGGCCTTCCTGGCCGCCTCCACGCTGTTCTGGTGGCCCATCGTGGGCCTCGACCCGATCCCGCACTGGCGGATGGGCCACGGGCTGCGGCTGATCAGCCTGTTGGTCGGCGTGCCCATCGAGTCCTTCCTGGCGCTGGCCCTGTTGAGCACCAGCCGGCCGGCCGCCTCCATGTACTCGGTCGGGGGCACCCATGCCGGTGCCGCCATCCTGTGGATCGGCGCCGAGCTCTTCACCCTGCTGGCGCTGATCCCGGTGTTCGTGCAATGGGTGCGCTACGAGGAGCGCAAGGCCGCCCGCTATGACGCGCAGCTCGACGCCGAGCTGGCCGCCGACCCGGTCCCGGCGACTCCTGCTCCCGACGCCTGAGAGGGCCGCGGTCCGACCCTGGGCCCGGCGGCGTCCAACCCGAGCCCGACCACGGTCCGGCTGCGATCCGACCGGCGGTCCGGCCGGGGACCAACCGGTGGTGCGCCGGGGCTACCCGGCCGGGTTGAACACGTAGGTGTAGGGCGTGGCCTTGGGCTGGTCGGAGAAGACCGCCTTGGTCCCGATCCTCACGGCGACGACCACCGCCGACGCACCGACCTCGACGGTCGTCGCCGTCTTGGCCGGGAAGGTGAGGGCCTTCCCGGCCGCCTGGACCCCGCTGATCAGGGGGACCGGTGAGTCCGCACTGGTGACCTGCACCCAGACCTGCCCCGAGGTGGCGATGTCGACGGTGAATCTCTGGGCCCGGACCGAGTAGGTGGAGACCTGGCCGGTGGTCGAGGTGAGCTGGACCGGCGGCAGCGGGGTCCGGTGCGTGCCGGAGGTCGGTGGTGGGGTGGCGGCCGGCGCGCCGCCGGGCTGGGCGATCCGGATGACGTGCGACCGCACCAGCCACTGGGGCCGCCACTGGCGCACGCCGAACCCGGCCAGGGCCACCAGCACCAGCGCGGCGGCGACCCAGGTGAACACCTTGAGCGGGGTGGGGGCGCGGAGCCGTCGGCGGGCCCTGGCCACCGCCCGCTTGCTGTCCTTGATCTCGTGGCGGGGGACCACCGGGAAGGTGCCGGTCGGGGGCCCGGTGGTCAGCTCGTACCCGGCGAGGGCCGCCGTCGACCCGCCGCCGACCCTCGGGACCGGCCCGGTCTGGGTGAACGCCCGGAGGTGGTCCGGAGCGGGGGTGACGGCGGCCACCACGTTGGTCGCCGCCGACCCGGACTCCGACCCCGGCGTGCGTTGCGCTCCGTTTGAAGGGGGCGCCCACGTCGACCAGGCGTCGATCATCCGCAGGGCCAGCGCGTCCCCGTCCAGCCCGAGAAAGGCGGCGTAGCGCCGCACGGTGGAGAGGGCCAGCGCCTGGTCGGGCAGGCGGGCCAGGTCCCCCTGTTCGAGCGCCTCGAGCAGGGTGATGGGCCGGCTCAGGCGATCGTGCACGGCCAGGAGGTCCAAGCCGCGCTCCACCCGAGCGTCGCGGAGTTGGTGCCCGATCTCCTCGGCCGAGGAGATCGTCGCTTCCTGCTGTTCGTCGCGCCGGCGTGTCGCCCCGCCGCGTTGCCGGATCACGTGGTGTCTCCTGACTCTCCCGTGGGGCAAGCGTACTTGTTCACCGATTGTCCTTTCGGCACACCGGGGAGCCCGGTTGAGAGGGCCCCGGCCGCCGGTGCCGGACGGGAATGTTGCGAACGCAACTAATGTTCTATGGACAGAGGGATTGTTGCTCAGCGACCATGTGAGGCAACGACCCGCGAATCGAAGGAGGGTTGGCCATGCCGGCAGTGACCGTGGATGACGTACTTGCGCTTCCGAGGATCGGACCGGTGGGTTCGGCCCCGGCCACCGGGAGGCCGGTCATTTCGGTGACCACCGCTCCGTCCGGGTTCGAAGGCGAGGGCTTCCCGGTTCGCCGGGCCTTCGCCGGTGTGGACCGACGCCATCTCGATCCCTTCGTGCACATGGACCAGATGGGCGAGGTCGAATACGCCCCGGGCGAGCCCAAGGGCACCCCCTGGCACCCCCATCGCGGCTTCGAGACGGTCACCTACATGATCGACGGGACCTTCCAGCACCAGGACTCGATCGGCGGCGGAGGCCTCATCACCAACGGGGACACCCAGTGGATGACCGCCGGTGGGGGGATTCTCCACATCGAGGCACCGCCCGAGGAGTTGGTGGCCAGCGGCGGCCTCTTCCACGGCATCCAGCTGTGGGTGAACCTGCCCAGGGCCGACAAGATGATCGCGCCGCGCTACCAGGACATCGGACGTTCCAGCGTGGTGCTGCTGTCCTCGGCCGACGGGGGCGCGCTGCTCCGGGTCATCGCCGGTGACGTCGCCGGCCACGCCGGACCCGGGTCCACCCACTCGCCCATGGCCATGGTGCATGCCACCGTTTCGCCCGGGGCCAGGGTCGACATCCCCTGGCCGACGGAGTTCAACGCCCTGGTCTACGTGCTCGGCGGCGCCGGCACCGTGGGCCAGACCGGGCACGCGGTCCGGACCGGGCAGCTGGCGGTGCTCGGCGGAGGGGACTCGGTCACCATCACGGCCGACACCGCCCAGGACTCGGCCACCCCC
Source organism: Acidimicrobiales bacterium (assembly GCA_036553725.1). Classification (GTDB taxonomy): domain Bacteria; phylum Actinomycetota; class Acidimicrobiia; order Acidimicrobiales; family RAAP-2; genus Bog-756. Next base: position 58,850 of record DATBOO010000204.1, on the reverse strand, counting down.
GGCCTCGACGTGCTCGTCCTCGGGGGGCGCCCGATCCGCGAGCCGGTCTACGCCTACGGCCCGTTCGTGATGAACACCAGGGAGGAAGTGGCCCAGGCCTTCGAGGACTACCAGGCCGGAAAGCTGGGGACGGTACCGGCGGAGCACATCGGCTCGTAACCGCTGCCGCTACCGGGTCAGGGTCCTTCGCCCCCCTGGGGGGTGCAGGACCGCGGGTCCCAGGGCTGCAGGGGGGTCACCGCGGCGGTGGCGGGCTGGAAGGCCGCTCCGGACGACGTCGGCGTCGAGCTGGGGATGGTCGACGAGGTGCCACCGGCCGGGGCCGGCGCCGGGGAGCCGGCGGCCGGGGGATTGACGGCGAACTGCGAGCCGGTGACCACGGTGACCTCGGCGCCGTCGCTGGTGGGGCCGAGGGCGGTGACCACCGCACCGGACATCGACCTGGCCACGGCCTGGGCGGCGGCGTGGGCCGCCGGTGTCTTGGTGGCGTAGTAGACGACCGTCTCGGACTCGGTCCCGACCGACGGGGTGTCGCCGACGCCGGCGATCTGGAACCCCTGCGCCCGCAAGGAGTCGGCGGTCGTCGTGGCCTGGTTGTAGGCGCCGGTGCCGTTGAGGACGGAGACCGACACGGCGTCGGGGTTGGGCAGCTTGTGTCCGGTCATGGAGTCGGTGGAGGAGTCGATCCCGAGGAACTGGTCGATCACCTGGGCGTCGTCGGCGGCCGACGGGAACTCGATGCTTCCGTAGTCGCCGCCCCGGTAGGTGTAGGAGCCGAACTGGCCCACCTGTACGGGGAGGGTCAGCTGGGGGGCCGAGTTCACGTTGACCGAGTGGAAGTTGAGGACCAGGTCGACCATGTCGGTGCTCGAGAACTTGCTGTCCACCTGGAGCTGGGGGGCCACGCCGCTCACCAGCTGCTGGTCGGTGATCGGGTTGCCCAGACCCTGCTTGGCCACCGCCGTGGCCAGCACCCGCAGGAACTCGTGGTCACGGCGGATCCGGGCCAGGTCGCTCAGGTTCTCCGACGGCCAGTACCCGGGCTGGCTGGTGGTGATGCCGGGTCCCTTGTACTGCAGATGCCGGGCCCGGACCACCTGGAGGGCATGGAACCCGTCGAGGGGGACGCACCCCGGGGTCAACTGCTTCAGGCCCGAGTAGGCGTCATACACCGGTTCGGGGAAGTACATCTTCACCCCGCCCAGTGCGTTCACGACGTTGGCGAAGGTGTCGAAGTTGAGCACCACGTAGTGCTGGATGGGGATGCCCAGGTTCTCGTTGATCGAGGCCACCAGCTGGCTCGGGCCCTGGTACAGGCCGGCGTCGATCTTGTTGGCCCCGGTGGTCCGGGCGTTGGGGACGAAGAGGTCGCGGGGTATGGAGAGGATCGACACCGTGTGCTTGGCCGGGTCGAGGTGGAGGACCATCACCACGTCGCTGTTGACGCCGTTGACGCCCTGGGAGCACAGGCCGTAGGCGGCGTTCTGGACGGCCAGTGCGCACCGGTCGGTCGAGCCGACCATCAGGATGTTCTCCGTGCCGGCGTCGGCTCCGCTGGTCGGGACATCGGTCAGTCCCCGCACATCGATGCGGTGGATCTCATGGTTCAGATACCAGGCGTAGCCGGCCGTGCCGCCCACCACCAGCACGATGAACACGCCCAGCGAGCCCAGGACCCATTTGGCCTTGCGGTGCCGACCCGGCCGTTTCCGCCCCCGCCCGCCGGACGACTCCAACTGGTCGGCGATCGACTGCAGCCCGGCCTCGTCGAAGGTTCCGGTCGGGCCGGAGCCGGCCCGGGGCCCCGATGCCCCGCGTCCCGACCTTCGCCGGTGCTGCGGGCCTTTCGGGTGGGCGAGGTCGGGGCTCTCGATCGCCTCGGTCATCGAGACGGGTGGCCGCCGGGCCGCTTCATCCGAGGGATCCGGATGGCGGGAACAGGCATGGAGGCCGGGCGGAGGCCCGTCCGGGCGCTGCGAGCCATGGCCAGAAAAGGTAGCAAGCGCGGTCGCTCATCTGGTGGCAGGAGACAGGTTCTGCCCGTCGTCGCCGGCGTCCCGGTACGCCGGCTGTTCCCGCCCGTGAGGGATGGAGGAGTCCGGCGCGGGAGGCGTCGGGCCAGTCCGACCGAGGTCGATCAGTCCCAGGTCCGACGGCCGGAGGCGCAGCGTGTCGTACCAGTAGCGGACCGTCCAGGTGGGCCAGTTGTTGGTCACCCGGCCCGAGGCCGCCTTGTACCAGCTCCGGCAGTTGGCCACCCAGGCGGTGCCGGCCATCAGGCGCTGGGTCCGCTGGTCGTCCCTCCGGTAGGCGTCGGCGTCCACCTCGACCCGCGGGGCCGGTCCGTGGCCACCCGCACGGGTCTGGACGGCCATGGCCTGGAGGATGAGGTTCATCTGGCGCTCGACCATGAAGAGGATCGAGTTGTGCCCGAGGTTGGTGTTGGGGCCGTAGAGGAGGTAGCAGTTGGGGAAGCCGGGCACCGCCGTCCCCAGGTAGGCGCGGGATCCGTCCCGCCACTCCTCGGCCAGGGACCTCCCGCCCTCGCCGGCGATGTCGATGTCCGAGAGGAAGTCGGTGGTCGAGAAGCCGGTGCCGAAGATGAGGATGTCGGTCGGGTGTCGCTCGCCGTCAGCGGTGATCACGGTGTCCGCCTCGACCCGGGTGATCGGCTGGTCGACCACCGAGACGTTGGGTCTCATCAGCGCCGGATACCAGTCGTTGGAGATGAGGATCCGCTTGCACCCGATCGGATAGTCGGGGACCACCGAACCCTCGGGCAGTCGTTCGGAGACCACGTCGTCGCGGATCCCGGAGCGGAACGCCTCGGCGAGTTTGCGCCCGGCCCAGCTGTCCTTTTTGAAGAACAGCCACCGGAATTCGAGGGCCAGGTAGATCCACCACCGGTAGAGCCGCTCGACGGGCGCCAGGTTGGTGAACGCCAGCCGCTCCGGGCCGGAGTAGGCCCGGTCCTTCTTGGGGCCGACATAGTTGGGGCTGCGCTGGTAGATGGTGACCCGGCCCGCCTGCTCGCACACCGGCGGGACGAACTGGATGGCGCTGGCCCCGCTCCCCACCACGCCGACCTGCCGGCCGGCCAGGTCGCAGCCGTGGTCCCAGCGGGCCGAGTGCCACGAGGGCCCGGCGAACGAGTCGAGGCCGGGGAGATCGGGGACCCGGGGCCGGTTGAGCTGCCCGCAGGCGAAGACCACGGTGTCGGCCTCGATGACCTCGTCGCCACCGCTACTGCCCGCCCCGCTCACAGCCAGCCGCCACCGCCCGGACCCCTCGTCGAACGACGCGCTCGTCACTGTGGTGGCCAGGCGGAGATGTGGCCCCAGCCCGAAACGCTCCACGCACTCCTCGGCGTAGGAGAGGATCTCCGGTTGCTCGGCGAACCGGCGGGTCCAGTCCGATTTGGGCGAGAAGGAGAAGGAGTACAGGTGGGAGGGGACATCACACCCGCTGCCGGGGTAGGTGTTGTCCCGCCAGGTTCCGCCGACCCCCTCGGACTGCTCGAGGATGACGAAGTCGTCGATGCCCGACCGGACCAGCTGCATGCCCATGGCCAGGCCGGAGAGGCCACCGCCGACGATGACCACCCGGGGTGTGGCCCGTCCCTCGACCCGGGCGGCCCGGACCTCCCGCTCCAACCGCCGGTGCCCGATGTCCAGTGCCATGTGAGCTGCTCTGCTCCTCATCCCGCCGAACCGAGTGCGTCCGGCGATCGGGCGGCTGGCGGCGGGCCACCCGATGGTAGGCCCGATCCGTCGGGGCCGGCAGCCGACCGACGGGCGTGGATCCGGCGCCTTGCCGTCCGTACGGGCGGTCGGCAGACTCAACAGATGGCTGCCGGAGCGAATTGGGAGACGGGACCCGTGGAGCCGCCGCCCTCCGGACCGGGTCCGGACGAGCCGGGTCTACCGTGGCCGCCGGCGCGGGCATCACGCCTGGCCCGGGCCCGGGCCAGCTTCGCGCAGGCCCTGCGGTCGCTGCTCCGGCCCGAGGGCCTGCCGGCCGAGGCCGGTGCACAGCTCGAGGCCGTTTTCGTCGGCCTCGGACGCGAGCTGGTCTCGGGTGGCCGTGGTCATCTCCGCCGGGTGCACACCCAGATCCGGGGGGCGCCGCCGCGGCTGCTCGACTGGATGTCGGGCCAGGTGCTCGACCACCCGGCCGTCCTCTACGACCGGGAGGGCGTCGAGCTGCTGGCCGCCCGCCAGGGCCGCTCCATCTCCACCGCGGTCGGGGCGTTGCAGGTGGCGCTGGTGGCCGCCGCCGCCGCATCGACACTCGAGGGCGGCCCGGTGCTGGCTCTGGCCATCGACGGGGCGGTCGGGCAGGTCGCCTCCGTGGTTCACGGCTTCTGTGACTGGTACAACACCGGCTCGTATCTGGTGCGCCGGCTGAACGCCTCGGGGATCGCCGTCGACCGCTCCGAGGTGCGCCGGCTGACCAACGCCGCCCTCGTGTCCAAGGGAAAGACGATCGAGGCGCGGTCGCTGGCCCGGTCGACCGAACTACGACTGGTCCGCAGCTGGGTCGGCCGCGGGCTGGTGGACGCCCTGCCCTTCGGGTCGAGCCTGGGTCGGGCGTCGTTGCGGGCCACCGGGCGCATCGAGGCCTCCGACCTCGGGGCACTGGTCCAGATGATCCGAACCGGCACCGGCGCCGATTGAACCCGCCGCCGGTCGAACCAGGCGCGAACGAATCAAGCGCCGCGTCGAGTAGTGACGCAGACCCGATGTATGGGATAGCCGGGTGTCCACTCAGAAACGCCCATCAGCGCCCGCTCGGGTCCAATCACCTTGGTGAAGCCGTCGTTTCGCCGGTTAGCCTGATTGGACATGATTCGAGTGATCTACAGGTGGCGTGTAGAAGACAATCACCATGAGGAGTTCGTCAAGTGGTGGCACGAAGGCACACTCCGGATCCTCTCCAACTACACAGGAGCAATGGGAAGTACTCTCTGCAATTGGACACCGCCAGGCGACGAGGTCGTGGCCGTTGCCCGGTGGAAGTCGCTGGAGGATCTGAGGCGGTTTTGGCAGGATCCCGGCGGATCAGAGTTTCCATGGGCGATGATGGAAACGGTTGAGGTTTTGGAGGAACTGGACCACCTGACCAACGAGGACTGACGGACGAGCAACTCCCGGTGCCCCGGAACCGGTCCGTTGAGGGTTACATGCAGACCGGCGTTGGGGCACTCTCAGGTTGGAGCCAATTCGGCGACTACGTGAAGTTGCGAGGCCATCCACCTGTAGGGGTCGATCGCCCCTGCCCTCTCTTCCGCCTCGAGCAGAAGTTGGAGTTCATCGACACCGGGTGGAAGCGCATCGGCTGAGATGGCGTCATTGAACACTCGTACGCCGCGCCAAGTGACCATCCGCAGCCCGGCGGCGTCCAGAGCCAGGTCGATATCCCCAATGTGGTCTGCTGTCGCCGGCAGGCCCAACTCGTTCACGTACTCCTTCGACTCGAATGCCGAAAGAGCCGCTGACCAATCGCGCCGGATGCCAGGTCGCATTGCCAATGCATGCCCATTGCGGAAGGTCACTGACAGGTGACTTCCCTTTGCGAGGCGATCCGCCAAGCTCGTGAGTGCACGGACTCGGTTGTCGAGGTACATCATCACGCCATGACAGCACACGAGATCGAATCGGCGATCGCCCAGGACTCTGTCGAGCGTCTCAACGTGACCATGCAAGAGCTCAACCGTGAGATCGCTTGCGGATGCTTGCTCGGCACAAATTTGCAGGAGCTCTTCGGAGGGGTCAACTCCAGTGACATGGCAACCCGCAGAAGCCAGGCGGAGGGCCTGGGTGCCTTGTCCGCAACCCACGTCGAGAACATTCATGCCGGCTCTGACGTAAGTGGCGAGCTGGCGCGAAATGACTTCTTGACGAATCACGTTGCGAAGATTGTCGAGCCGCTCGATCCATTGAGATTCGGCTGACCTGAACTCAGTCACGTGTCCACGATCTCACGTCCGTGCGAACCGGACGGAGACCGGCTCAGAGCACCTTGGACAGGAAGACCCGGGTCCGCTCGTGCTGCGGGGCGGACAGCACCGTCTCCGGGGGCCCGCACTCGACCACGATGCCGCCGTCCATGAACACCACGGTGTCCCCGACCTCCCGGGCGAACCCCATCTCGTGGGTTACCACGATCATGGTCATGCCGTCGTCGGCCAGCCCCCGCATGACGTCGAGGACATCGCCGACCAGCTCCGGATCGAGCGCCGAGGTGGGCTCGTCGAACAGCATCAGCTTGGGCTCCATGGCCAGGGCCCGGGCGATGGCCGCCCGCTGCTGCTGGCCGCCCGACAGCTGGTTGGGGTAACTGTCGACCTTGTCGGCCAGGCCCACCCGGTCGAGCAGTCCCCGGGCCTGTTCCCTGGCCACCGCGGCCGGCACCTTCTTCACCCGCACCGGGCCCGAGATCACGTTGTCCAGGACGCTCAGGTGGGGGAACAGGTTGAAGCCCTGGAAGACCATGCCGATCTCCGCCCGCTTGCGGCACACCTCGCGGTCGCGCAGCTCGAAGAGCTTGTTCCCGCTCGAGCGGTACCCGACCAGCTCCCCGTCCACGGCCAGCTCACCGCCGTCGATCTTCTCCAGGTGGTTGATGCAGCGGAGGAAGGTGCTCTTCCCCGAGCCGGAGGGGCCGATGAGGCAGAGGACCTCGCCGCGGCCGACCGAGAGGTCGATGCCCTGCAGCACCTCGACCCGCCCGAACCACTTGCGGACCTGGCTGGCCCGGACCATCGGCTCAACCATGGGGCGCCACCCAGGGGGCCTCGGCCAGGGCCGGCACCGGCTCGGTGCGGATGCGGAAGAGATCGTGTCGCAGCCGCTGGAAGGGGGTCGGTGGGAGGGTGCGGGTCGACCCGCGGGCGTAGTACCGCTCGACGTAGTACTGACCGATGGTGAGCACCGAGGTGAAGAACAGGTACCAGATGCTGGCCACCAGCAGGAGCGGCACGATCTGGTAGTTGGTGTTGGAGATGTTCTGGGTGGCGGTGAACAGGTCCGCCCCGGCGATGACGATCACCAGCGAGGTGGTCTTGAGCATGGAGATGGTCTCGTTGCCGGTGGGCGGGATGATGATGCGCATGGCCTGGGGCAGCACGATGCGCCGCAGGGTCTGGGCCTTGGTCATGCCGAGGGACTGGGCCGCCTCGGTCTGTCCCTCGTTCACCGAGATGATGCCGGCCCGCACGATCTCGGCCATGTAGGCGCCCTCGTTGAGGCTGAGCCCGAGGGCGGCGGCGATGAACGAGGTGATCAGGGTGTTGGCGTTGACGGTGTAGAAGGCCGGCCCGAACGGGATGCCCAGGGTCAGCGTCGGGTACAGGTAGGTGATCCCGACGTACCAGAAAGTGAGCTGCACGAGCACCGGGGTGCCGCGGAAGAACCAGATGTAGACCCACGCCGACCCCGACAGCAGTCGGTTCGGTGACAGCCGCATCACGGCCAGCACCACGCCGAGGGTGATGCCCACCACCATGGCGATGGCCGTGAGCTCGAGGGTGACGACGATGCCCCGGAGGACCGGGGCGACGAAGAGGTACTTCCAGACCACCGGCCACTGGAAGCGGCCCTCGACCACCCCGCCCCGGGTCACATGGGAGAAGAACAGGGTGTTGACCAGCATGGCCACCAGCACCAGGATCACCCCGCTGGCGACCCACCTCCCCGGGTGGCGCACCGGGACGGTCTTCAGGGCCGGCGGGGTGTCCGTCGGTCCCGTTCGTCCCGTTTGTGCCGACGGCCTGTCCGGTGGCTCCGGTGTTGCTGGTGCCGGTGTTGCCGGTGGGCCCCCGAGCGGGCCAGCGCCCGGAGGCTCGGGACCCGTCATCGGTGGATCCCGCCGCTACCGACCGTCCCGGTCAGCTGGTGGCGCCGTTGATCACCGAGGTGGTCACCGCGCCGGACTGCACGCCCCACTTGGTCAGGATCTGGGTGTACACGCCGTTGCCGATCAGGAAGTTGACAGCCGACTGCACCGGCTTGGCCATCCCGTTCCCCCGGGGCAGGGCCAGTCCGTAGGGGGCGACCTCGAAGGCCGTCCCGCTGTTCTGGAAGACGCCGTTGGAGGTGGCAACGATGTACCCGGCCACCTGCGAGTCGGCGAAGCCGACGTCGGCCCGGCCGCTCGAGACGGCCAGGTTGGCCTGGCTCTGGTTGCCGAAGGCCAGCACGGTGACCTTGCTGCCGCCGGTGCACTTCTTGGCCTGGCTCACCGCGTCGGTCTGCTCGGTGGTGCCGCTCTCCACGGCCACCGAATGTCCGCACAGTGAGGTGAGCCCGTTGAAGGCCAGTGGGCTGCCCGTCTTCACGTAGAACCCCTCGCCGGCGGTGAAGTAGTCGACGAAGTCGACCACCTTCTGGCGGGCGATGGTGTCGGTGAACGAGGAGGCGCCCATGTCGTACTTCCCGCTCTGGATGCCCGGGATGATGGTGTCGAAGGTGGCGTTGACCAGCTTCACGTGGAGGCCGAGGACCTGGGTGATGGCCGCGGCCAGGTCGGCGTCCATGCCGATGATCGACGAGCCGTTGGGGGCGATGAACTCGTCCGGGGCATACGTGGCGTCGAGGGCCACGGTCAGGACGGCCTTGGACTTGACCGCCGCCGGCACCGTGGCGGCGATGGCGGCGTCGGTGGCCTGGGTGGGGATGGTGGCCGTCGGCAGGGCCACCGAGCTCGTAGTGGTGCTGGGCGCGACCGTGGTGGTGGTCGAGCTGCTCGAATTGCTACTGCAGGCCGCGGCCAGCACGGCGACCGCACTGATGGCTACAGCCATCGTGCCCGCTCGGAAACGCCGGTTCGGGTTGACCACGATCCCACCTCCGCTGTCGATCTTGTGAACGGGGCAAGTGTGCCACGTCACACAACGTTCATGTTGAAACGGGGCTGGGCCGGGCCCGTGCCTCAGCCGACCCGGAACCCGGTCATCGACAGTGAGCCGCCGACGTAGCCGTCGACCAGGACGGTGGCCTTGGCGCCTGAGGCGGCGGCGATGCCGGCGATCGGGGCCAAGGGCAGGAAATGGTCGGGCGTGGGGACGGCCCGCCGGTAGTCGGGGTGGTCGGCCAGGCCCCGGGTCCGCTGCGGGTCCTCGACCATCGAGGCGGTGCAGGCCTCGTCGAAGCGGACGGCCCAGTCGAAGCCGGTCTGGCCCGCCCCCGGGTCGATGAGGCCGAGGTTGTGGACCACGTTGCCGCTCCCGATGACCAGGATCCCCCGATGGCGCAGGGGGGCCAGCCGCACCCCGAGGTCGAAGTGCTCGTCGTAGCCCTCGAACCCGTTCACCGAGAGCTGGATGACCGGCACGTCGGCCTGTGGAAAGGCGTGGACCAGCACCGACCAGGTCCCGTGGTCGAGCCCCCATCCGTCCGGGTCCAGGCCCACCCAGCGGGGCTTGGCCAGCTCGGCGATCTCGGCGGCCACCTCGGGCGACCCGGGTGCGGGGTACTCCACCTCGAAGAGGGCCCGGGGGAACCCGTAGAAGTCGTGGATGGTGCGCGGGGCGGCCATGGCCGTGAGCAGGGTCGAGCCGACGTACCAGTGGGCCGAGACCACGAGGACGGCTCTCGGTGTCGGCACCGAGGAGCCGAGATCCCGCCAGGCCCGGGTGAAGCGGTTGTCGGACAGGGCGTTCATCGGGTCCCCGTGCCCGAGAAAGGCCGCCGGCATCGGCTCGGACTCCATCGCTCCCTTTCTTCGACTCCCGTCGGCCAGCCTGCCACACCGCCCACCGGACGCCCGCCGCCTGTTGGACCGGGCCTCCACCTCCGAACCCTAGGGTTGTCGGCACCGGCTTCCACCCGGCCACCGGCTCACGATCGGGGTGGCGGCCTTACGATGACGACGGCACGGAGCGCGCAGCCGGGGCCCGGAGCGAGCAAGTGGGAGCGAGGCCATGAGCGAAACGGTTGCAGCGGAACAGGCCGGCCCGCCCACGTCGCTCTCCCACCGCCGAGTGCTCGTGGTCATCGGTGCGCTGATGCTGGGCATGTTCCTGGCCGCTTTGGACCAGACGGTGGTCTCGACCGCCCTACCCACCATCGTGGGGGACCTGCACGGCGCGTCGCGCCTGACCTGGGTGGTCACCGCCTACCTCTTGACCTCCACGGTCTCCACGCCGCTGTGGGGCAAGCTCGGGGACCAGTTCGGGCGCAAGATCTTCTTCCAGGCCGCCATCGTCATCTTCCTGGTCGGCTCCGTCCTGTCCGGTCTGAGCCAGTCGATGCTCGAACTGATCCTGTTCCGGGCGGTCCAGGGTCTGGGCGGCGGCGGTCTGATGGTGGGGGCGCAGACCATCATCGGCGACGTGGTGTCCCCCCGTGAGCGGGGGCGCTACTCCGGCATCTTCATGGGCATGTTCGGCATCACCACGGTCATCGGCCCCCTCATCGGGGGCGCCTTCGTGGACTCCATCGGCTGGCGATGGATCTTCTACATCAACATCCCCTTCGGGGCCGCCGCCCTGGTCGTCACCGCCTTTGCCCTGCCCGGGGCGTTGAGCCGGGTCCACCGGGTGATCGACTACCTGGGCTCGGCCCTGCTGGCCCTGTCGGCCACCGCCCTGGTGCTGCTGGCCAGCCTGGGCGGCCCCACCTACCGGTGGGGGTCGCCGGTGATCATCGGCCTCGGGATCATCGGCGTCCTGTCTGCGGTGGCCTTCCTGTTCGCCGAGCGGAGGGCGGTGGAGCCGGTGATCCCGCTCCACCTGTTCTCCAACGCCGTGTTCAACGCCGCCGGGGCCATCGGGTTCGTCATCGGGTTCGCCATGTTCGGGGCGCTCACCTTCCTGCCGCTGTTCCTCCAGGAGGTGAAGGGGGTGAGCGCCATCCAGTCCGGGGTGCGGCTCTTCCCCATGATGGGCGGCCTGTTCATCGCCTCGGTCGGCTCCGGTGTGCTGGTCAGCCGGTGGGGCCGCTACAAGGTCTTCCCGGTGGTGGGCACAGCCCTCACCACCTTCGGGTTGTACCTGATGTCGCTGATCGGGGTGAGCACCGGTGCCTGGACCATGGCGGCCTACATGGCCATCTTCGGCCTGGGCCTCGGCATGGTCATGTCGGTGCTGCTGGTGGCCGTCCAGAACGCCGTGCCCTACGAGGAGCTGGGCACCGCCACCTCGGGTTCGACGTTCTTCCGCATGATCGGGGGCTCATTCGGGACAGCGGTGTTCGGCACCATCTTCGCCAGCCAGCTCCTGCCCAACATCCTCCACTCCCTGCACCTGGCCAGGGTGCCGCCGGGGTTCAGCGTCAACGCCGACGACCCCGCCGCCATCCGCCATCTGCCGGCCGCGGTGCAGGCCGGGGTGATCGACGGCATCGCCCATACCGTGCAGACCGTGTTCCTGATCGGGGTGCCCATCGCCTTCGTGGCCTTCCTGTTGAGCTGGACCCTTCCGGAGATCGAATTGCGCAAATCGATCCGGGCCACCGAGCCGGCCGAGGGCCTCGGCCTGCCCGAGCCCCGGTCCTCCCTCGGCGAGGTCCAGCGCATCCTCGAACGGGCGGCAAGCCGCGAAAACCGGCGGGAGCTGTACGAGACGCTGGCCACCCGGGCCGGTGTCGAGCTCGAGCCACGGGCGGTGTGGATGCTCTACCGGCTGGCCGACCGGCCGGACTGCACCCTGGAGGACGTGGGCGCCCGCCTGAACGTCGACCCGCAGCGCCTCGAGGGGGGAGCGGACGCCCTGGTGTCGGCGGGGATGCTCGAGCGGGACGGACCGCCCGGCGGCTGCACCCTGGTGCTCACATCCCCCGGGCACGAGGCCATCGAACGCCTGACCGCGGCCCGGCGCGACTCGATGACCGAGCTGTTGGAGGGCTGGGACCCCGACGACCACCCCGAGGTGATCGAGATGGTTCGCCACCTGGCCAAGGAGTTGCTGGCCGACGACGACCGGCTGCTGGCCGACGCCGGAGCCACCCGGACCGGGGCCGGCTCCGGCCCCTGAGCCCCGAAGAGCGCCTTCGAGACCCGTCTTTCAAGACCTGGCCGGCGGAGTGATGAACAGGATGACCGCATAGGACAGGATGGCGACCCCGGTGGCCAGGCCCATGGCCAATGATGCACCGTTGTCCATCGTCCCTACGAACCGCGTGCCGGAGCCCCAGGCCACGAAGATGGCGAGGAGGGCGCTACCGGAGGCGCCGATGAGCGGACCCCGGCGGGTCAGGGAGGCGCGCACGACCGCCGAGATGCCGGCGGCGAGGAGCAGCGTGCCGAGCAGCGCGTGCAGGGTGACGATCACCGGACCGTCGGCCACCGCCCGGCCGAAGGCGGCGAGGGGTGCCCGGTGGTGATCGGAGGCGGGAAGGTTGGCGTAGAGGTTGACGCCCAGTCCGAGCCCGAGCTCGACGACGACCATGACCAGAGCGGCGAAGGAGTTCGCCCGCAGCCCTTTGACCATGGTGCGGCGGCCGGAGGCGGGCGGCTCATCGGCACTGGTCACGCCATCACCATCCCGCCGGCGACGTCGAGGGTGACGCCAGTGATCCACGACGAGGCAGACGACGCCAGATAGAGCGCGGCCGCGGCGACGTCCGGTGGTTGGCCGATCCGGCCCAGGGGGAACGCCCCGGCAAGGGCCTCCCGTTCGGCCGCCGACATCCGGGCGCGCATCTTGTCGTTCTCGATGGCGGAGGGGGCTATGCAGTTGGCCCGGATGCCGTCCTTGGCGAACTCGCCCGCCACATGGCGGGTGAAGGCGATGACCCCGGCCTTGGCCGCCGCGTAGGCGGCCGAGGACTTGGCCGCCAGACGGGCGGCGGACGAGGCCATGGTGATGATCACCCCCGACCGGCGGGCGGTCATCTCGGGGAGGAAGGCGGCCACGGTGAGGAACGTCGAGGTGAGGTCGCTCTCGATGACCTCGCGCCAGTGCCCGCTGCTCTCGGTGACGGTGGCCACCGGCATACCGTTGCCGCCGGCGAATGCAGCCAGGATGTCGACACCGCCGAGTGTGGCGGCCACTTGCTGGTGCAGGGACGCCAGGTCCTCCTCGACGGTGCAGTCGGCGACGACGCCGAGGGCCCGGGCCCCAACGGCGCGGACGGCTTCGACCGTCCCGTCGATCGCCACCCGGTCACGCCCCACGACGGCAACGCGCACGCCGTTGGCGCCGAGGGCCATTGCGGTCGCCGCGCCGATGCCCCTCGAGCCGCCGGTGACCACGGCCACCTTGTCGGCGAGGTCCGGGTAGATGGCGGTACCCGGTGGCTTGTCGCGGATGTCCCGTTCGATGGTCCCGGTGCTTGGCGTCATGGTGGGAAAGTCTAAACCTCTAAGTATTAGAAGTCAAAGGATTAGAGATCGAGTGATCGTGGTAGCCTGACCGCATGGGTTCCGCCCAGCCACCCTTCCACCCACCCATCGGCCTGCACCTGGCTCGCGCCGCCCGGGCCGTGAGCCGCGCCTTCGATGCCGCCCTGGTGGAGGCGGGGGGGTCCCTGCCGGTGTGGTTAGTGCTGTTGAACCTGAAGACCCGGCGGTTGGCCAACCAGCGGGAGCTGGCCGAGGCGATAGGGGTCAGGGAAGCCACCCTCACCCACCACCTCAACTCGATGGACGCCGAAGGGCTGATCACCCGGCGGCGCGACGCTGTCAACCGCCGGATACACGTGGTCGAGTTGACCGAAGCCGGCGAGGCGGCCTTCCTCCGTCTGCGCCGGGCGGCGGCGGCATTCGATCGGCGTCTGCGCACCGGGATCTCCGACGAAGAGAGCGCCGACCTCGAAGGCCTGCTCGGCCGCCTGGCCGCCAACGTGGCCGACCAGGACGGGCTCGCCCCGTCGGCCGGTCTATCGGGACCGAGGCCGTGACGTCGTGAGTGGCATCACCGGGACGGCCCGGAGCCGCCGACCGGTGGAGCGGTCACGGAGGCTCACGGAGGCTCACGAAGGTCCAAGGAGGACGGTGAGCGCGTCGGCCATGACCCGCTTCGCCTGGGGCTCCGGCATGGCCCGGTGCTCGACGAGGAGCTGGTACGACTCGAATGAGGTCAGCACGTCGGCCGCCGCCAGTGCCGAGTCCACCCGAACTTCGTCCATCCCCGCCAGCTCCGGGGCGAAGAGCCGCCGTAGCTGGTTCCGCAGGTACTTGCGGTTCTGGGTGAGCTCGGCGGCCAGCAGCGGCTGGAACGGGGACCGCAGCCGGGAGACGGTGGCGGCGTGCCCGACCGCCTCGAACAGCCGGAGCCGCTGGTCCACCAGGGCGGCCACCTTCACATCGAAGTGGTCGTCGGGCGCAGCCGCCACCGGCACCAGCGGCAGGGCCCGGGCCTCCTGGCTGCGGATGGCGGCGCGTATCAGGTCGTCGACATCGTCGAAGTAGCGGAAGAGGGAGCGGGGGGACAGGCCCGAGCGGGCGGCGATCTCCTCGCTGCTCGGCCGCAGGTTGCCGTCGCGGTAGAGGTCCAACAGCGCGTCGACGACCGCTTCCCGGTTGCGCGCCCGGCGCCGCTGCCGGCCGTCCATGGTGGCCGGCGCGGCGGCGTCTTCCTCTTCGACCGGGCCGGGCGGGACCGGGCCGGTCTTGGCTGTGGGGCCGGCTTTGGCAGTGGGGACCATGGTCTCCGGAGGCTACCGCTCAATGGCCGGCGGCCCGGTGTGGTGCCCGGACCGCCGGGTTGATCAGGCAGCCACGGATTCCTCCGGGCCGGTCGCCTCGACCCGGGCCCGGGCCGGCCTGGTCCAGTACTCGGAGCTCCGCGGGACCGGCCGACGGGTGGGGACGGCGTCCCCGTGGAGCAGGAAGTGCTCGCGCACCGAGTGGTACAGGACGGGGACGGTGGCGATGGCCACGGCCACGATCATGAGGGGAATGGTGACGAAGATCCAGGTCATGTGATTTCAAGCAGATGGTCGCGGGCTCTGCTTGCCTCCTTGTCCGGACACGGTAGGGAACCACTCCGTGAGCGGACTGGCGACGACCGTAGGCTCTGCTGTGAGCTTCGGTGGCCCCGTGGGACGGGGTCGCGGGCCGCCGGCGGGGCTACTGCTCGGACATGATCCGCTCGAACTCCACCATCGGGTTGACCGGTACGTGCTCGCTGAGGGTCACGGTGGCCGAGTGGATGGTGGCGGTGCACCGGAACGGGGCCGAGTAGTCGTCGCCCACCGCCGGACCCACCTCGTACCCGCAGGTGAGACCGGCGCCGGTGGCGCTGAAGGCGGCGACGGTGAAGGTGGGGATGCGCCCCCTGGCCACCTCGGTCCCGTCGACCTCCAGGACGGCTGGACCGCCGCCGTCCTCCTCCCGGTCGAACCGGAGCACCAGCCGGTGGCGGCCGGCCCCGACCCGCTGGGCGGCGGCGATGACGTGGCGCTCCTTGCCGTACAGGTTGTGCACGTAGCGGAGGCACCCGGCCCGCAGGTGGAGGGAGAAGCCGCCGAGCACCGACCCCTGGGCCAGGAGCACCCCCTCCGCCGGCTCGCCCGGGGCGACGGTGAGGTCGACCTCGATGGTGTGGCTGCGGTTCTTGACGTTGGCGGCCACCGTCTCGGGCACCGGGGAGCCGCCCGGGAAATAGGTGGTGCGGAGGCGGGGAACCCTCCGGTCGGGTTTCGGGTTGACCAGGGTGTGGAGCACCCGGTTGTCCAGCGGGAGCACCTGGTTGCGGCGGGCCTCGACCCACCAGCGCTCGATCATGTCGGCCAGCCGTTCCGGGTGCTCGGCGGCCAGGTCGTGGATCTCGGCGGGGTCGACGTCCACGTGGTAGAGCTCCCAGCGGTCGTCGTCGAAGGGGGCGTTCCAGTTGATGCCGTCGTCGTAGAGGGGCCCGATCGGCTTGAAGGTGACCGCCTTCCAGCCCTCGTGATAGAGGGCGCGGCTCCCGAACATCTCGAAGTACTGGGTGGTGCGGTGCCCGGGGGCGCCTGCCCCCTCCGGGCCCAGCAGGGGGGCGAAGCTGATGCCGTCGAGCGGGGTCTGGGGCACGTGCCCGATGGACGGGGGGGCCCCGATCCCGGCCAGCTCGAGCACGGTGGGCAGGATGTCGACGGCATGGGCGAACTGCCGGCGCACCCCGCCGTCCGAGCCCAGGCGGCCCGGCCAGCTCACGATGCAGGGATCGGCCACCCCGCCCTCGTGGACCTCCCGCTTCCACCGCTTGAACGGGGTGTTGCCGGCCATGGTCCAGCCCCACGGGTAGTTGTTGTGGGCGCTGGGGCCGCCGAGCTCCTCGATGCGACGGGACAGCTCGGCCGGGCCGGCCGGGTCGAAGTTCTGCAGCCGGTTGTCGTTGATCGATCCGGTGGGGCCCCCTTCCGAGCTGGCCCCGTTGTCGGACACCAGCACCACCAGGGTGTTCTCCCGGTCGCCGGTCTGCTCGAGGAACTCGAGGACCCGGGCCAGCTGGGCGTCGGTGTAGGACAGGAAGGCGGCGAAGCACTCCATGAAGCGGGCGGCCACCCGCCGCTCCTCGGCGGGCAGGCCCTCCCATGCCGGCACCCACGGCGGGCGCGGCGAGAGCTCGGTGCCCGGGGCCAGGAGACCGGTCTCCAGCTGGCGGGCGAAGATCTCCTCGCGCCAGCGGTCCCATCCCTTGTCGAACCGTCCGGCATAACGGTCGATCCACCGGCGCGGGGCGTGATGGGGGGAATGGCAGGCGCCGGTGCAGAAGTAGACGAAGAAGGGACGGTCGACGTCGACGGCCCGGAGGTCGCCCAGCTGGGCGATGGCCCGGTCGGCCAGGTCGGCGCTCAGGTGGTAGCCCTCCTCGATGGTCCGGGGCGGGGCGACCGAGTGGTTGTCGTGGTAGAGAGCAGGGACGAACTGGTGGGTCTCGCCCCCGTGGAAGCCGTACCAGCGGTCGAAGCCCCGGGCCAGCGGCCACGAGTGCCGGGGGGCGGCCATGCTGGTCTCGTCGTCGGGGGTCAGGTGCCACTTGCCCACCGCGTAGGTGGCGTAGCCCCGTTGGCGGAGGATCTCGGACAGGAAGCCGTTCTCCTGGGGAATCTCGCCGTTGTACCCCGGATACCCGACGGCCAGGTCGGCCACCCGGCCCAGGCCGTTGCGGTGGTGGTTGCGCCCGGTCAGCAGGCAGGCCCGCGTGGGCGAGCACAGGGCGGTGGTGTGGAAGTTGGTGAGGCGCACCCCTCCCTCGGCCAGCGCGTCGATGGCCGGGGTGGCGATGTCGGAGCCATAACAGCCGAGTTGGGCGAAGCCCACGTCGTCGAGGACCACCAGCAGCACATTGGGCGCACCGGCCGGCGGCTTCGGGACCTCGGGCCACCACGGCGTGGACTCCCGCCAGTCGTCCCCGATGACACCCTGGAACGACTGAGTCTCCATTGCGACCTCCCGATCAGTTCGAGCAACGGGCCCGGGCCTCTGGCGTGGGAGCGTGAGTTGGGTCACGATATCCCACGCCGGGGTTCAGCCGTTGGGCCGCAGGGGGCCGATCGGCTCGGTCGTGGTCGCCCGGACCAGAATCTGCGCCAGTTCAGCCGGGCGGCTGAGGAACGGCGAGTGCGACGCGTCGATGGCGAGCGGTTCGACGCCGAGGCGGCGAGCGGTCACGGCGGCGAGCCACCTCGGCTGAGCCCGGTCCTGCCGGCACACGATGAAGCTGCGGGGAAGATCGGCTTCCCAGAACCGTGGAACGGAGACCGGAGTGGTCGCCGTGTCGCCCGCCCGCTCGGGTGTCAGCCGCTCGAACGCCCATCGAGCCGTGGCCCGGTCGCAGTCATGATAGAAGAGCGCCTGCGCACCCTCGACATTCGCAAATGCCATGGACCCGTCGTCGTTCACGCGCAGATGCTTCAGCATCCCGGTCACGTCATAGTCGCCCTCGGTCCCGCCGTCGTCACGGTAGACGAGTGCCTCCTGCATGAGGCGACCCTCCAGCGGCAGTGCCGCCGCCAGGTAGGCCACGTGGCTGACGAGCTCCGGCGCGGCATCAGCCGCGCGTGTGATCTCCAGGCCGCCGCCGGAGTGCCCCACCAGCACGTCGCCCGGCTGGAGCACGGCGAGGACCGCATCGAGACGACCCGCCATCGTGGCTACTTCGTAGACGCGCTCGCCGTGGCCCGGAATGTCGATGGCGATCGCTTCGTGGCCGAGGCCTTCGAGCTCCGGGATCGTCCGGCTCCAACACCAGGCACCGTGGAATCCACCGTGAACCAAAACGAAGCGCACGTCCCCAAGACTCCTGTGTTGGCGGGCGGTAATCGACCGTGGCCGAACGGCGTGTCGAGGATACGCGAAGTCCCCTGAGTACGCGGGCGCCGCGTTCAGGCCAGCCGGACCAGCGCTCCTTCGCCCGGACCGAGGGCGAAGCTCCCGGCCACCGGCTGACCGTCCCGTCCCCGGTCGGTGCCCAGGGCCACCGAGCCGGTGAGGCCGTCGACGACCGACGCCTCTTCGCCGAAGTTGACGGCGGTGGCGAAGCCCTCTCCGCGTCGCCAGGCCCAGGTGCCGGGCGGGGACGCCAGGCTGCGATAGGCACCGCGGTGGAGGTCGGGATTCGACCGGCGGAGGGCAAGCAGGTCACGGGTGAAGGTGAGCACCGAGCCGGGGTCGGCCCGCTGGGCGGCGACATTGCACTCCGGTGGGGTGCCCATGGGCAGCCAGGTGCCGCGGCCGCCGGTGGTGAACCCCCGGCCGGGACCGTCGTCCCAGGGCAACGGGGAGCGCTCGGGGTCGCGGCCGGTGGCGTGCGGCCAGTAGCGCACCCCGATCGGGTCGCGCAGGTCCTCCCGGTCGAGGGTGCCGTCGGGCAGGCCGATCTCGTCGCCCTGGTAGAGGACCGGGGTGCCGCGCAGCGTGAGCAGGGCCAGCACGACGCAGCGGATCCGTCCGGGGTGGCCTGCCGCCCATCGGGTGGCTGCCCGCGAGGTGTCGAGGTTGGAGACGGCCCACACCGGCCAGGCCCCCGCGGGCAGGATCCGCTCGGTCTCCTCGACCACGGCCCGCAGGGCCTCGGCCGAGAGCTCGGCATGCAGCCAGGGCAGGTTGAAGGCCAGGTGCAGCTCGTCGGTGCCGTTGCCGTAGAAGGGGGGGAGCATCGACAGATGGTGCACGTCGGTCTCTCCGAGCAGCACCCGGGGAGGGTCGTAGGTGTCGGCCAGCGCCCGCCAGCCCCGCAGGATCTCGTGCACCTCGGGCCGGTTGCCGTTGTAGGCGTACCGCTGGCCCATGAGCTGCTCCACCACCGAGTCCTCCCCGGTGGCCGGCGGGTTGTCCCGGAGCTCGGCGTCCTTCACGATCATGTTGCAGACGTCGATGCGGAACCCGGCGACCCCCCGGTCCCACCAGAACCGGATGATCTCCTCGAAGGCGCGGTGGACGGCGGGGTTCCACCAGTTGATATCGGGCTGTTCCCGGGTGAAGTTGTGGAGGTAGTACTGACCGGTTCCCTCGTCGAGCGTCCAGGCCGGACCCCCGAACTGCGCCGTCCAGTTGTTGGGCCGGGCGCCGCCGGGGCCGGGGTCGGCCCAGACGTAGAAGTCCCGGTGCTCGGCGGACCGTGACGACCTGGAGTCGACGAACCACGAGTGCTGCTCGCTGGTGTGGTTGGGCACCAGGTCGAGGAGGACCCGGATGCCCCGGCGGCCGGCCTCGGCCACCAGGGTGTCGAGGGTCTCGAGGGTGCCGTAGGCGGGGTCGACACCGCAGTAGTCGGCCACGTCGTAGCCCCAGTCGGCGTTGGGCGACGGCGAGACCGGCGAGAGCCAGATCCCGTCGACCCCGAGCCATTCGAGGTGGTCCAGACGGCCGATGAGGCCGCTGAGGTCGCCGATGCCGTCGCCGTCGGAGTCGGCGAACGAGCGCGGGTAGATCTCGTAGAGCACGCCTGAACGCCACCACGGGTCGCCGGGCGGGGAGTCCACTGACGCTCAGCCCCCGGCGGCCGGGTCGGGAGCCGGCGCCGAGGACCGGAGGCGCGATTCGGACCCTTCCGGCGCGCCCAGGGCGTCGAGCCCCAGCAGGGCCGCACCGAGGACCGGTGGCGTCTCGAGGCGGCGGAACCGCGCCTTCGGCGCCACTGCCAGCACGCCGGCCTCCACCCGGGCGGTGAAGGCGGCGTGGGCGCTGTCGAACACGCCGCCACCGAGGACCACCTCCACCTCGTCGCCGGCCGCCCCGAGCCGCCCGATGATGGCGTTGGCCATCGCCACCACCTCGTCGGCCAACAGGCTCGCTGCCCCCGCGGCCGCTGCGTCGCCACCGGCGGCGGCGTTGAGACAGACCCGGGCCAGCTCGAACAGGCGGCCGTAGTCGAGGGCGCCGGTGTAGACGGCGCTCAGCACCGCCTCCGGATCGGGCAGGCCGAAGTGGGCCGGGACGAGGTCGGACAGGGCCGTCGGGCCGCCCCGGCCGTCGCCGGCCCGCAGGGCCAGGCCCAGGGCCCGGACGCCGAGCCACGACCCGCCGGGGGTGAAGTCGCCCGACAGCTCCGCCAGCGACGGGAACCGCTCCACCGACCCGTCGGGGCCCAGGCCCGTGCAGTTGAGCCCGGACCCGCAGACCACCCCGACCCCCCAGCCCGACCGTGACCCGGCCCGCAGCACGGCCATGGTGTCGTTGCGGAGGAGGTCCGTCCCGCTCCAGCCGCGGGCAGAGATGGCCCGGCCCAGGCGTTCCTCGTCCACCGGGAGGTCCACGCCGGCCAGGCAGTACGCGCCAGTGGCCGCGGCCGGACGGGCCCGGGGGTCGAGGCCGGCGGCGTCGAGCGCGGCTTCGATGGCAGAACCGAGCGCGTCCATGGCGCCCTCCAGCCCGGAGAACTGGTGGTTGGAGCCTCCCCCCCGGGCGGTGCCGAGGACCGAACCGTCGGCCGCCACGAGCCAGACGTCGGTCTTCGACGCCCCGCCGTCGATGGCGAGGACCACTGGGTCGACGGGCTGCCCCGCGTCCCGGGTCCCCTCTCTCACCCTTCCCCCCGGTCGGCGCTCACCCGCTGATGTTACGTTCAAAGGGTGGGAACGAAGGTGGCCGTGGTCGGGGGCGGGAGCACCTACACGCCCGAGCTGGTCGACAGCCTGTGTGCCCACGAGGATCGACTCACCGTGGACGAGCTGGTCCTGTTGGACCCGGACCGGGGCCGCCTGGACGCGGTCGGGGGGCTGGCCGGCCGCATCCTGCGCCGGCACGGATGGGCGGGCGACCTGGTCACCACCGACGACCGGGACCGGGCCCTCGACGGGGCCGACTTCGTGGTCGTCCAGTTGCGGGTGGGCGGGCAGGCCGCCCGCCACACCGACGAGACCCTTCCCATCGGCTACGGCTGCCTCGGCCAGGAGACCACCGGCCCCGGCGGGCTGGCCAAGGCGCTGCGCACCGTCCCGCTGGTCCTGGAGATCGCCGAGGAGACGGCCAGGCGGGCCGCGGCCGGGGCCTGGGTGGTGGACTTCACCAACCCGGTGGGCATCGTGACCCAGGCGCTGGCCGACGAGGGGCACCGGGCCGTCGGCTTGTGCAACGTCGCCATCCACGTGCAACGACGCATCGGGCACTACCTCGGGGTCGACCCGGACACCGTCGAGTTGGAGCACGTGGGGCTGAACCATCTGACCTGGGCGCGGTCGGCCACCGTCGGCGGGGTCGACCGGATGCCCGAGCTGCTCGACCGCTTCGGCGCCGAACTCGAGCTCGAGAGCGGGGTCCCCCGGGGGCTGCTCCAACTGCTCGGGGCCCTGCCCTCCTACTACCTGCACTATTACTACTGCCTCGATCAGGAGGTGGCCGAGCAGGCGGTGCCCGGTTGGCGGTCGAGGGCGGAGGTGGTGGCCGAGCTCGAGGCCGAGCTGCTGGCCCAGTACCGGGACCCGGCGCTGGTGACCAAGCCGGAGAAGCTCTCCTGGCGCGGGGGCGCCTTCTACTCCGAGGCGGCCGTGCGCCTGATCGCCTCCCTGCACGCCGGGACCGGCGACACCCAGGTGGTCGACGTGCGCAACGACGGTGCCCTGCCCGGCCTGCCCGACGATGCGGTGGTGGAGGTCCCCTGTACCGTCGACCGCGACGGCGCCCATCCGCAGGCCCAGCGCCCTCTCCCGGCTGAGATGTCCGGCCTGGTGGCCCACTGCAAGTCCTACGAGCGCCTGGCCGTCGAGGCGGCGCTGTCGGGGAGCCGGGAGACGATGATCCGGGCCCTGGTGGCCAACCCGCTGGTGGGGCAGTACCCCGTGGCCGAGCGACTGGCCGACACACTGCTGTCGGCCAACCGCTATTACCTCCCGAGGTTCTTCCCCGACGGGTGAGGGAGCCACATGGCGAGCCGGTCCGAAGATCGCTCGACGGGGCTGGTGAGCATCGCGGCGGCCTCGGCAGACAGGGTCAATCGATTCGCTCGGCCAGGGAGACGATGATCCCCTCTGGACCGCGCACGGAGGCCATGCGCCAGACGTGCTGTACTCGCCGATGCCGCCGACCAGGCCATAGCCGTCTTTTGCCAGCCGTTCGATGATCGCCTGCAGGGTCATCCACTTCTGACACCACGCTGCGTAGCCCTAGTTCGCTAGCCATGGCAGCGGGCGATCCCGGTTCGTGGTTAGGCCGGATGAAGCTCGCCAGCTCGAGCCCGGCCCCGCCGTGGCGCGGCCGCAACATGACGATCTCGGTACGCGAGTCCGGTATTCCAATGACGGTGTCCAGGAACTCGCCCTCTAAGAACGTGCGGCCCTCGACCTCGAAACCGAGCTCGACAAAGAACGCCGACGCCGCGTCGAGGTCGGCGACGGTCATGCCGACGTGGTCGAAACGTCGAATACGCGACATGGATTGGCAAAGGAACACGAGCCCCGTGAGTAGTCCCGCATTCCTGGTCCTCGATAGTCACGCCATTCCGGAACGCCACGGTGTTCCCGAACGCCGGCTGGGGCGCGTTGTCAGCCTCGGCTCGCTTGCCGACCGCCAACTGATCTCGACTGGCACATCGGTGACACAGGTCGTGGCAACGGCCCCCGTGCCTCCAGTAAGAGCGCCTCGGCGGTGGCTTTGGCGTATCACTCAAGTCCCACTCCGAAGCAGCACAGAACCGGCGCCCCGAACAGGTGGGCTTGGTGGATCGCTGTATCCGGTCGAAGCGCCGCATGATGCGCCGCCGCATGTTCAGCGTGCGACAGCCACCGGGGTGAACTTGCAGTCAAGATGCTTGATCCCGTTGATGAAGGGCGAGAGCAGGCGGTCCGGCTCGCCGACACTCTCGATGTCGGGTATGCGTTCGAAGAGCTGTCGGAACATCACGTCGATCTCCTGGCGGGCCAGGTGAGCCCCCAGGCAGAAGTGGGGGCCGGCCGCCCCGAACCCGAAGTGCGGATTGGGGTTGCGCCGTACGTCGAAGGTGTACGGATCCTCGAAGACGTCCTCGTCCCGGTTGGCCGAGTTGTAGAAGAGGATGACCCGGTCGCCCTCTTTCAACTCCTCGCCACCCAGCACCGCGTTCTCGCCCAGCGTGCGCCGCATCCAGATGACGGGGGAGCTCCAGCGCACGATCTCGTCGACCCCGGTGACGGCGATCCCGGCCGGATCGGCCTGCCACAGCGCACGCTGGTCGGGGTGATGCGTCATGGCCAGGAGTCCATGGCTGATGGCGTTGCGGGTGGTTTCATTCCCGGCCACGACCAGAAGGATGAAGAACGCCGCGATTTCCGAAGCCGTCAACGCCTCGCCGTCGACATTGGTGTTGACGAGGGCCGAGGTCACATCGTCTGTCGGGGCTCCCTTGCGGAAGTCCGACAGTTCGGTCATCAGCATGTTTAGCTGCTGCGCGGCCGTCATAAAAGCCAACATGACGTCCGTGCCCTCAGGGATGTACTCGGGGTCACCCGAGCTGAGGATGACGTTGGAGGCGTTGAACACGGTGTTGTAGTCGGCGGCCGCGATGCCCATCATGTCGCAGATGATCTCGAGCGGGAGGCGGGCGGCCACCTCGACCACGAAGTCACACCCACCTTGCTCCGCCACCCGGTTGATCACGTCGTTGGCCACGAGCTCAATCCGGTCCTCGATGCTCTTGATCATGCGGGGATTGAAGGCAGCCGAAACTATGCGCCGCAGCCGGGCATGGCGGGGGTTGTCCATGTTGATCATGGAACCAAAGAACTCGAGCATCTCCTGCGGCATGTCGATCATGGACGTAGCGCCCTGCTCGGATTGATAGATCTCCGGATGCCGGCTGGCCTCGGATATATGAGTGTGGCGGGTCAGGGCGTAGTAACCCTTCCCTTTGTTGGGCACGATGAAGGCCATTTCCGGTGGGATCTCGGGGTCTTCGAAGTGGCCCATCGGGCGCTCCCGACGCAACATCCGGAAGGCGCCCTCGCGTTCCTCCCAAGGACGCGACCAGAACTCAATGTCCGACAGGTTGATCTGATCGAGTGTGAGTACGTCGCGCGGTTCCATGGCCTCACGATAGCCAGGTTCCGCATGCTGCCACCATGAGGGACTCCCTCTGCGGCCACGGCCCGGGCGGCATGGTCTTCGCCAAGAATTCGGACCGGCCGGCCCGGCGCAAAAGGGTCTCGATGAGGTCGGACGGCATGGTCGACGAAGAGCTCCATCAACATCTTGGTGTAGACGCCGGAGATGTGGTGTTCTGTGGGGATCGCGTCCATTGCAGTGCATGGTCAGATTCAGCCGGCCCCTGGCCACGCGTTGCAAGCTCTGGGCGCTCTGGGCGTCGGCGGGCGTGTCGAGATGGTGGGAAGAGTGAGGACGTCTATCTGGCTTCGACGCCACGTAGCGCGACAACGATCGGGCCCTCGGTGTGCACAGCCGCTCCGAATTCGAGGACGAGACCTACTTGCTCGTCTCGCCAGGACAGCGCACCCCCGTCCAGGCGATCGACACGCGTCAGCGGCGTCGATCGAACGCCGGTAAGGGTGGCGCTCGTTCGGAGGCCCCGGAGAAAGGCAAACACGGTGTCGGCGCTGGCCGTGTACCGCAGGCCGGAGCCTTCGGGCGTTGTCGATCCCGACACCACCCACGGGCGAGTCGCCGCGACGGCCTCGCCATTCAGGAGCATGTGCTCGCCCAGCCAACCGAGCCGATCTGCCTGCTCCCTTGGGATCGAGGCGTCGACGCCGCGTGGCCCGACGTTCAGGAGGAGGTTCCCACCCTTGGCCACGACGTCGGTGAACTCCCAGAGCAGGTCGTCCCTGGACACGAAGTCCTCGGGAGCAGAGTTGGCGTTGTAGCCGAAGCTGCGGTCCATTCCCCGGACGTACTCCCACGGTGTCCGCTCGATCTCCGGCAGGGTCACGTACTCGGGCGTCCGGAAATCGAAGTGCGGCGGCACGGGAGGGATGAGCCCACCGTCGCGCACCGCGGTCCGCCGGCCAGCAGCGTCGATGGCCCGACGGAAAAGTGCGACCCGGGACGCGGCGAAGAGCGGGCTCCAGGGCATCCAGCGGTCATTGACGACACCGTCGGGGACGGCGTCGTAGTAATAGGTGAGGAGTGGCCACAGGTCCCGTCCCGAGGCGGGCCAGGCCACGTCGTTCCACAGCACGCTCGGGCGGTAGCGGTCGACGAGCTCCCGGACCTGCGCCTCGGCATAGGCCGGGTAGTGGCCCCGGGGGACGGCCCGGACGACATCGGACATGGTACCGATGGGCGTGGTGTCGAAGGTCCAGTCGAACCCCCCGCAGTAGTAGATGCCGAACCTGAGTCCGGCACCGCGGACCGCGTCCGACAGCTCGCCCACGACGTCTCGTCGACTGTGCCAGTGGTCCCGATGGGGATTGGGGGTGTCGGTGGGCCACAGGCAGTAGCCGTCGGCGTGCTTCGCCACCAGTACGACGTACTGTGCACCGGCGTCGCGGAAGGCGGCGGCCCACCGCTCCGGGTTCCAGAGCTCGAGCCCCTGCTCCCAATCCCGTGCGAACTCCGCATACTCCCGGTCACCATAGGTTGCCCGGTGGTGGCGGGACACGGCGCTGTCCGGGAACCGAAGCGAGTTCTCGTACCACTCGGTGTACGGCGAGTGCTTCAGTGCGTCTGGCTCGTTCGACCGCAGCAACTCGCCGATACCGGCATGCACCGGGGCGAAGCCCGGGACCGACGCCGGTGTCCAGTGCACGAAGATCCCCAGCTTGGCGTCTCTCCACCACTGGGGGATCACCCTCCGGCGCAGCGCCTTCAGTTGTGCACGGGCACCGGCCATCCGGCCTCCACCGTTCCCTCGTCGATCCCGAATCCGGTCGTCGTCGGACTACCCGCGATGCCAAGAAGTAGCGACCCGTCATCGAGGACGGGGTGCTGAACGTCCTCTGTCGTTCACGACAGTAACGCAGCGGAGGCGCGGGTGTAGCACCACTGAGTGCGCCCTGCCCAGTTCAGGACGCGGTGGCCGGCGGCTCGGGTCGATCGACCGGCAGGGCACCCGGCGCCTCCACGGTGATGGCCCGGGTGGTGGTGAGTGACGGCGTGTTGACCACCACGGTGGCCGCGTCGGCCTGGTAGTACCAGCCCGGAGCGCCGGAAGGTGACGGCAGGTGGTCGATTTGGCGCCCGTTCAATGTCACCCGGGAGGGTGGCGTGACGTCGACCAGCTCGAGGCGGTAGCCGACCGAGCTCGGCTGTCCCGGGTAGTGGCCTCGGGCCGGACCGATGGTGACCCGGGCGGCCCGGGTGCCCGGGCCGGGCCCGGCGGAGCCGGCACGCCCGACGGAGTCGGTGATCGGAGTATTGGTGGACTGCCCGTGTTCGTACCCGAGCCCCGATCCGTGGTCGCCGTAGAGGTCGAAGGCCCCATCGGACCCCGGGAAGACCTTGACCACGCTGCGATCTGCGGCTGCCGAGGGGCTGGTGGAG
This sequence comes from Acidimicrobiales bacterium, assembly GCA_036553725.1. Classification (GTDB taxonomy): domain Bacteria; phylum Actinomycetota; class Acidimicrobiia; order Acidimicrobiales; family RAAP-2; genus Bog-756. The sequence continues at coordinate 32,072 of DATBOO010000204.1, read as the reverse complement.
GACGGCTGTTCGGTGATGATGCCGCCGGCGCGTACGAACACCGGCATGCGGTCCAGGGGCACCGCCAGGGCGGTGGTGAGGGGGCCGGTGAAGGTGGCCCCGGTGAAGTAGTCGACCCAACGTCCCGGCGGCAACCACACGGTGGTGTCGGCCACGGGGCCCGGGGAGGTGACCGGCGCCACCAGCATGTCCGAGCCATAGAGGTACTCCCCTGGGTGCGAGTACGCGGCCGCCTGTCCGGGGTAGTCGAGATAGAGCGGCTGCGCCATGGGGAGACCGGCGCGGTGGGCCTGGGCTGCCAGCGTGTACGTGTACGGGATCAGGGCCTCGCGGAGGCGGAGGAAGTTGTCGGCGATGCCCCGCACCGGTTGGGGGAACTGCCATGGCAGCCGGTTCCCGTTGGCCGAGTGGAGCCGGAGGATCGGCTGGAACGTCCCGAGCTGCACCCACCGGGCGTACAAGTCGGCCGGGACCTGGGGCGCACTGTGCGGGCCGCCCAGGTAGCTGCCGATGTCGTCACTCACGTAAGGCTGGCCGATGGTGGCCTCCGCGGGAGTGAGCGCGGCCTCTTGGGCCAACGTGTTCCACGTGCCCCAGGCATCACCGGTGAAGGCGATGGCCGAGGTGTGGTCGGACCACGGCCCGGCCGGGTACACCTGTTGCGGGAAGTCGTTCGACGAGCCGATGCGAGCCAGGACGAAGCCCCGCTGGCCCAGGTTGTCCATCTCCTGGGCGTAGAGGTGTCCAATCCACGCGTCCGGGGTGAGCCCCGGCATGGACACGATCGACTCGTCACAGCACCAGTCCAACCACCAGAACGCCACCCCCTGGTGCCGGAAGCTCTGCTGCAGGGCGAAATTCGACTCGGCCTGGGGCACCGAGCTCCAGTCCCAGACCTTGCATGGGCCGAAGGTGCAGCTCGACGAGGCCAACGGCGCCCCGGCGAGGCGCTGGGCGGCAGGCAGCCGGGGGTCGCCGTCGTCGATGCTGGAGTGGATGTTCAAGGTGACGTCGATGCCGCGTGAGCGGGCCCACTTCAGAAAGGACCCCGGGTCGGGGAACAGGGTGGGGTTCCACTCCCATCCGTTCCAGCTGTTGGGGGCCTTCCACTCGGTGTCGAGCGACAGCGTGTCGAGGGGCACCCGGTCCGCCCGGAAGGCGGGGTACAGCGAACCCTGGATCGACGCACTGGAGTACGGGGTGTAGTCCGAGTACCACACCCCGAAGATGCTGCGGGGGAGCAGCGGGGCTGGGCCGGTCAGCCGGGCGAAGGTGCGCAGCGCTCCGGCGTAGTCGTGGCCGTAGGCGAACAGGTACCCGTCCTCCACGTCACCGCCCGGGCTGCGGGGCCGGACCCATCCCTGCCGTGTCCAGGTCGCGCTGCGGGTGTCGTCGACCAGCCGCCACCCGGCCGTGTCGAGCAGTCCGTCGGTGTGCATCGGCTCCAGCGCGGCCTGGCAGGTGTCCCCCGCATTCACCGCCGTGGCCGCCGCACCGGCGGTCCCCGGTGGACAGGTGATGTTGCCGGGACCGTAGGTGAAGGTGTCGAAGCCCCGGATCCACCCGCCCAGCGCGGCGCCCCCGGCCGGGGAGGAGGCCGGGGTGGAAGGGGGGTCGGAGTCAAGGTCGGATGCGGGGGCCGCGGGCCCGACGCTCAGGGTGTCGACGCCCACGTTGCAGCTGTTGCCCGGGTCGCAGACCACCCCCACCGAGTTGGTGCCAGCCTCGAGGGAGGCAGTAGTGGTGACCGTCGACCACGGCGCCGCGCTCGTGGTCGGTGCGGCCACCAGCGTCGTGACCAGTTGCCCGTTGACCACCAGGTCGAGGGTGTGCGGGACCGCCGAGGTGGGAGCGCCCATCTGGTTCGAGTAGCGGACGGACAGGGACGCCGGGCCCGCCGGCGCGCCCAGGACATGCCAGGTGGCGCCGGCCCCCGGTCGGGCCAGGGAGCCCACGTACCCGGCGCTGCTCTGGTACCCGCCCAAGGCCTGGCTGAGCGAGGCCCCGCCCTGCAACGCCGCCGCCCCCGCCTGGCAGGTCTGGTCGAACGGGCACTCCCACTCCCACGTGGGGCCGACGGTGCTCACCTGGTTGCCTACCGCCATCCGCAGTGACGTGTTGGCCGGTGTGAACGGTCCCGAGCCCACCCGGTAGCGGAGGGTGGCTCGAGCGGTCTGGATGGTGAGCCAGCCGTGCGAGACCTGCGTGGTGAATCTCGGCACCGGCATCCGCCGATCCAGGGCGTTGACGGTCGGGCTGTTCTCGAAGTTGCCCGACGGCGAGTACTCGAGGCGCAGGAGTGTCGGGCTGAGCACCTCGATGCGGGCGTCGCCCGAGCGCACCACGGCCGACTGCTCGGCTGCGCCGCCGGCCATGTCCATCGGCGTGGAGAGATCGACCGGGGAGATCGGGCGGATGGACCGGCCCGTCGGCCCCGATGCCGCCGCCCGGGTCGGGTCGGACAGACCGGAGGCCAGCACCCCGGCCACCACCAGCAGGACCTCCACGAGGACCAGTGCCCGCCGGCAGCCCGGGGCGCCGCAACCAGGCCCGCGGTAGAGCGGAGTGCTCACGCGGGCACCTTACCGTTGCCGTACGGAGGGGGCCCGGTCCGGCTCGTCGCCTCTCCGGCATCTTCGACGGGCGGGTTCGAGGCACTGTCGGGCTGCCGGCGTCGGCCCGGGGACGAACGGCGCCAGGCGATAGCGTGGCGGCGGTGATCGACGATCTGCTCATCGGCATCGTGGGGGAGCCGAACGTCGACCGCGGCGCCGGCATCAACGAGGACGTCACGCACGACGAGGCTCTGGGCGGCACCTCCGTCCGTCCGCTGGCCGTCGTCCGCCCGGCCTCGACCGAGGAGGTGGCGGCCATCGTCACGGCGGCCGCAGCCGAGGGGGTCCCCCTCACGCCACGCGGCGCGGGCACCGGGCTGTCGGGCGCCTGCGTCCCGGTGGAAGGCGGCGTGGTGGTCTCGTTCGAGCGGATGAACCGCATCCTCGAGATCGACACCGCCAACCACGTGGCCGTGGTCGAGCCCGGGCTGACGCTGGCCGGGCTCGACGAGGCCCTGGCCCCGCACGGGCTGATCTACCCGGTGTTCCCCGGCGAGCAGTCGGCCAGCCTGGGCGGCAATGTGGCCACCAACGCCGGGGGGATGCGGGCGGTCAAGTACGGCGTGACCCGTCACCACGTCCTCGGGATCCAGGCCGTGCTGGGCACCGGCGAGGTGATCACCGCCGGGGGGAAGTTCGTGAAGTCGACCAGCGGCTACGACCTCACCCAGCTGGTGATCGGGTCGGAGGGGACGCTCGCCTTCGTCACCCGGGCGGTACTCCGGCTGCATCCCCGGCCCGGGTTCCAGGCCACGGTGCTGGCCCCGTTCGAGTCGCTCGACCAGATCGCGTCGGCGGTCTCGCCCATCGTGGCCAGCGGCGTCGGGCCCCTGATGGTCGAGTACATCGACGTGGTGTCCATGGCGGGCATCACTGCCAACGCCGGCATCGACCTCGGGGTTCCCGACGATGTCCGGGAGCGGGCCCTGGCCTATCTGTTGGTCGTCCTCGAGAGCCACCACGCGTCGCGCCTGGAGGAGGACACCGCGGGATTGGCCGGGCAGCTGGGCGAGCTCGGCGCGCTCGAGGTCTACGTCCTCCCGGACCAGGCCGGAGTGGAGCTGGTCGGGGCCCGGGAGCGGGCGTTCTGGGCGGCCAAGGCGAACGGTGCCGACGACATAGTGGACGTGGTCGTGCCCAGGGCCTCGATCCCCGCCCTGCTGGCCACCGTCGGCGGCTTGGCCGCCGACACCGCCTCGCTGGTGGTCGGGTGCGGACACGCCGGCGACGGCAACGTCCATCTCTCGGTGTGGCAGCCCGACGACGAGGTCCGCCACCGGCTCCTGCGCGATGTGATCGGCGCCGGAATCCTGCTGGGCGGGGCGGTGTCGGGCGAGCACGGGATCGGCACCCAGAAGCGCTCGTACCTGGCCGAGCTGGAGGATCCGGTCAAGCTCGACCTCATGCGCCGGATCAAGATGGCGTTCGACCCGCACGGGATCCTCAACCCGGGCACCATCTTCGACCTGTCCCTCGCCTCCGGGGAGAACCGGTGAACGGAGCCGAGGCGCTGATCCGCACCCTGGTGGACCACGGGGTCGACACCTGCTTCATGAACCCGGGCACCTCGGAGATGCACTTCGTGGCGGCGCTGGACGATGTCACCGACATGCACAGCGTGCTGGCGGTGTTCGAGGGGGTGGCCACGGGTGCCGCCGACGGGTATGCCCGCCTGTCCGGCCGGCCGGCGGCGACCCTGCTCCACCTGGGCCCGGGGCTCGGCAACGGGCTCGCCAACCTCCACAACGCCCGGCGGGCCCGCAGCCCGGTGGTCAACATCGTCGGCGACCACGCCACCTCCCACCGGCGCTACGACGCCCAGCTGCAGTCGGACATCGAGACGGTGGCCCGCAACGTCTCGACCTTCGTCCGGACCTCCGGGTCGACGGCCGGCCTGGGCGCGGACGCGGTGGCGGCCCTGGCCGCGGCGGCGGGCCCTCCCGGCTCGGTGGCCACGCTGATCCTCCCCGCCGATGTGTCATGGTCGGACGGGGGGGAGGCTGTGTGCGGGCCGGGGCCGACGCTCCCTCCGGGTGGCGCGGCGCCGGACGAGGACCTCCTGGCCGCCACGGCCGAGGCCCTCCGGTCCGGAGAGCCCGCCGCCCTCCTCATCGGGGGCCGGGCCTGCTCCGGGCCGACGCTCGGGGTGGCGGCGGACATCGCCGCCGCCACCGGCGCCAAGTTCTTCGCCGAGACCTTCCCGGCGCGGCTCGAACGGGGGGCGGGCCGGCCCCCGGTGGAGCGGCTGGCCTACCTGGCCGAGTTCACCGCCATGCAGCTCGAGGGCGTCCGGCACCTGGTGCTGGTCGACGCCAAGTCGCCGGTGTCGTTCTTCGCCTACCCGGGCAAGCCGAGCGACCTGGTGCCGGAGGGATGCACGGTGCACCCCCTGGCCGCAGAGCCGGAGGACGTGGGGGCGGCGGCGGCGGGGCTGGCCGGGCTGCTCGGGGTGGAGCCGGGAGCCGCCCCCCGCCAGCAGGCCGGTACTCCCGGGCTGCCCACCGGCCCGCTGACCGCGCAGAGCGTGTGCCAGGTGCTCGGCGCCCTCCTGCCCGAGGGGGCCATCGTGTCGGACGAAGGGAACACCTCGGGGCTGTTCGCCCCCGGCGCCACCAGCGGCGCTCCGCCTCATGACTGGCTCTGCCTGACCGGGGGGGCCATCGGCCAGGGACTGCCGGTGGCCGTGGGGGCGGCGGTGGCCGCGCCCGACCGGCGGGTGGTGGCCCTCGAGGCCGACGGGAGTGCCCTCTACACGCTGCAATCGTGGTGGACCATGGCCCGCGAGGGCCTCGATGTGACCACCATCCTGCTCAACAACCACTCGTACGCCGTGCTCAACATGGAGCTCGACCGGGTCGGGGCGGACACCGCCGGCCCCCGGGCACGGGACATGCTCGACCTCGGGAGGCCGTCCATCGACTTCGTCCACCTGGCCGAGGGATTCGGTCTGCAGGCGGCACGGGCGGGGACCAGCGAGGAATTCGCCGATCAGCTGGCGCGTGCGCTGGCCTCACCCGGCCCGAACGTGATCGAAGCGGTCATCCCCTCGCTGCTGTGACCCGCTGATCGCCTCGGTCGATCCGGTCCGGGGCGCTCAGCACCCGGTGGCGCCGATTGCGGCCAAGGGCCGGAGAGACCAGGCCGAGGCCGACTCTTCGTCGAGGAGGTCGTCGGTGCGGCGGAGCCGCACTCCCAACTCCACGAGCAGCTTGTGCGCAAACGACGGCGCCGATCCCTGCAGGGACCAGAACTCGACCCGGGAGATCACCAGGACACACATCTCGGTGGCGGCCACCACCGTCGCCGTCCGCTGGCCGTGGTCGAGCAGGGCCAGTTCACCGAAGAAGGATCCCGGGCCGAAATCGGCGAGCCACCAACCGTGTCGAGAGGCGGTGGCCGTCCCTTCCACCACGATGAAGAACTCCTGGCCCGGTGTGTCCTCTGCGATCAGGACGGTACCCCGTGGCATTCTCATCATCGTCGTCAACGACCGGATGTGCCGGAGCTGTTCCTTGTTGCAGCCCGAAAACAATCTCATACTCCGCAATACTGCGATTCGCTCGTCGATGCGCCCACCAAAATCACGCATGATCAACTGTCCTTTCGTTGGCTCGAGGGAGCTCTATTGTGAGATCCGACTCATACGATGATGCGCCCCTGCTTCCCGCTTGTCAGTCACGATGGTGACAGAACCTGTTGGCTCCGCTCCCAGGACGTCGAGTGCACTTCGAGATGTGGAGCCGCTCCGGACCTCGGGGGGTGAGGTCCGGAGCGGCCTGCCGGTTCCCGCCGCGAATTCGTGCCTGAGTTTGATGCGACCGATGCATCCCGCCACCTCGGGCCACGTACACGCCGGTGATCCGTCGACAGCGGTCGGTGCACCGCATTGCCGAGTCAGCCGTCCTCCGGTGGCAGAGCCCACGGATGTTGTCCATTCGTGCCCTCCGCCCAATCAGACTCGGCCATGCCACAGCCCTCCTGATCCCGGTGTCTGCTCCCGATGTGGGATTACTGACAACCCTCAGTGTGGCCCTGCGGCGGGGATCTGTCTGTCACGGTGGAGACAAAACCGGCGATTTGCTCGGGATCACGGTGGCGGTCCTGGCTGTCAGAAGGCGACGACCCGGGTGAGAGCCTCGCGGTCGATCACCCGGAGACTCCGCGACCCCATGGTGATCCAACCCTGCCGCTGGAAGTCACGCAGACACGCGTTCACCCGCTGACGACTGGCGCCGATGTTGGCGGCGAGGTCGGACTGGGTGACCACCTGCTCGGCCGGCGGTGGATCCCCGACGGCGCGCTGGAGCAGGTACTTGGCCACGCGCTGTTTGAGGTCGAGAAAGACCAGGTCGGTGGCGACGCCGGTGATCCGGCGCACCATGTCGGACAACCGCTGGAGCAGGGCGATGGCCAGGGCCGGGCGCTCGGAGATCAGGTCGATGATCACCGAGCCGGCCAGAGTGAGCACCACGCTCTCCTCCGTGGCCAGGACGGTGGCGGAGCGGGGACCGCTCGACAGCACGCCGAGCTCGCCGATGGTCTCGCCCGGTGCAACGGTGCTCAGGATGAATTCGGCGCCGTCATTCGAGTACTTCACGACCTTCATCCGCCCCGACACGAGGACGAGCACGGAGTCGGAGAAGGCGCCCTCACAGAACAGGACCTGCCCCTTGTCGATCCGCCGGCGCAGGCTCCGTTCGGCCAGGTACCGGCGGTCCCTCTCCTCCAGAACGCCGAGCACCGCCGCCCCCACGAAGGGGTCGTCCTCCAGGTTCAACAGGGCGGTCGCCTTCATGGAAGGGTCACGGTCGACCCGCAGGCGACCGGCGCCCCCCCGGCCCGACCTTTGAGTTGTGCGTCCCGACACTGGTCCCACTCATTGACAACCCTCGCTCGCATCGCGAAAAGCTCCGCCGTCCGAGAACTCTAGCCAACCTGGAGCTCGATGACACCCCCACTTGTCATTCGGGCCGGGTCACCAGGTCGGACCCGGCCCGGATGGCTTAGGATTGACCGAGGGTACCGGGCGGGCCCGGGTGCGGAGATCTCCCTCGCCGGCAGGTCTGTTGACCGGTCGAGCGGGGGCCGCTCACAGGAGGAGAGGCCGCCGAGAACCAGGAGGGATCGGAAGGGAACAGCATGGCGGATTCTTCCCCTGAGACGGACTGGAAGGTGGACATCACCCCGGGCGACCCCCGCGGCTACACCCGCACGGTCGGGGCACAGGAGCGGTTCGACGCAGCCGCTGCCGCCCTGTTGGAAAAGGACGGCTGGCCGAACCCGCAGGGAGTCAACGAGCTGCGGGCCGACCTCGCCCTGGAAGGTGGGGGGGTCAAGGGGATCGGGCTGGTCGGTGCCGTCCTCGTCCTGGCCGAGGCCGGCTACACCTTCCGCGGGGTGGCAGGGACCAGCGCCGGGGCCATCGCCGCGTCATTGGTCGCCGCCCTCAGCCGCCGCGGCCCGGACATGACCGAGCTCAGATCGCACATGGACTCCCTCGACTTCAGGGAGTTCCAGCCGCCCGGTCTGCGGAACCTCGGGCAAGGCGGTGCCGGCGGACTGTCGGCTGCCGTGCTGGCCTTGGCCGAGCTCACCTGGAAGTCGGGGCTGGACTCGGGCGACGCCCTCGGGCGGTGGCTGGAGCCCATCCTGGACGGGCTCGGGGTGCGAACCTTCGCCGACCTGCGCCTGGACGAAGCCCAGGATCCGGGTATGAGCCTCGAGGCCGATCACCAATTCCGGCTGGTGGTCCACACCGCCGACATCAGCCGGAAGCGATTGGTCCGCCTCCCCTGGGACTTCCCGCTCTACGGCCACCCCCCTGATGGGGAATCGGTGGTCGAGGCGGTACGCGCCTCCATGTCGATCCCCTTCTACTTCAAGCCCTACACCTTCGAGTCCGAACGGGCGACGGTCGACATTCCCACCCCGGACGGCGACACCACGGAGGTGACGTACGAAGCGGGAACGGAGACATGGGTCGACGGGGGGATGCTCCGGAACTTCCCCATCAACGCCTTCGACCGCATCGACGGCCGGCCACCACGGTGGCCGACCATAGGGATCAAGCTGTCCGCCCTCCTAGCGGACCATCCCCCGCCCAAGGCCTGCACCTCGTCGGAGGGGGTCGGCCTCCACTGCCTGGAGACGATGACGAGCGAATGGGACGAGTACGGCATCGACGAGACGACCGCGGCGCGGACGATATTCGTGGACACCCTCGGCATCAAGACCATCGACTTCGGGCTCACGCCGAGTCAGAAGAGCCAGCTGTTGGCCAGCGGCATCAGGGCGGCCACCCAGTTCGTGGTCGAGATGGGGGAGGCCGGTCGTGTGCCGCGAACGCCGGCTGAGGCTCAGGAGCTGGTCAGTCGCCGTCGAGCCGGGGCGTGGCTCGACGCCGACCACCGCCCGGTGGTCCCGGCCTCCGGGATGTCCGGCACCTGCTCCCTGTGCGGAGCTCCCTTCGGCACGCCGCCACACGGGAGGCGGGGGCACGCTCCGCCGGACGCCGCCGCGGTGGCGCGGGCCCACGATTGGCTCCGGGGCCGCCCACCCACCGCCCACCGGGCGGTGGTGCATCGCGGGCGGGCCGGACTGTCCTGACGCCGGCACCCAGGGGCGGGAACCCGCCGTTCGACTGGGGCGCCACCGGCCACCGGCCCGGCCAGGTCGGTCAGGCCCTGGTCATGCGGGCGGCGCCGACAGGGCGAAGCGCGGAGCCGGAGTCATGGCCGCCAGTTCGGCGGCATCGTCGGCGGTGAGTGGCGTCGAGAAGAAGTAGCCCTGCGCGGTCTCCGCTCCGATCTCGCGCAGTATGGCCACCTGCTCGACGGTCTCGACTGCTTCGGCCACGGTGCAGATGCCGAGGGAACGGCACAGCGTGACGATCGTCTCCGCCGTGGCCCGACTCTGCCCGTCGGGGTCGGTAAGGCCGGCCGTGAGCGATGCGTCGATCTTCACGGTGCTGACCACGCAGCCCCGCAGGTTCTCGAGTACCGACCAGTCCTCCCCGACGTCGTCCACGGTGAGTTGGATGCCCAGGCGGGTCATCATGTGTAGGTCTTCGGCCGCCAGATCGTCGGCCACCGAGGTCTCGGTGACTTCGACTGTGAGTCGATCGGGGCTGAGACCCGATTGTTCGAGAGCGGCGGCGGCCGCCATGGCTGCCTCGCCCCGGTGCAGCTGGAAGACCGAGCAGTTGACCGCCAGCTGGAGGCCCGACGGCCACCGGGCGGCCTGCGCGCAGGCCTCGGAGAGTACCCACGCATTCAACTCGTTCATGTGCCCGTGGGACTCAGCCCACGGAATGAGCGTGGAGGGAGGGATGTCGCGACCGGTCGAGTCGCGCCACCGCAGCAGCGCCTCGAAGCCGAGGAGGCGACCGGTGGCGAGGTCCACCGCCGGCTGGAAGACGAGGGTGGCGGCCCCATCCAGGCCCAGGCTCGGAGCCCGGGTGATCGTGGTCACCGCCGAAGGCGATTGCACGGGATTGGTCACACCTCTGATATCGGCAGGGAGGGCAACCGCCTTGAGGTGGAAAAGGGGCCGAAAAGGACCGATCCAGCCTCGCCCGCCCGCCCTCGACCCCTCAAGGAAACCGGGGCGGATGCCGAAAGGTGGAGTATGGTACTGCGCCCATTCGCACGCCACCCGAAGGCGACGGGAGATGAACGGACCGACCTCAAAGCGTCCGACCAGGTGGCGCAGGTCGTCTCGAATGACCCCCGTCCCGAGGACCGCCCAGCCGGCAGTGCCGGAGCGGATGAGGGGACCCCGCACCCGACCGCATCCGTGGCCCTGCCGGACAATGCCGGGCCGGGGTGGTACCCCGATGAGGCCGACCCGGGGCTGATGCGCTACTGGGACGGATTTCACCTGACCGGCCAGGTCATGCACGTCCACTCGCGTGTCGGCGACGCGGAAGTGAGCACTCCGGCCCCGGCACCGGCGGGTGCCGACGTCTCCTCGCTCGATTCCTTCTCCCGGGTCGCCGAGCAGAAGGCCACCGGCTCACGAGCCCCCGATGCGCCGGCATCCCCACCCCCACCCCCACCGGGCCCCGGGCCTCGGGCTGGTGGGTCCCGAACCGCCGATCTGAGTGCCAGCGAACTGCTGGCGCCGTTCCGGTCGCAGCCGTCCCCGGCCGGGGACGCGAAGGCAGCTGCCGGACGCAGCGGCCCCCGGGTTGGCCCTTCCGTACCGGCTGCCCCGCCGCCGACGGCCAGCGCCGCGGTGCCGGCTGTCACGCCGGCCGTCACGCCGGCTTTCGCTGTTGCCCCGACACCACCGGCAGCCACACCCTCGGAATCTCCGGCATCCACTCCGCCGGCAACTTCGTCCTCCCGCATGGCCGATCCCTCGCCGACGGAACGATCGGGCGGCGGCGATGAGACCTGGACCGCCCTGCGCGGGTTCGGAGAGACGAAACAGGAACCGAAGGCAGAGACAAGACCAGAACCGGAGGCGGAGCCGAGGGCAGAGACCAAGAGCGAACCGATGACGGAGCCGGATGCGGAACCGAAGGCCGAGTCCGCACCAACTGTGGAAGAAGAGTTGGAAGTGAGAGCGGGGGCGGAAGCCGACACCGGAGACAACGTGGAAGTGGCACCGAACCCAGAGGGGGAATCAGCAATGGACGCGAGAGCACCCGGCGATGCCGTGGTCGTCACATCGTTCACAGGCAACGATCGTCTCAATGGCAACGATCTGCGCCATCAAGCTGTGACGCCTCCTGCGACGAGGGCGAAGAGTGCAAGGAACCAGGGGGCGGCGGAAGAGGCCACCAGCTGGGCCGAGCAGACCGAGAGGGCAGTCACGAAGGCCCAGGCCCTCGGGACCCCCGAGGCCTGGCAGGAAGCGGCCCGGGTTGCGGCCGTCGTGGCCGAGGTTGCCCAGACCATGCAAGCGGCGGCCGACGCCACCCAGCTGGCGGGGCAGACGGCCAAGGAGGCCGAGGACGCCGCCGAGCGGGCCCAGGCCGCGGCCCGCAAGGTCTCTGACGCCCGCCGATCGGCTGAGCGTACGGCCAAGGCCGCCCAGGAAGCCGCGGAGGCAGCCAAGGCGGCGGAACGGGCGGCCGCCGAGGCCAAGCAGACAGCCGAGCAGTCGGCCCAGGAGGCTCCGAAGCTGGCGGAGGCGGCGAGGCTCGCGGCTCAAGCTGCCGCCGGTGCGGGACGGAAGGCGCAAGGCCTGGAGGAGATCGTCGCCAAGGCCACCACGGCCAACACGCCGGAATCCTGGAGTGAGGCGCTCAGACTGTCCGCCAAGCCGGGGGCCACAGCAGGTCAGGGTTGATCATCGGCGGCCCCGTCAGGTGCCGGAGCGCCGGGGTGACCCAGCCCCGGCCGTGGGTTCAGCCGGCCTCGACATGGCGGAGGGCGACGACGACGGGCAGCTCGGCGGAGAGTGCCTCCTCGGGCTCGACCCTGATCCCGTCCGGGGTGGGCACCCAGGCCAGGGGTCGCCCGTCCAGCGTGGCCACCTCGGTCATCGGCGTCGCCCGCACCTCGGCCAGGGTCACCGGGCGGGTCGCTGCCGGATCCGTTCCCCGATCGGGTCCCACCAGCCGGAGGAACGCAAACACGGAGGTGTCCCGGGTCGTGTAGCGGATCTCGACGCCATCTTCGGCCACCCCCTGGGGACGGACCCAGGGCCGGGTGGTGAACAGCGCATCCCCGGACGCGTCGGTGAACCGGGCGAGCCATTCGAGGCGGCGGAGCTGAGGGTCGGCGATCGTCGCATCCTCGCCCCGGGGCCCGATGTTGAGCAGCAGGTTGCCGCCTTTGGCGGCGATGTCGGCCAGTGACCACACCAGGTCCCGTCGGGAGATGAAGTCCTCCTCGGTCGACTCCCGGTTGTGCCCGAAGCCCTTGTCCATGCCCCGGACGCACTCCCACGGGGTCGGCTGCACGCCGTCGAACACCGCATACTCCGGGGTGCGGACATCGAACAGGGGAGGCCGGGGCGGCACCAGTCCCCGCTTGGCCGCCGCGCTCCGGGCCGAGTAGAAGTCGAGCATCCGGCGGCCGGGTGGCGACTTGGCCAGTTCCCACAGCGGCGACCACGGCATGAACCGGTCGTTGACCACGCCGTCGGGCACCGTGTCGTAGTACCCGGCCAGCAGGCCGGCGAGCTGTCGCAGACTGCCCGGCCACGAGATGTCGTTCCAGAGGACGCTGGGGCGGTACCGGCCGATGAGCTCGCGCAGGTGGGCCTCGGCGTAGGCGACGTACCCGCCACGGGGCTGGGCCGCCGGCAGGTCGCCGAACGATCCGATGGGACGGTCGTTGAAGGTCCAGTCGAGCCCGCCGGAGTAGTAGACGCCGAAGCGCAGGCCGCGGGCCCGGACCGCCTCGGCCAGCTCACCGACCACGTCCCGCGTCGAGTGGAATCCGGGCCGGTTGGGGTTGGGCACATCGGTGGGCCACAGGCAGTAGCCGTCATGGTGCTTGGCCACCAGGACGACGTAGCGGGCCCCGGTGGCGGCGAAGCGGGCCGCCCACCCGTCGGGATCCCAGCCGGCCAGGCCGGCCTCCCACTCCGGGATGAACGAGTCGTAGCTCCGGCCCGGATAGTGCCGGGCGTGGAACCGGGCGGCGGGGCTGTCGGGGAACCGGAGCGAGTTCTGGTACCACTCGGCGTAGGGGGACCAGGCCATGGCGCCGGGATCCCGGCGGGCCAGCAGGTCGCCGATCTCGCTGTCCACCGGGGCGAAGGCCGGAACCGAGGCGGGGGTCCAGTGGACGAAGATGCCGAGTTTGGCATCGGTCCACCAGGCCGGGACCCGGTGGCGGCGGACCGCTTTGATCTCGGCCCGGGAGCCCACGGCGGAGGGAGCGACCGCTCAGCCGTGGGCGGCGGGCGAGGGGTAGTTCGGCACCTGCTCGCTGGCCGGCGGCGTGGTGTAGATGGCCACCGCCCCTGACTTCTGGAACGCCCTGGTCGCTTCCGTCGGCCACTGGCCCGGCAGGTAGCGGGTGCCCCCGCCCACGTACTCGTAGAGGCCACGGCCCTGGCGGCCGAGTTCGTCGGGGCCGGAGATCGACGGGTTCCACCACACCTCGGTGGCGTCGTCGACGCCGCCGAAGTCGGTCTGGGGCCAGATGCCGTGGTTGCCCCAGGAGAGGGACGGCTGGGTGATGGCCCGCTGGGTGGGAAGCCCGGCGAAGGTGGCGGTCTTGAAGTTCTGCGCGGTCAGGTCGGGGCCGACCCCCTGGATCACCGGATAGAAGAGCGCCGGGTCCACCACCGAGGTGGCGGCGGCGGTGAGATCGGGAGGATCCTGCCCGAAGTACCACTTGTAGAGCGTTATGGCCCCGGTCACGCCGGTGCGGGCCGCACCGAAGGACACCCCGAAGGCATGGGCCCACTGCCGCTGGTCATAGGTGCGGCCGAAGGCGGCCGTGTCGGTGAGCACCGAGCCCGAGATGACCCACTCGGGGAAGTAGCCCTGGCTGGTGGCCGCCCGGGTCAGCGACTGCGGGGCGATGGGATCCCCGGAGAAGATCACCGAGGTCACCCCGGCGTCCTTCAGCTTGGCGATGAGGGCCGGCGCACTGGTCTGGAGATCGACCGGCGAGGCATAGGTCACGTACTGGGCCACGTCGATGCCGGCGGCCGACAGCTTCTGCTTCCAGTCGGTGAGCAACTGCGCCGAATTGGCGTCGTTGACCAGGTCGACGAGCCCGAACTTCCGCTTCTGGCTGGTGAAGTCGCTCTCCCCGGCGAAGGAGGCGTCCCGCCCGGCCACCTGCTTCTTCAGGAACTCCGCCACGTGGGTGATCCCCTGCTCGGGCAGGATGCCGAGCGACCAGACATACGGCGAGCGCTGCTGGAAGTAGCTGCTGGTGTCTCCGGAGCCGCAGTCGATGCACAGCGTGTTGCGGGCAGCCAGCTCGTCGGCGAAGGCGGTGGTGAGGATGGGCCCGCCCCAGACGGCGAACGGCTTGATGTTGGTGGCGATGGTGACGGCGTCGGCCCTCGCCGCCACCGGATCGTCCGACGTCCCGGTGGCTGTGTACGGAACCATCTCCACGGTGCGGCCGTATGTCTCGAAGTAGTGGTTGTAGAACGACACCCAATTCTGCATGGTGTCGACGGTCTGCTGGTTGGTGGCCGTGTCCTTGATGGCCGAGGTGATGTAGTTGAGGATCGGATCGGTCTGCTCGGCTTGATAGAAGACGACCTTGATGGTGGTCGGAGTCACCCCCTGGGCGGTCGCCCCCCCGTTGTCCCCGGTGAAGGGGGCGTAGCACGCGCCGGCGAAGAAGCTCGGGTACTTGAGCTTGCCGGTGGAGGTGTCACAGCGGTCGCCCCAGTTGATCGAGTTGACCTTGCCCTCCTGCTTGGCCTGGGTGAAGGAGACGACCCCGGCCGGCGCACCGGACGGAGCAGCCGAGGTGGTGGTCGGCGACGCGCTGGTGGACGGCGACTTCGACGACCGGGTGGCGACCACCACCACCACCACCACCGCCACCACCACGATGGCGATCAGCGGACCGAACCGCTTGAGGAACCCGGCCCTGGCTGGTGGTGGTGGTATCGATGACATCGGCTCATCCCCCGGTTGGCTGATCGGAACTGTACCCACTCGGCACGTACTCGACCGTCTCCAGTCCGGAGGGCTAGTCGGTGGCCGTCACCGGGCCCGAAGAGCCCGGCGGGTGTGAAGCTGAAATCCCCGATCGGGTGATGGCCGCGTCGGTCACCCCCAGGTACGACGCCACCACCAGCGGGTCCTCCAGCACCTGGTGGGGTGGGCCCTCGGCCACACACCGGCCTTGATCGAGCGCGACCATCCGGTCGGCCACCCCGGTGAGGAGCGGGATGTCGTGCTCGATGACCACCAGGCTGGCCCCGAGCGTGTCGCGGATCTGGAGCAGCAGGGGCCCGAGGGCCTCGGACTCGCGCTGGGCGATCCCGCTCGAGGGCTCGTCGAGGAGGACCACCGAGGGGCGGTGGGCCACCACGCAGGCCAGGTCGACCACCCGCCGCGAACCGGTCGACAGCTCCCGAATGAACTTGGAGCGGAACGCCTCCAGGTTGAGCATCTCGATGAGCTCGTCCGCCAGCAGACGCACCCTGTGCTCGGAGTCGACCCAGGCCGGGAGGTGGAGGGCGGCGTTGAACGGGTCGGTTACGTCCACCCACCGGTCGAGGGCGACGGCGATGGTGTCCTCGACGGTGAGGTCCGGGAACAGCCGGGCGTCCTGGAAGGAGCGGCCCAGTCCGAGCCGGGCCCGCCGATCCGGACTGGACCCGGTGACATCCCGACCCCCGACCATCACCGTGCCGGCGTCGCTGCGGGTGAATCCGGAGATCAGGTCGAAGAGCGTCGTCTTGCCGGCTCCGTTCGGTCCGATGATGCCGACGACCTCGCCGGGGGCCACAGTGAGCGAGACCCCGTCCACCGCGGCGATGCCACCGAACCGCACCGCCAGGCCGGATGCCTCGAGCGTGGGTGCGGCCGGAGCCCCGGTGGTGCCCGGCGGGGTCGGGCCCGGTCCGGTCCGGCCGTCCGGCGCGGGCCCGGAGACGGCGGTGGAGACGGCGGCAGCAGCGGCGGCGGCGGTGGCCCGCGCCGCCCCGGTCCCCTGCCCGTCCCGCGATCCGGCTCCTCCCAGGAATACCGACCGCAGGATGTCCGGCCGGTCGAGGAGCTCGGCGGTCGGCCCGTGGAACTTGATCTCCCCCTTCTCCATGAAATACGCGCTGTGAGCGATGGTCAGGGCCAGATTCACCGACTGCTCGACCAGGATCACCGTCGTGCCCTGGGCCCGGATCACCTCGACGAGGGGGAGCAGCTGTTCGACGACGACCGGGGCCAGGCCGAGGCTGAGCTCGTCGATGAGCAAGAGGCGAGGCCGGGCCAGGAAGGCCATCGACAGGGCGAGCATCTGCTGCTGACCGCCGGAGAGGGTGGCGGCGGGCTGGTCGAGCCGGTCGGACAGTACCGGGAAGAACCCGAGCACCTCCTCGACGCGCGCTGCGGTCCGGGTGCGGTGCCTCCGGTCGAGCCAGCCGGCCACCCTCAGGTTGTCGGCCACCGAGAGGCCGGGGAAGACGCCCTGCCCGCCCGGCACCTGGGTGATGCCGAGGGCGGCGATCTCATTGGGAGGCATGTGGGTGATGTCCCGGCCGTCGAAGATCACCGCCCCCTTGTCGGCCTCGACCACCCCGCAGATGGCTTTCAGCAGCGTCGACTTGCCGGCACCGTTGGTGCCGAGGAGGGCGATGATCTCACCCTCCTCGATCTCGAAGTCGACGTCGAAGAGGACCTGGACCTGGCCGTAGGAGACGTTGAGGCTGCGGACCAACAGGAGCTTCACCAGACCCCGGCGGCGGGCGAAGAGCACCTCGGAGCGGGCGGCGGCCATGGTCCGGACCTGGAGGATGTCCCGGTCGATCACCCGGCCGGCGGTGGAGATGACCAGGCCCCCCACCAGGAAGACCGGCACCAGTGCGAGCATCCCGACCCGGATGCCGACCGAGTCGGAGATGGCGCCGATGATCGGCAGGACGACCAGGCCCGGGATGACCCAGATGGCCCCCATCGAGAACCCCAGCGATCGGGATCGGGCCGGGATGGCCAGCGACAGCGAGGCGTAGATGCCGGAGCCCACCGCGGCCAGCGAGGCGGTGATTGCCATGTTGACCACGACGGTGACCCAGAGGACCGGGACCAGCGCGAACAGGACGAGCAGTCCCGAGGTGACGAGGGCCACGGCCGCCAGGAACCGGAGGATGAGCCCGGGATCGCGCTGGATCAACCTGCTCCCCACCCGGGCGCCGATGGCCAGGCCGATGAGCTGGGCCGGCTCGGCGGCGGCGGCCACCCAACCCCGCTGGGCCACGTCGAGGCCGAACTTCTGCTGGTACAGGATGGAGGCCAGGGAGGCGAACCCCACCAGGGAGGCGGCCAGGAAGGGCAGGGCGTAGAAGATCCGGCGGAGGCTCTCGACCTTCCAGACCATGCGCCAGCCCTCGGCGAAGGACGGCGGGGGCTCCTCGGTCTCGAGGGCCTCGGTGACCCCCATGGCCAGCCGCTCCTGGATCCCCCGACTGGGGTCCTTCAGCCCCGCTCCCATGAGGATCAGGATCACCACCGGGATCGGGAAGACGAGGAACGGGGCCCGCCAGCCCAGCCAGGCCGCCAGGAGGCCGGCCAGTATCGGCCCGACGAAGGCTCCGATGGCGTTGGCGCTGAAGTGGAAGGCGTAGACCCGGGGACGCGAGTTGATCGGGTACCAGTCGGCGATGAGCGAGTTGTGGGTCGGTCCGACCGTGGCCTGGCCCACGCCGGTACCCGAGCGCATCACCGCCAGCATCCACACGGAGATGGCCAGGCCCGTGCCGAAGACGAAGGCGGCGAAGACGCCGGCCCCGAGGAGCATGAGGTGGACGCGGTTCCGCCGATCGGCCACCTGGGCGATCGGCACCTGGAGGGCCAGTCCCACCACCGCGGCCGCAGCCACCAGCGACAGGATGCCGGCGTTGGTCATGTGAAAGGCGTCGCGGATGTTGGGGATCAGGATGCTGAAGCCGGTGGCGTCCATCTGGGAGGTCATGTTGAGGCCGAAGAGGATCCACAAGGCGTAGACCGGGCCGCCGCCGGTGAGGCCGGCCAGCCACCGCGACGGATGGCGGATGGCGGCCTTCACCCGGTGCACCGCGGACGTCGAACGGGTAGGTGGGGATGACGCCGGTGCACTCACGGCGGCGCCGACCCCTCCTCGGCACCGACGGTGACGCCGGCCGCCGCGGTGGTCTCGGCAGCCGCTCCGGCCACGGCAGCCGCTCCGGCCGCTCCGGCTTCCGGCCCCTCGGGCAGCGCGATGCGGAGGTCGTCGCCGACGACGACTTCGACCGGTTCGACGCGCTCCCGCTCGGCCCGTGATCCGACGTCGGCCACCAGGCTCGGCACCACGATGCCCCGCCGGGAGGCCACCGAGCGCAGCCAGCGGTCACGGAGGCGGAACACCACATCGCTGAGGCCGGTCGGGATCACCATCAAGACGATCAGCACCCCGGCCGCCGAGGTCAGGGCCTGCCAATCGGCCCCGGGGAGGAACCACTGGCCCCCCTGCAGGTAGATGGCCCCGAGGGCGGCGCCGAGGAGCGAGCCGAGTCCACCCACCACCGCGGTGGTGAACACCTCGAAGCTCGCACCGGGCCCGAAGACGGAAGGACTGAACGCCTGCAGGAGGTGCACGAGCAGGCAGCCACCGATGCCGGCGATGAACCCCGAGAGGCCGAAGGCGGTCAGCTTGGCCCGCATGACGTTGACGCCGAAGGACTGGATCCCCCGCTCATTCTCGCGCAGGGCGAGCAGGACCCGGCCGGTACGGGACTGGCGGACACCCCGGACACCGACGGTGACCAGGAGGAGACAGGCCAGGCACACGTAGTAGTAGCTCGGCTGTGAGGTCAGACGGAAGGCCCCGAACAGCGCGGGCCGGGCCACGCGGTTGACCGGGATCCACGAGAAGTACTGCGGATTGAGGAGATAGCTCGAGGTGGCGATGGCGAAGGCCAGGGTGGTCACCGCCGGGAAGAAGCCCCGCAGCCGGAGGGTGGGGAGGCTGACCAGCATGGCCACGGCCGCGCCGGTGGCTCCCGCGATCAGCAGTCCCAGACTGAGGTCGAGGTGCCAGGTCTGGGTGGCGTAGGCGCCGGTCGCACCGCCGAACGCCACGAACGCCATCTGGCCGAGGGTGACCTGTCCGGCCCAACCGGTGAGCACCACGACGGAGAGGGTGATGATCACGAAGACGACCACCGCGGTGGCCTTCAGCTGGTTCCCGGCGTTTCCGGAGAGGAGCCAGGGGACCGCCAACAGCGAGCCGCCGACGAGAACTGCGGTGGCCCACCGGACGAGTCGCACCTCGGCCAAGGCGCGCAGCTCGCGGGGAACCGGGCGCATCTCGTCAGCCGCCGCCCAGGTCGAGACCTGCTCGGCGTCGGCCCGTGACGACCGCACCCGGCGGATGAGCAGGCCGGCCACGACCACCGCGGCCAGCACCGGCCCGACCAGTCCCGGGTCGGTCTCGTGGTTCCACAGCACGCCCTGCTGGAGGACACCGAGGGCCACGGCCGAGGCGGCGACGGTCGGCAGATCGGTGAGGTTCCCGAGCACCAGGGCGGCGAGGGCGGCCAGCAGGACCGTGAAGCTGAGGGTGATGCCGGCCGGAAGTCCGAGGATCCCGGCCTGGAGGAACACGGCGACGAACGAGAGCATGGCCGCCACCGCCCAGACGATCGTCTGGAGCCGCTTGACCGGGACGCCGAGCAACATGGCCCGGTCAGCCCGCTCGGCGCTGGCCCGGATGGCGATGCCGATGTCGGTGTAGCGGAGCAGGAGGGCCACACCGACGAGCGCGATCGGCGCCACGACCATGGCCGCCACGTGGTCGGCGGAGAAGACCAGGGGGAACACGGTGAAGTGGAGTGAGATCGGCAGGTGGACGATGACGGCGGTGGGCCGCTGGCCCCAGATGTCGGGGAGGAACAGCGCTCCGGCGACGAGCAGTTGGGACAGCCCGATGGTGGCCACGGTGAGGATGAGCCGCGAAGAGTGGAAGAAGCGCCGGATGATGACCAGCTCGACGATGGCGCCGACCAGCAGCGATCCGACCAGGCCAACGGCGACGGCGAGGAAGTAGTTCACCCCGCTGTAGGCGATCAGCGACACGGTGAGCACGGTCGGGGCCAGTCCCAGCTCGACCTGGGCGAAATTCAGGATCCGGTTGGCCCGGTAGACGAGGGCCATGCCCACGGCGACGAGCGCTCCCAGCAGGCCGATGATCACCCCTTGCAGCGCCACCCCCAACGGGAGGGGGAAGAAGGCGATCTGGAAGGCCACCACCAGCGCGGCCGGCAACAGTGTCGAGGCGACCAGGCGCAGCCGTGGTGAGGTGTCCTTGATCGTCACCAGGTCAGCTCCCCCCGCTTTCGTGGCCGGGCTACGCCGAGCGGAGGTCCTCCAAGATGCCCGGTGGATACGGCGACTCGAACGGCCGGACGCCCAGGCTCACCCGGATCTCCTCCACCGGCCGGTCCCAGATCTCCTCCCAGGCGACACCGATGAGCGGCGGCGTCTCGCGGCCGTGCGTGTAGGCCGACAGGATGGTGTCGAGGAGGAATCCCGTCCCTTCGAACGGCTGGGTGAAGGCGACCTTGGTCAGCACCACGCCGAGGAACATGGAGGAGTAGTGGTGCCCGAACTGGCCCATCTGGAACCCGGAGATCCCCACCTCGTGCAGGCCGGTCGTCTGGTAGCCGGCCACCTCGTGCCAGACATCGTGGCACTGCAGGATGCGGACATTGAGGTAGCCGAGGGGATGGGGAAGGTCGGTCAGGGCCAGTGCGTCCCGATCCAGCACCTCGAGGTCGAAGCCGTCGTCCACGACGAGCGAGTGGAGGTTCCCGGCCAGGGAGTCCCTGGGGCACCGGGCGAGGTCGTCGAGCAAGAACCGTGGGGGCAGCCCCGACGAGGCGGCATCGGTCACCCCCGGGTAGCGGAGGGCCATGGCTGCCAAGCGGTGGTTGAACTCGGCGGGCAGCAGGCCGGCCAGCGCCGCCGTCCGAACGGTGATGTCGGACGGGTCCCTTCCGGCATCGGGGTCGAAGACCAGCGCCCAGATCGCGTCCCAGAGGTCGTCGGGGACATCGGCGGGGGCGCCGGCACCGGCGATCGGGTCGGCGGCCGGAGCCTTCCCCACCCATCCGTAAGCCAGGCTGTCATAGGTCTCGACCAGGCGCTCCGGCGTGGTGATGGCGACACTCAGGCACAGGGCGGCGACCCGGGCCGGCGCCGACGGGTCCCCCGATCGGAGGTCCTGAGCGGCGGCCCGGGCGAGCGCACCGCCTCCACCGGCCAACACCTGGGCCACGAACTGCTCGGTCTGCACGGTCGTCTCGGTCATCGGCTCCCCCTTGACGGACAGCCCACCCTACATTTCGTGGGCGCGTGCCGGTAGGGCCGGTCGGGCCGGTAGGCCGAAGCCTCACTCGAGGTCAGGCTGGAGGAGATCGTAGAAAGTCAGGCCGCCGTCGATCAGCGACATGAAGTCCTCGTAGAACGTGCTGTCGGCCATCGCCTGCTCGTTCTTGCGCGCTTGGGTCTCGGAGACGAAGTAGGCGGTCTGGGTGAAGCCGCTGTCCCCGTGCCAAGCGGTCGTGGCACCGATGAGATCAGGACGGATCCGGTGCAACTCGATCTCCATGTCCTTCAGCCGGCTCCGCATCTCCCCTGGATCCTTCGCACGGCCTTGCATGATCTGCACGAATCCCGCGTCGTTCGAGCCGCCGCCGAGGAGGACGTCGACTTCATGGCAGTCGTGGAAGGTGACGTCACCCTCGAAGGCCTTGGAGGTCTCTTCGAACCATTCCCCTTGCTCCGGAAGGTCGTTGTCGACCCGGGCCGCCTTCCCCGACTTGAACCGCACGACCGTGATGGCGTAGTCCCCGGCCACCACCCCCGACGTGAAGCCGAGGAACCCCGTCGTCCTCGGCTCGATCTCCCGGCGCCACGTCTCGACCCGACGCGACCACAGGGCAGCGTCTCGGAGCTTCCCCTGGAACACCTGAATGAACATGACCGTCTCCTTGTCCGTCGTGGCTGTGGTTCGTGGCTGTCTGTCGTGGCTGCGTGTCCTATTTGGGCAAGAAGGCTCAGCCCCACCGCTGGGCGTCGTCGGGATCGAGGCCGAGGCAGAGCTTTCCCACCTGTCCGGGCCATCCTCCAGAAGACCGGCTGCGCCAATCGAACCGAGGCGGCGACCTACGCGGCCCGTCACCATCTCTCCGACACCTGACAGTGACGTGGCGGTCGGTCAGGCGGTGTCCCGGTCCTGGAACGCGTGGCGGTAGGCCTGCGGGCTGGTGTGCACGATCCGGCTGAAATGCTTGCGGAGATTGCCGGCCGTGCAGAACCCGCTCCTCGCCGCCACCGCCTCGATCGACAGGTTGCTCACTTCGAGGAGCCGTTGGGCGAGTTGGACCCGCTGGCCGAGCAGCCACTGGTACGGAGTGGTCCCGGTGGCGGCCAGGAATTGACGGGCGAACGTCCGTGGGCTCATGGCCGAGCGGAGGGCGAGGTCCTCGACCCTCACCGGCTCGTCGAGGTGCTCCTGCAGCCAGGTGACCGTGTCGGCGAACAGGTTGGAACCGTCGAGGTCCGGCAACGGCTTCTCGATGAACTGGGCCTGGCCCCCGTCGCGCTGGGGCGGAACGACCAGCTGACGGGCGAGTTGGGTGGCCATCTCGCTCCCGTAGTCCTGGCGGACCACGTGCAGGCAGAGATCGATGCTGGCGGCACTGCCGGCCGAGGTGAGGATGTCGCCTTCGTCGACATAGAGGACCCCGGAGTCGACTGACACGAGGGGGTACCGGCGGGACAGCTCGTCGCATTCCGTCCAGTGGGTGGCGGCGCGCCGCCCATCGAGTAGTCCCGCTTCGGCCAGGACGAACGCGCCGCTGCACAACGAGAGGATGCGGCACCCGCGGGCGTGGGCCGACCGCAGTGCCTCGAACACGCTCCCGGGCACCTCCCGCGGTCGGTAGGTCGGCGTCACGATCACCGTGTCGACGCGGGCGAGGGCCTCGAGCCCGTGGGGAACCAGGATCTGGAAGCCACCGTCTGCGGTCACCGGGCCCGGGTTGTCCCCACAGACGAGCAGGCGGTACCACGGCTGGCCGGGAGCCACCCACCGGGCTTCGCCGAAGACCTCGCAGACCACTCCGAGTTCGAAGGGGGTGAACCCGTCGTAGACGACGACCGCCACATCGTGGGAGACCCGCGGGGGGAGGCCGTGTCCGCCGCCGGCGGGGTGGTGGGCCAGCCGGACCCCTGAGGAATTGGCAGATATGTCGCGCACCATGTCGATCATGCCACTTTCGCCGGCCGATGTCAGCCCCCACCATGGACTCATGGCAACTTCTGGGTTCTTCCGGGTGAGGCGGTCGATGTGCCTCCCGACGGAAGGGCCGGGCACCGGGCTGACCACGCTGCTCCTCATCGACCCGGACCATCCCGGCCCATTGACGGCTCGACCGAATCGGAGGTGGGGCCGCCTGTTGGCCCGGTGGCTGGCGCCGGCCCTCGATCGCCGACTCGCACAGGGACACCCGTCCGAGTCGAGCCATCTCTCCGCCGTCCGGGCGCAGGTGCTGGTCTCGCCGGCGCGGCGCTGCGCACTGGCCCAGAACTGGGAGAGCCTGTTGGTGCAGGCTCGTACACCACCGGTCATGCGCGATCCGCGCGTACCGGTCAACCGCAAGGGCATCATCGCCTGCGAACCGGATATCCGGGCCCTGCTCGATGCCCTGCAGGCTCCCTTGCCGGTTCCGGCTCGCGGCGTGGCCATGGCCAGTCTGCTCCTCGCCCATGGCGCGGGGCCCGTCTATGATCGTCGGCCCTCGGCCGACCTGGGCACCGCCGTCAGGGAGGCGACCGCCCAGCTGGACCCATCGGTCTCCCTGGTGGGGTCGCGGTGACGTCGGATGACGCCTTCCTCTGCTCGCCCACTTCATTGTGGCCGCAACCAACGAACCGTTTTCGTGAACCGACACCGTGTCGGTCGAGGGATCACGGCCGGAGCGGGGCGATTCGGATCGGCGTAGCCTGGTAGGGCGCGGGGCCGAGAGGAGATCCGATGCATACCCGTCTCGTGTCATTCACCGGCGCAAAGAACATCGACCAAGGTGTGGACTATGTGCGTGAAGAGGTACTGCCCAACCTCAACGCGCAACATGGCTATCGGGGCGCCACGGCGAGTGCCGATCGATCCGGCGGTGTCCTCAGCATCCTCTCGCTGTGGGAGACCGAAGCGGATCGGGAGGCCAGCGAGAGCGCGCTGGCCAAGAACCGTCAGGAGGGTCTCGGCATCATCGGAGGCGAGATGACCGTCGAGGTGTTCGAGCAGTTGCTGGCTGAGATCAGCGCGCGACCGGTCATCGGTTCGCCCTTGATGGTCACGCGGATCAGCATGGAGCCGACGAAGATCGACGAGAATGTCGTCTTCTTCCAGAGCGAGGTCCTTCCCCGGATCAAGTCGAACCCCGGGTTCCGGTCCGTGCGCACCCTGATGAACCGTCAGACCGGCCATGGCCTCGTGGGGGTGGTGTGGGCGGACCAGGAGGCGATGGAGTCGGCCGCCGCCTTGGCCCCGTCCCGCCGGCAGCCGTCCATCGACCGGGGCGTGAGGTTCCACGGAGACAGCTTCCGCGAGATCGCCCTCGTCGACCTGCCCTAGGCGCCCGAGTCGAAGGCCCAGTTCAGCGGCGGCCGGGAGTGTGCCGCTGCCCTTGGCGGGACACCGGCTCTCCGACCCATCAGACCCTGGACACGAGCCGTATGGCGTAGGCCTGGGTCTGGGTCGGCGCCGCCGGGCTGTTGACCTGCAGTTCGGTGGACCCCTTCCGGACGGCGAAGGGTGCGCGCACGAGAACGCCTTGCCCGCCGATCCGTTCGAGGAGCCGCCCCGCCTGTCGTCGGTGAGGAACCGGTTGCCCCAGTCGTGGTCGGTGCCGAGGTAGTCGATCCGGAGCATGCGGCTGTTCCCACCCCAACGGTCCGTCACGATGGCGTGTGCGAACATGAACGGCATGGACCAACGAAGCATCGACCTGGGCGACATCGAGCTCTCGATCGCCGAGGCAGGGGTCGGTCAGCGCCCTTTCCTCCTTCTCCACGGGTTCACCGGGGCAAAGGAGGACTTCACCGACTGGCTCGATCCCCTGGCCGGTGCCGGTTGGCATGCGGTCGCCCCTGATCTGCGCGGGCATGGTGCGAGCTCCAAGCCGACCGCTGAGGCCGCTTACTCGTTCGAGATCCTCGCCCACGACGTACTGCGCCTGATCGATGCCCTCGGTTGGCGGCGACTCAGCCTGCTCGGGCATTCGATGGGTGGCATGGTGGCCCAGTTCGTGGCACATGAGGCACCCGGGCGACTCGACGCCCTCGTCCTGATGGACACCGACCATGGTCCGATCGAGGGCCTCGATCCACAACTGGTCGAGGCGGCCGTGTCGATCGTCCGCACCCGGGGCATGGGGAGCCTCGCCGAGGTCATGGCCAGCCGGGAGAACCCCCTCGACTCCCCTGCGCACAAGCGACTCCTCGCCGATCGACCTGGCTACGCGGAGTTCGAGGACCGCAAATTCCGGGCCACGTCTCCGGCCCTCTACGCAGCCATGGCGCCGAAGTTCGCCGGCACCGGCGACCGACTTAAGGAGCTCAAGTCGCTTCCGCCGTCGCTGCCGGTCCTGGTGATCGTCGGGGAGCAGGATGGGCCGCTGGTCGGCTCGTCGGAGCGGATGGCAGCGGCCATCCCCGGTGGCTCACTGGCGGTGATCCCCGACGCCGGTCACAGCCCGCAATTCGAGGGCCCCGACGCGTGGTGGAAGGCCCTGTCCACCTTCCTCGCCGAGTCTGTGGCCCCGGCGGCGCGTAGCTAGCGTACGGGTGACCGACCACTTGACTGTCTTGACTGTCGCCAGCACCGGCGACGAGCGAAGGGAATGACTCAATGAAATTCGCGCTCTTCTACGAGATCCCGGTACCCAAACCCTGGGAGGCCGACAGCGAGCTGATCGCCTATCGCAACACCATCGAGCAGGCGGTGGCCGGCGAACGATTCGGCTGGAGCGCCTTCTGGACCGTCGAACACCACTTTTTGAAGGAGTACTCGCACTGTTCGAACCCGGAGGTCCTCTACGGTGCCATCGCCGCCCTGACCGACCGCATCCGGCTCGGCTACGGCGTTCGCCTGATGCCCTCGCCCTACAACCACCCGGTGCGCACCGCTGAGTCGGTGGCCGTCCTCGACCTGATCTCCAACGGTCGGGTCGACTTCGGCACCGGGCGCTCGGCCACCCGGGCCGAGCTCGAGGGATTCGGGGTCGACCCGGGCCAGACCCGCCAGATGTGGCGCGAGGCCATCGAGCACGTGGTCGGCTGCTGGACCAACGACGAGTACGAATTCTCCGGTCAGTACTGGCAGATGCCCAAACGGCGGGTTCAACCCAAGCCCCTGCAGCAACCACATCCACCGATCTGGGGGGCGACCACCAGCGAGGACGGCCACCGACAGGTCGGTGAGCTCGGTCTGGGGCTCTGCTCCTTCGCCGTCGGGATCTCACCCGAGGAGGTCAAGCGCAAGGTCGACGTCTACCGCCGGGCGGTGGCCGGCTGCACCGAGCCGCTGGGGGCGTATGTCCACAACGAGACGGCCACCTTCACCATGGCCCTGTGCTCCCCGGACCGCGATCGCGCCCTCGACCTGGCCCGCGAGTCCTTCGAGTGGTACCCCAAGGTGGGCGCGCGCCAGATCGCCTCGGTGTCGGAGTGGATGGCCGAGCGGAGCGAGGACCTGGGGTCCTACTCGTACGCGGCCGACATGCAACAGCACAGCGATGACGGCTCTCTCGACCTGCTGAGCCTCGAATACCTGATCGACGCGAATGCCTGTGTCCTGGGCACGCCCGAGGAGTGCATCGAGATGTGCCGCCGCTACCAGGATGCCGACATCGACCTCCTGCTGTGCCTGGTGAACCCCTACAAGATCCCCCACGAGGCGGTGATGGAGACCATCGAGCTCATGGGCACGGAGGTCATCCCCAAGTTCGCGGACTGACGGGACGGACAGCCGGGCGTCAATCGCCGGCCCAGCACCCGAGGATCTGGTAGCTCACCCTGAGGGCCACGTTCCCCGAGCTCGTCGCCGGCACGCCGAATTGTCCGGGGAGGCCGCTGCTGTCCACCACCAGGACCTTCCAGTCCTTGCGAACCACCACCGAGCCGTCGGTGGCCTGGAATGCACCCTGGCCCAGTCCGGAGATCTCCTGTGACGTGCCCATGGAGGTGGCCAGGGAGTCGAAGTAGGCGATCGTCTCCGGCCAGCTGGACAGCTCCTTGACCGAGATGGCCATCGAGCCGGTGGGGTAGCCGTACCGGCAGGAGTAGCGGTGGTTGACCCAAGCCACTTCGCCGACCGCCGCCTTCTCCCCGATCACGGATTGGATGGCCTTGATCGCATCAGCGGAGCACACCATCTGCGAGATCCGGGACGGTTTGGCACCGGCGGGGAGCGGTACCCTTAGGCCGGTGTTCGTCGACGCGGTGGTACCGGCTCCGGTCGCGCATCCGGTGGCGCCGAGCACCGTCAAGGCCAGTACGAGCAGTCCCCGACGCACCTGGCGATCGTACCGCGCCGGTCGGGAGAATCCTGGCCCCGACGGTCTTCCGTCATGGACACCGCCCTCCGCCCCGCCGGGTCCTGCGCTTGGCGGCGGGAGCGTCCGGTGAAGCGGATCGGGCAGTCCCTGGTCGCCGCCGTCGCGGTGGCCCTGGTACTGGTCGGGACCGCCGGGCCGGCCAGCGCGCACGCCCAGTTGGAGTCCTCCGACCCACCGGCATCCTCGGTGCTCCTGGTGGCACCGAGCGAGGTGGTCCTCCACTTCGGCGAGCCGGTCGAGATCGACTTCGGGTCCCTCCGGGTGCTCGGGCCCGACGGCCAGCGGGTCGACAACGGGGGCACCCACCACCCCTCAGGGGACAGTCACGCCGTGGCCATATCGCTGCCTCAGAACCTGCCGAGGGGCACCTACGTCGTCGCCTGGCGGGTCATCTCCGCCGACTCGCACCCCGTGCACGGAGCCTTCGTCTTCTCGGTGGGCTCTGACAATGGTGTGCGCAAGGCGAACGCAGTGGCCAACACCCTGGCCGATCAATCGGGCAGTGCCACCGTAGGTGCCGTCTACTGGCTCATCCGGTTCGCGGCGTTCGTCGGCCTTCTGTTCCTGGTGGGCCTGGCCCTCATGGTTGCCCTGGTGTGGCGACCGGGTGGCGCGACGCCCAGGGTGGGCCGAATCCTGTGGGCCTCGTGGTGGGTCCTCCTGGCCACCACGCTGCTCGGCATCGCCATCCAGGGGGTCTACGCGGCCGCACTCCCCCTGGCCGACATCGTCCGACCGTCGCTGGTCAACGCGGTGCTGCACACGCGCTTCGGCCAGATCGAGGTCCTGCGACTCCTTCTGCTCCTCGCATTCGTCCCGGCGCTCCTCGGGATCCAGGGGCGCATGGGCCGAGGACCCCGACGGTGGAGGTGGGTCGTCCCGGCCCTACTCGTTGTCGGGGTGGCGCTGCTGTTCACCCCGGCCCTGGCCGGGCATGCCGCGACCGGGGACCAACCCGCCGTGGGGCTCGCGCTCGACGTCGTCCACCTGGCGGCGGCCGGCGTCTGGTTGGGCGGCCTCGCCCTGCTGGCCACCTTCCTCGTCGGAGGAGGAGAGGACCTCGACCGACCGGACGACCCCACCGGAGTCACCCTCACGGTGTCGGCCTACGCCTTCTCGGCCGTCGTGGTCATCATCGCCACCGGGACGGTCCAGTCCATCCGCCAGGTGGGCAGCCTCTACGCCCTCTTCCACACCACCTACGGGCGGACCCTGGTGGTGAAGATCATCCTGGTCATCGTCCTCATCGGATTGGGTGCCCTCAGCCGACGTACCGCCCAAGGGAGTTGGGGCCTGCGCCGGCCGGGCCGGTGGACGGCCCCCGCCACCGGTGGCCCCACGATCGTGGGCTCAGAAGGTGCGGTCCCCGACGACGCCGGCCATCATCTGGACTTCGACGGAGGCAACGGCGGAGCGAGTCGGCAGAGCGGGGGCGCGGTGGCGGTGGCGGAGCGGCCGGCAGATCGCAGAGATGCGCGTTCCGGCCAGGTCACCGGGCTCCGTCGGTCCGTCCTGGCGGAGATCGGCATCGCCCTCTCGGTCCTGGCGGTCACCGCCCTTCTGGTCAATGCCGTTCCGGCCAAGCAGGCGGCGGCGCTCCCCTTCTCCACGTCCTTTACGACACTGGGGGTGCAGGTGAATGCCGTCGTCGGTCCGGCCAAGGCGGGAGCCGGCAACGAGGTGCACGTCTACGTGCTGAGCAGTCAGGGCGCGCCGGTAGCCATCCCCGAACTGGACGCCACCCTCACCCTGCCGGCCGAGAACCTCGGCCCGCTGGCCATCCCCCTGCACATCGGGGGCCTCGGCCACTATTACGCCACCAACGTGGACATCCCGGTGGCGGGGACCTGGATCCTCAAATTCACCGTCCGGACCGACGCCATCGACGAGCAGGTCGTGCCCGTGACCCTCCCGGTCCACTGACGCCGCCCAGCCGAAGACCCGTGCACAGTCCACATCCCCACCATCCCCAGGAGGGCCAATCCCCCATGAACCGCTCCATCGGACGACGCGGCCGGCTGGCGGCGCTGGGATCCGGGGCAGTGCTGCTGCTGACCGTCCTGTTCGCGTCACCTGCGTGGGCTCACGTCACCGTGCACCCCGACACCCTGCCCGCGGGCACCGGTGACATCGAGCTCACCTTCAGGGTCCCCAACGAGCGGGACAACGCCAACACGGTGAAGCTCCAGGTGTTCTTCCCGGCCGATCTCCCCCTGCTGACTGTCAACGTGCTGCCGGTCCAGGGCTGGGCGGCAAAGGTCGATACGCGGACGCTCAGCCAGCCGATCCAGTCGGGCGACGGACCGGTCAATCAGGTGGTCACGGACATCACCTGGACCGCCACCGCGGGCGGCATCGCTCCGGGCCAGTATGAGGACTTCCCGATTTCTGCCGGGCAGGCCCCTTCTCAGACCGGTGATGTGATCTTCAAATCGTTGCAGACCTATTCCTCCGGTGAGATCGTCCGGTGGATCCAGGTTGCCTCGCCGCAGGATCCGAGCCCGGACACCCCGGCCCCAGTGTTGACGCTGACCGGTGCCTCCCCGACGGCACCGGTTCCAATCGCGACAGCCTCTTCCTCCGGAGCCACCGAGGGCATCGCCATCGCCGCGTTGGTCATCGCCCTGTTGGGACTTCTGGGTGTCCTGCTTCTCTATCTGCGCGGTCGGCGAGCCGGAGCGCCGGACCATGACGGGGACATCGACGGCTCCTCTCCCGCGGCCACGCCTCCGTCGAACTGACGAAGGGATGAGGCCGCGTCCTGGCCCTCCGGCGGCCAGGTCGACTATCCTGTTGCGAGGAACGCACGAGTCGGCACGAAGGGAGGTGGGGCACATGAAGGCAGAACCGCACAGTCCCCAACCTCCACAGCCGTGCCCCGGCGTCCTGAACGCGTCTCTCTGAGCTGCGGAATTACTTTCTGACGCAGCGTCGCCCGACGCACTGACGTCGGGGTACCCAGTCTGCTCCCTGCTAGTTGGACCGCGTCCTCTTCGCGCCCGGGCTCAGGGGGCTGCCCGATACCACGCAGTCAGTAGAGCTTCCCCCGATCCTCCGTGTCACCCCGGGTGGCGTCCTCCGAGGGTCGAAGAAGTGGCTCCGCAGAACGAAGGAGACAACCGTCATGAAGATGCACCTCGCACCACCCGGCACGAACAGGGCGGAGATGGCCGAGACCGCCGTCCTCGACGAGGCCCACATCGGCCAGATCAATGGCGCCCTCGGCACGATCGCCCATGGGGACACGGCCGCCCGTCCCGGGCTGTCCCTCAAGATGAAGACGCTGCTGGCGATCATCGGGCCCGGGCTCATCGTGATGGCCGGGGACAACGACGCCGGCGCCTTCGGCACCTACTCGCAGGCCGGGCAGAACTACGGGACCCACCTGCTGTGGACCCTGCTGCTCCTCGCCCCCGTCCTCTACGTCAACCAGGAGATGGTGCTCCGCCTGGGAGCGGTCTCGGGAGTGGGGCACGCCCGGCTCATCCTCGAGCGCTTCGGCAGGTTCTGGGGGGCCTTCAGCGTGATCGACCTCTTCATTCTGAACGCACTGACCATCGTCACCGAGTTCATCGGGGTCTCCCTGGCCATCAGCTATCTGGGCCTGCCCAAGGTCCCGACCGTAGTCGTGGCTGCCATGGCCATGATCGGGGCGGTGAGCACCGGGAGCTTCCGGCGCTTCGAGCGGCTCTGCCTCACACTCGTCGTCTTCTCACTGCTGGTGATACCGGTCTTCCTCCTCGTGCACCCGCCGATCGGCCAGGTGGCCCGGGACGCCGTGGTCCCCGGCCTACCTCACGGCGCGCCGCTCTCGACGGTGATGCTGCTCATCATCGCCATCGTTGGCACCACCGTCGCCCCTTGGCAGCTCTTCTTCCAGCAGTCGTACGTCATCGACAAGCGGATCACGCCTCGCTGGATCAACTATGAGCGCGTCGACCTCGTCGTCGGGATCGTCATCGTCATCGTGGGCGGGATCGCCATCATGGCTATCTCTGCCGCGACGTTCGGTGGGCACACCGGTTTCGGCCGGTTCACCGACGCGGGCGGCACTGCGGCCGGTCTAGCCCGCTACGCGTCGCACACCGTGGGTGACTTGTTCGCTATCGCCCTGATCGACGCCGCCATCATCGGTGCCGCAGCCGTGGGCCTGGCCACCGCCTATGCCACCAGCGACGTCCTCAACCTGAGGCACTCGCTGCACCGCCCGGTTCGTCA
>DATBOO010000144.1:0-1909 GCA_036553725.1 Acidimicrobiales bacterium | reverse complement strand
GATTGGTGACGTAGCGACGGAGGATGTCCTCCTCGTCAGCGCTGAAGGTCTCCACGGCGTAGGGGAACATGCCCGGATCACACTACGACGGGACCGGCGGGTCAGGCGCGGACCCCACCCGATGCCGGATCGTCCGCCCCCACCACGCCCCGCCTGAGCAACGCCACGGCCAGATCAGCTGCTTCCCGGGTGAACGGATCCGGGGCCACCTGGGCCAGTTGACGCATGAGGTCGATCAACTGGCGGACGTTCCGGACGAAGTCACCGGGGGCCACGTCTGCGTCCCGCAGCACGGAGTCGAGGTTGGATCCGCCCGCCCACCCGATGACCGCCCGGGCCAGTCCGGCGTCGGGGCGTCGGGTGCGGCGGAGACCCACTCGGCGCTCGTCCGCCCGGAGGTCACCGGCCAGAGCGCTGAGCCTGGCCAGTCGATCGACGACGTGTTGCTGCCGGGGCGGGCGCTCGTCCTCCCCGGTCCGGCGGGCCTCGAAGGTGAACGCCGAGACCACCCCGGCCAGTGCGGCGGGATCGAGCCCGTCGAACAGTCCTCGCCGGAGGGCATCGGTCACCATCAGGTCCGACTCATGGTAAATGGAGGCCAGGGCGTGGCCCGGTTCGGTCAGGTGCCAACCCTCGATGAAGCCCCGTGCCTCCAGGATGGCGAGCCGCCGGTCCAGCAGGGCGACCAACGAGACCGAGCCCGCAGGCGCCTGCCATTGCCCGTAGGAGGCGGCCAGGAGCCCGTGGGCCTCCTCCCGCGACCACCGGCGGACGAGGTTGACGGCCAGGTTGTAGGTGGGGTGGAAGGAGGACACCAGATCGGGCGGAGGGGCGATGGCGGTCCGCGCCACCAGGGAGAAGGAGGTGGCCGCCGACCACAAGACCACGGCGTGGCCGACGGTGTCGATGCCCCGCCGCCCGGCCCGGCCGGTCAACTGCTGGTACTCGCCGGAGGTCAGGGCCGACGTGTCGGAACCCCGGAACTTGGCGAACCGCTCCACCACCACGCTCCGAGCGGGCATGTTGATGCCCAGGGCCAGTGTCTCGGTGGCGAACACCACTTTCAACAGCCCGGCGGAGAAGCACTGCTCCACGGCCTGGCGGAAGGCCGGGACCAGGCCTGCGTGGTGGGGGGCGATGCCGGCTTCCAGAGCCGCCGACCACGGTCCGTAGCCCAAGGTGCGCAGGTCGTCGTCGCTGAGCCGCTCGACGGCGGCCTCGGTCAGCCGGCGGATCTGCTCCCGTTCCTCACCGGTGGTCAGCCGGATGCCGTCCTGGAGGCACTGACGGGTGGCGTCATCGCAGGCGGCTCTCGAGAAGATGAAGGTGATGGCGGGGAGCATGCCCGCCGAGGCCAGGTACTCCACCACTTCGCCCCGGCGCGGCGCCCGGTACCGGTGGCGGGGATTGCGACGGCGGCGATCGTCGAGGACGACACCGTCGGGGTTGGGCCGCCCATCCCGGAGGAGGGGCAGCACGGTGATGTGGTCCCGGCCCCGCTCGGCCACGGCGTAGTGGTTGTGCAGGGTGACCGGACGGTGGGTCTCCACGATGACCCGGGTGGTGCCGCGCACCGAGGTGAGCCAGGCCCCGAAGTCCCCGGCATTGCTCACCGTGGCCGAGAGACTCACGAATCGCACCTGGGGAGGCGTGAGCACCAGCACCTCCTCCCAGACCGAGCCCCGATAGGGAT
The DNA here is from genome assembly GCA_036553725.1 of Acidimicrobiales bacterium. GTDB lineage: Bacteria > Actinomycetota > Acidimicrobiia > Acidimicrobiales > RAAP-2 > Bog-756. The sequence continues at coordinate 216 of DATBOO010000144.1, read as the reverse complement.
CCTGGAGGTAGTGGACCTCGTCGAGCACCACGACCTCCAACCCGTCGAGCATCGACGAGCGGGCGAAGAGCATGTTGCGGAGCACCTCAGTGGTCATGACCACGATCGGCGCCCGGGCCTGGTAGGAGACGTCGCCGGTCAACAGCCCGACGCGGTCCCCCCCGTAGCGCTTGGACAGCTCGGCGAACTTCTGGTTGGAGAGGGCCTTGATCGGCG
>DATBOO010000111.1:0-18736 GCA_036553725.1 Acidimicrobiales bacterium | reverse complement strand
TCCACATCGGGTGTCCAGACGTCCTACGTCGAGATCATCGGCCAGATGCTCGTGACCTCCGGAGGAATGGGGTTGGCCACCGCCCCCGCCACCGAGGCGATCATGGGAGTGGTCCGCAAGGAGAAGGCAGGCGTAGGGGCGGCGGTCAACGACGCCAACCGGCTGCTCGGCGGCACCCTCGGCGTGGCAGTGATCGGCAGCGTGTTCGCCTCTCTCTACATCCATGCCATGGTGAGCTCCCGGGCCGCCGCGGTGGTCCCGCCGAAGCTGTTCGCCCAGTCCGAGGATTCCGTCGGAGCCGCGCTGATCGGCGCCCGCCGCCTCGCCGGGTCCGAACCCGGGCCGGCCGGCCTCCTGGTGGGAGCCGCCCACCGGGCCTTCTTCGAGGGGTTCCGGGCGGGATGCCTGGTCGCCGCCTGCGTGGCCCTGGCCGGTGCGGTGTTCGTGGTGATCGCGCTGCCGGCACGACCGACCGAGTCCCTCGACTCGGAGCTGGCCGAGCTGGTCGACTCCGATCGGATCGATTCCCCGGTGACGCTGTGAGCCCGCCGCAGTCGAGGAGATCGCTCCGACCACCACCGGTGGACGCCGCTTTGCAGGTCCATCGGAAAGCGATCGAGGAGAACTGACTGTGTCCATATCAGACTTCAACCAGAAGACGGCCCTTGTCACCGGCGCAAGCCGCGGATTCGGCCGGGCCATCGCCGCGGCCCTGAGCGGCGCGGGCGCCCAAGTGGTCGGGGTTGCCCGCCACCCCCAGCCACTGGAGGACCTCGGTGACGAGCTCGGGGTGGCGTTCAGGGGAGTGGTCGGAGACGTCCGTGACGCCGGCCTGGCCCGGGAGCTCCTTCTCGAGCACCACCCGCAGATCCTCGTGCTCAATGCCGGCGCCATCCCGGTGACCGGGCCCCTCCACCAGCAGACGTGGGAATCATTCAGTCACAACTGGGAAGTGGATACCCGCCACGTGTTCAACTGGACGACCGAGTCTCTGCGCATGCCGCTGGCTCCTGGAAGTGCGGTCATCGCCCTGTCGAGCGGGGCGGCCATCGCCGGCTCTCCCCTGAGTGGCGGATACGCTTCGGCCAAGGCCGCCATCCGGTTCATCAGCGCCTATGCGGCCGGGGAATCCGAACGGTCCGAACTCGGAATCCGGTTCACGGCGCTGCTCCCCCAGCTGACGCCGACGACCGACCTCGGCGCGGCCGCGGTGGCTATCTACGCCGAGCGCGAGGGTGTCGACATCCAGACCTTTCTCGAGCGGTTCGACCCGATCCTGACCCCCGAGCAGGTAGGAAAGGCGGTGGTCGAACTCTGTGGGGACGATCGTCAGGGGTCCGAGCTGGCGTACCTTCTCAGTGGGGCTGGCCTCCGTGAGATCCCATGAGGACCACGGCGTCGAGCCAGGGTTATGAGGGACCACTCAGGAGCACCGGGGCCGGCGGCCGCTGGCGGGACGAAGCTCACACCAGGTCAGGACCCGGATGAGAGGAGCGATCATGATCAGCGCCACCAACGAGGAGTTCGAGACGCTCACCGACCCCTTCCGAAGGGAGCTGCTGGCGCACTGCTACCGGATGCTCGGGTCGATCCAGGATGCGGAAGACCTGGTCCAGGAGGTCTACCTGCGGGCGTGGCGATCCTTTGACCGCTTCGAGGGCCGTTCGTCCATCCGTGTCTGGCTGTACAAGATCGCCACCATGACCTGTCTCAGCGCCCTCGAGGCCAGACGGCGCCGCCCGCTACCTTCCGACCTGTCAGCACCCTCGCACGACCCCGGACAGACGTTGGCCCCCGATGAGCCGGGGATCGCCTGGATGCAGCCGATCCCTGACGCGTTGATCACCGCATCCACCCGCGACCCGGCGGCCGCGGTCGCATCCCGGGCCGGGATCCGGCTGGCCTTCATCGCCGCACTGCAGAGGCTCTCGGCCCGCCAACGGGCGGTGCTGATACTCCGGGATGTGCTGTCCATGCGCGCCGCCGAAGTCGCCGAGATACTCGATACCAGCACCGTTGCCGTGAACAGTGCGCTGCAGCGGGCCCGGGCCCAGCTCGAGGTCGGACGGCCTGCACAAGACGAGACGGTCGAACCGATCGAGGCCGAATTGCGGGTCATCATCGACCGCTACGTCGACGCCTTCGAGCGGGCCGACGTGGGTGCGCTGGTCGGCCTCCTGCGTGCAGACGTGGAGCTGGAGATGCCGCCGACACCCACCTGGTTCACCGGGCGAGATGCGGTGGTCGGATTCATCGCCTCACGGGTGCTGGTCAGCCCCGACCGCTGGCGGTTGCTTCCCACCCGGGCCAACGGCCAGCAGGCGGTGGCCACCTACGAGAGGGGGGACGACGGCCGCTACCTGGCCCACGGCGTGCACGTCTTGTCACTCATCGGTGGCAAGATCTCCCGCATCACGGTATTCAATGACTCCGACCTCCTTCCCGTGTTCGGCCAGGAGCGGGTGCTGACGAGGGCTTGACTTCAGTCGCTGCTCCACCAGTCGCCCGGGCGTCGATGGACGGTGGCGGAGCTGGCCTCCGGAGGGGCGGTGTCCCGTTCGTTGCTCGACGAGCGCTTCCGCCTTCTCCTCGGTCGCTCACCGATCCGCTATCTCACCGACTGGCGCATGCACCTCGCCGAAGAACTCCTCGCCACCAGCGAGATCGGGGTCGTGGGCGTGGCCCGGCGGATCGGCTACGAGTCGGGAGAGGCATTCAGCCGGGCATTCGAGCGGGCACACGGGCTGTCACCGGGCCGTTGGCGAACCAGCCGCTCTGCCGTGGCCGGGACGACCGGCTCATAGGCAGCAGCCACCGCCATGGAGGAACTACCCTACACAGACAACGACGAACGAGCCGACCTCCTGGGGTGCCCTTCAAACCCTTCGCCATGAGGTTCTCCCTGTTAGAGAACTGAATCTCACCAGCGACAACCAGAACAACCAGGATGTGCGATCGGGCCCCTCTGATGGGTCCTGAATGTGGGCCCGAAATGACGAACGTCAAGCCTCAGCCGCTGAATCTGCCGTGAAGGTCATCGACCAGTGATCGACGCCTTGGTAGTCGTGATTGGGGTGTTGGGGCTGCCCGGACTCGTCCCTGCATTGGTCGCCCTGCCACGTTCACCGGTGGTGCTCTTTGCCGCTCCGCTCATCGGGGCCCTGATGGCTGCCGTAGCAGTCGAATGCGAGTTGGGGATCGGGGGCTCCCTGGTCATGTGGTACGTGATCGTGGCGGTCATCGTCAATGCTGCTGCCCTGTGGTGGCTCGTTGCAAGAGGACCGTCGCAGGGGGACTCGACACTGTCGTGGAGATGGTCCCTCCTCACGGCGGCTGTCGTCATCGCAGCGTTGAGCGTGCCGCTGCTCGGTCTGCAGGCCCCGATGATCGGCTACGACGCCAATGTCATCTGGCTGACCCACACGTTGTTGGTGTCAGGCGGTCACCAAGCCCTTCGCTCCGGCCTGCAGAACACCGCCCTGCTGGTCACCAACCCGGACTATCCACCGGTCATTCCGGGTTCGGGTGCTATGGCGTTCGCCGTCTTTGGACGGGGTGAGCTGCTGGTTGCCATTCGAGTAACGGTGCTGCTCAACGCCTGTGCTGTCGGGGTTGTAGCGGTGGGCATCGGCTCGGCCGGGAACAAGGGACCTCGGCTGACGCGGCTGGTCGCCCTCCTCGTTGCGGGGGGAGTTTGTCTGGTGGCCTTCGCCGTGGCCGGAGACTACGCCGTCAATGGCTTTGCCGATCTGCTGTGGTCGGCTGCCGCTCTGGGCGCGGTGGTCTGGGGCCTCGTACTTCCTGCGAGCCCACGGGCGCTCGCCGTTGCCTGGACCTGCGCCATGGTGGCCAGCCTCACGAAGAATGAGGGATTGATCGCCGCTTTGATCCTGCTGATATTGATCAGCCTTCGTTACCTGCCGCCTTCGTTGGCCTGGGTCCGACGACCCCGTGGGGGTGCAGATGGCCAACCGACGCTGACGGTGGAACGCTGGCAGTGGACCAAGGAGTGGGGCCATCGGGCGCTGTATGTCGTGGTCCCGGCTCTGCCCGGACTGATCTGGGTCGGGATCGTCCACCGCCTGGGCATTCCCAATCTCTTCTTCGGCCATTCCGGAGCACAGAAGACCTCACTGGGGGCCCGAGCCAGCGCAACGGTGGCCGGAATGGCTGGACATCTCGCCGTTGTCCCTGTTGCCGTCGTTGTCCTGGTCGCAGGCAGCCTCGTCCTGCGCAGGTATCGGGAGAGCCTCGGTCTCGGTAATCCACTTTGGCTATGGGCGTCGTGCCTGCTGGCGTTGGCGGCCGTCTTTGCCACCTATGTGTGGGGATCCCCCCCCATCCACTGGTGGTTGCAGTCGAGCGTCGATCGGACCACGATCTTTGCTCAGATCGCTCTCTACACTGAGCTTGCGATCTGGCTGATCGTTGTTTTCGGCGAGGGAGGTTCCATGCAGGCTCCGCTCAGCCCCCCTCGTGAGTTCGAAGTCCGTGAGGAATCGCCCCGGCTGCGTGTAGGCGCATCGGCGCCTTCCGCCGGAGTTGGGGCCGACCATGGTTGACACGAACACCCATGTTCGGCGCACGGTCAAGAAGGCTGGGGCCGGGCGGCACCACCAGGCGGAGGGCATCCCTGTCGTCGCCGACTACCCATTGCCTTCGGTCACCGCGCCCGTCTACAACGGGCCCTCCACCGTGGCCGGGGTCATCCGCCGAGTTCGGGCCGGCGACCTTGCCGATGGACATCGAGGTCGAAGGTGACACCCCTGCCCGCCGATCCACGCCATCCCAGGGGGGCAAGGAGACGGCACCTGGTCATCCAGTGGACTCGGGTCGTCGTCGGCGCCGTATGTCTGGTCACCCTGGGCGTCGTCATGATCCATGGCTTGAATGTGACCGCCGCGGAGCTTTCTCACAGATCCATCTCGACGTGGAGAGCTGTCAATGCTCAAGAAGAGTGCATCTATCACCAGATTCGGGTTCGGCTGCCGAAGGGCGCGGCGGTCTACGTCCAAGGCACTGGCAACGAGTTCAACGCCCAGGAACTGCTCGAGTTGAGCACCTTGTGGGCGGTGCAGGAGCCATATCCGAGCTCCGCGAAATTCATGATCTCGATTGTGCCCGGGAATTCCTGCTCGGGAGAGTCCCTCAAGGTTGAGCCGATCAGTCCTCTGCCGCTTCACACGAGCGTGCCCCTCCCTGTGAGCGGCGCGAAACTGTAGGCATTGGGGTTCTTGCTGCCACCACGACCGAGACTCCAACCGCAATCAGCGGAGGGAGTGGGATTCGAACCCACGGAGGCTCGCACCTCACGGCTTTTCAAGAGCCGCGCATTCGTCCGCTCTGCCATCCCTCCGGGCGAGTGCCAGGGTAGTCGCCCGGCTGCCCCGACCAGGGGGTCAGGGGTTCCGGCCGGTTGCGACCTCGCCCCGCAGGCCCTCGACCCATGCCGCTGCCTCCCGCGTCGAGGCTTCGGCATCCCGCCGGATGGCGGGCCCTGACGGTCCGGCGGCCGGATAGGAGCCGAGGAACTTCACGCCGGCCAGTTCGGCATGGAGGTCGCGGAGGCAGTCGCTCACCACTGCGTGGGCGATGTGGCCGGCGAAGTCGATGATGAAGCAGTAATCACCCAGCGCCTTCTTCGTCGGCCGGGACTCGAGCTTGCTGAGGTTGATGTTGCGGGCCGCGAACTGGCCGAGGATGGCATGAAGGCTGCCGGGATGATCGGCACTCTGGAAGCAGGCGATGCTCGTGCGGTCGTGCCCGGTCGGCGCCGGGATGCCCGATTTGGCCACGGAGACGAAGCGGGTCTTGTTCTCGGGATGGTCCTCTACGTCCTCCACCAGGATGTCCAGGCCGTAGAGGGTGGACGCCAACCGGGGGGCAATGGCGGCGGTCGGGCGGGCCGTGAGCACCGGGTCCCGCTCGCCCAGCATCCGGGCGGCTTCCGCCGTGGAGTTGGTGGCCAGGGTCTCGGCCGACGGGAGCTTCTGGGTGAGGAAACCCCGGCACTGGGCCGTGGCCATCGGGATGGACGCCACCCGCTCGATGTCTTCCAGGGCGGTGCCGGGCGCTGCCATCAGGTGGAGGTGGACGTCCAGCACCACCTCGCGCTGGATGCGCAGGTCGAAGTCGAAGACCAGGCTGTCGATGATGTCCCGCACCGTGCCTTCGATGGCGTTCTCCATCGGCACGAAGCCGAGGTCGATCGCGCCCTGCTCCACGGCGTCGAGGACCTCGGCCAGGGACCCGAGGGGGAGGATGTCGGCCGCGGCATAGTCGTCCTCACCGAGGAGGGCCTCCTCGGTGAACGTGCCCTCGGGCCCGAGGAACCCGATGCGCAGTGCCTGTGCCCGGGAGCTGCCTGGAGGTGCGTTCGCGGCCATACCCAGGCAGGATAGTGAACACCATGGACGAACCCGCGCTGCAACGCCTGCTGGCCGACGTGCGCTCCGGCGCCTGCTCACCCGACGACGCCGTGCACCAGCTCCGGCGGCTCCCCTTCGCCGACCTGGGGTTTGCGAGGGTCGACCACCACCGCAGCCTGCGCCTCGGGCTCCCCGAGGCCGTCTACGGGCAGGGCAAGACCCCGCGGCAGTGCGCGTCGATCGTGGCGGAGCTGCTGGGGGAGGGCGCGGAGACGACCGGCGGTCCGGCCGCGGGGGGGCCGGTGATCCTGACCAGGGCCGATGCCTCCCAGGTGGAGTTGGCCATGGCCGAGCACCCCGAGGGGGTCCGCACCGTCACCGGGACGGCGACCGGGGCGGACCAGGTCCGCGGAGAGCTCTCCGTGGTGGTGTGGCGGCCGTCGCCCCGCCGATCGGCTCGCACGCTGGTGGTGACCGCCGGGACCTCGGATCTTCCCGTGGCCCGCGAGTGCGAGGCCACGCTGACCGCCCTCGGGCTCCGGCCCACCCTGCTCGCCGACTGCGGGGTGGCCGGGGTGCACCGCCTGCTGGCCTCGGCCGACGAGCTCGCCGATGCCGACGCGGTGGTGGTGGTGGCCGGGATGGAAGGCGCACTGGCCAGTCTCGTCGGCGGCGTCACGCCGGCCCCGGTGGTGGCCGTGCCCACCAGCACCGGCTACGGGGCGGCCCTCGAAGGCGTGACCGCACTCCTGGCCATGCACGCCTCCTGCGCAGCGGGAGTCGCCGTGGTCGGGATCGACAATGGGTTCGGCGCCGCCTGCGCCGTCGCCCGGATGCTCCCATGAGCACCCCCGGTTCCAGAGGCACCGCCAGGCCCGCGATCCCGGTGGGTGCCGACATCGCCCCGGCCGGCGGTCGCGCCCGCTCCGTGGCCTGGTTCCACTGCTACGCCGGCATCGCCGGGGACATGGCGCTCGGCAGCCTGCTCGATGCGGGCGCCGACTTCGACGAGGTCCTGGCCCTGCTGGAGCGCCTGCCCCTGGCCGGGTGGACGCTCGAGGTCCAGCCGGTCCTGCGAGGCGGCATTGCCGCATCCCGGGCCCTGGTCTCGGTCCACGACACCGTGGTGGTGCGCACCCACGCCCACATCGTCGGGCTGATCGAAGAGGCGCGCCTGCCCGACCGGGTGGCCGGCCGGGCCCTGGCCACGTTCGCGGTGTTGGCCGACGTGGAGGCCAGGCTCCATCGCCGGCCGGTGGACCAGGTCCACTTCCACGAGGTCGGCGGGCACGACACCATCGTGGACATCGTGGGCACCGCCGCCGCGCTGGAGGTGCTCGGCATCGACGACGTCCGGGCCAGCCCGGTGGCGACCGGGCTGGGAATGGTGCGGGCCGGCCACGGCATGCTGCCCAATCCGGCACCGGCGGTGGTGGCGCTGCTCGAGGGCATCCCCACTTGGGGCCGGAACGTCCCGGTGGAGCTCACCACGCCGACCGGGGCGGCGTTGCTGGCCGCCCTGTCCTCCGGCTTCGGGCCGATGCCCCCGATGCGAGTCACCGGGCAGGGCTTCGGGGCCGGGGCCCGCGAGCTCGACGAGCTCCCCAACTGCACCCAGGTAGTCACCGGTGCGAGGGTCGACCGGCTGAGCGGTTCCGATGCGGGCCCGACCACGGGAGCCGTCGCCGGCGTCGACGCGGATTCCGACGCCGGCCAGCCGGTGTCGATGCTCGAAGCCAACGTGGACGACGCCACCGGTGAGCAGTTGGCCCACGCCATCGGCGTCCTGCTCGAAGCCGGCGCCCACGACGCCTGGCTCACCCCGGTGGTGATGAAGAAGGGGCGTCCGGGTTCCGTCGTCCATGTCCTTTGCGACCCGGCGATGATCGCCGCCCTCCGGGATGTGCTCCGCGACACCACCGGATCGCTGGGGGTGAGGGTGACCGCCGCCGAGCGCTGGCCGGTGGCCCGCCGGTGGGACCCGGTGTCGATCGACGGGCAGCTGATCAGGATCAAGGTGAGCGCGGGACGGATCAAGGCGGAATATGAGGACGTGGCCCGGGCCTCCCGGCACACCGGGCAATCGCTGCGTGAGGTTGCCTTCCGCGCCGAAGCGCTCTGGCGGGACCAGCACGGTGGCCTGGAGGGTGGTGGCCCGGCGAACGGATCCGGTGGAACCGTGGCCGAAGCCGGAGTAGGCCGTGCGGCCGTCGACCCGGCACTTCATCCCGGTGGACCGGCAGAAGGTGGGGACGACTCGGCCTGAGTGGCGACCCGGTCCGGGATGTTTCCGCGCCGGCGGTCCTACCCCGACCGGTGCAGCGAGAACCCCTTCGATCTGGAATCGTCGGGCGGGATCCACCGCCAGCCGTGATCAGCGGGCTCCAGTTGATGGCGCTGATGGGTCTTCAGGTAGTGGTGCCAATGACACAACCTCACCAGGTTGGCCAGTCCGGTCACCCCACCCTCCCCGAACGGCTCGACGTGGTCGATCTCGAGCTCCTCCCCGACACCGCAGCCCGGGACCACACAGACCGGATCGCGCTCCACGAGCGCCCTTCTGACCGGGGCCGGGATGGTGCGCCCGGCGTGGGCGACGGCGGTCACGTCCACACCCTTGGTGACCAGGACGTGCAGGATCGAGTCGACGGCCAGGCGGCGGGCGACCTCCACCGGTATCGGCCCGACGCCGGGTATCTCGCAGATCTCACCGGGCTCGAGGCCACCCCGCACCAGGGCCGCATGGTCCACCCGGACATGGACCGTGGCGGCCGGTCCGCGCCCGCCGGTGCCACCTCCGCCGCCCGTCCCACCGGTGCCTCGCTTCCCACCGGTGCCTCGCTTCCCACCGGTGCCATGGGCGCCCGGGGCTTCGGCGGGGTCGGGGCCCCCGCCGCAGGCCAGCAGGACCAGGGCATCGGCCGCCAGTGCCTTGCGCGGCTCCTCGTGTCCGCAGCGCCTGGCCTCGACGGCCAGCCGGTCCCCCCGGGCGGTGACGGCAGCCAGGAGGCGGGCCCCCTCGTCAGGAGTCAACCTGGCATCGAACCGGACCGCCCCGTCCCCGTCCGTCCAGTTGCGCAGGTACCGTCCCCGGCGAATGGACTCGTAGGTGGCGCTCAGAGCGGGTCCGGTGGCCTTGACCCGCCGGCACCGCAGCTTCAACACGTTGAGCGGCTGGTTCTCCGCCGCCTCGACCAACTCCTGCTCCGCCCCCGGTTGGACGATGGCGGCACCGGCGATCTCTTTGACCTGGGTCTCCGACAACCGTCCGTTGCGCACGGCTTCCTCGGTGGTCGGTAGGGCGCCGAGCTGGCGGGCCGCTTCGAGGGCGTTGATGGCCGGCCCGAGCCCGGTGCCGGTGGCGGCGGCGAGATGGGCGGCGGCCGACCGGTGGCCCCTCCTGCGCCAGACGTTGGATGACTCCACCCTGCGGGCGGCGAGCAGCTTTCCGCCGGCGGCCAACTTCTCGATTTCGGCGAAGACCCCGAGCAGGCGGTCGGCGTCCGGACCGCTCAGCCGTTCAGGCTCGAGGTCCGAGAGCGCCGACCGTAGGTCGGCCGCCACCTGCTGGAGCGTTTGGAGTGTCACGAAGCCATGGTGCCAGGAGGGTGCGACGGCGCTGATCGACAGGGGACGGAGGTGGGAAGGGACCCGAACCGGGCCCCGATCCGCCCGGCCGGGGCGGCCCCCACCGGCGCCGGCCGCCGACTACCTTCTTCTCAGCCGCGGCGGCGTCCACGGCCGTGCTCCCACAACCCGCCTCCGGAAAGGAAACCCTCCATGCCCCGCTTTCGTCCGTGGTCACTCGCCGTGCTGGCAGTGGCCACCCTCGGCCTGGCCGGGTGCAGCAGCGGATCGTCGTCGAGCCCGACCACCTCGGCAACACCGGCCACCACGCCGGCGACGACGGCGGCCCCGGTGGCCACGGTGCCGGTGCAGGACCCGTCGCCGGCCGGCACCCTCGGGACCAAGCCGACGGTCACCGTGCCGCCGGGAGCCCCACCGACCCAGCTCCAGAGCACCGACCTGATCGTGGGCACCGGGCCCGCGGCCAAGGCCGGGGACAACGTCACCGTGCAGTACGTCCTGGCGACGTACTCGTCTGGGAAGGAGATCCAGGCATCGTGGGACAGCCAGCCCTTCTCGTTCGTGTTGGGTGAGGGCAACGTGATCACGGGATGGGACCAGGGGGTGGTGGGCATGAAGGCAGGAGGCCGACGCGAGCTGGTCATCCCACCCAGCCTCGGGTACGGAGCGAACGCTCCAGGACCCGGCATCGCTGCCAACGACACGCTGGTCTTCATCGTGGACATGGTGAAGATCGGCTGACACCCGACGCCCCTCGGCTCCCGAGGGCGCCGACCCCGTCAGAGCGAACCGGTCACGGCCAGCATGCCCAGCGCCGCCGCCATCGACAGTGGGACGGTGATCAGGCCGAGCCCGATGGTCCGGGCCAGCGGCGCCGTCGATCCGGAGGTCCGGATCGTGCGCCACCACAGGATCCAGGCCAGCGAACCCGTGACGAAGAGGTTGGGTCCGATGTCGAGACCCACCAGCAGCGCGAACGGGTGGGGAGGGACCCGCGCCGCCAGGAGGGATGCGGCGGGCAGATTGTTGACCAACACCGTTGATCCCGCGGCCAAGGCGGCGGTGCCGACGCCATCGAGGTGGGACAGGAGGGTGGCCGGGCCCGACCAGGCCCGGCCGAGGGTTCCGAGGGCCACGGCGATGCCGAAGAGCCCGATAAGGACCGGCAGTCCGAGCACCTCGGTTACCCGGTCGAACCGTTCCCGGCCTCTGGTCAGCCGGATGGCGATGACAAGGACGCCGACGGCGGCGACCGGCAACGCCGGTGAGTGGAGGACGAGGACCAGGACGGTCGCCGCCAGCACCCCGACGGCTCCGAGGCGCCCGGTCACCGGTGCGGTGTCCACAGGTGGCCCGGCCCCGGCCCCGGCCCCGGCCGCCGCCGCTCGCAGCGGCCGACGCTCGGCCCAGGCGATCACCGATCCGGTCAGGAGGACCGAGACCGCCCAGGGGAGGGCCATGTGCGCCAGGAACTGCCCCCCCGAGAGGTGGAGGTGGCCGAGGACGATGAGATTGGTGAGATTCGAGCCGGGGAGGAGGGTGCTGGCGGCATTCGAGAGCAGGAGGCAGGCGGTCAGTAGCGCCACCTCGCCCTGGCCCCGACTCCGGGCCGCGTAGACGAGGACCGGGGTGAGGAACACGACCGACGTGTCGAGGTTGAGCAGGGCCGTCACGATGGCGATGGTCAGTGCCGCCCCGGCGAACAGGGCGAACCCGTTGGGGGCCAGGGCGGCCAGCCGGTGCCCGGCGGCGGCGAACAGCCCGTCCTCGTCGGCCACCAGCCCGATCAGGAGCAACCCTGCCACCAGGATGAACGGCGACCAGACCTGGGAGGCGGCGGCCCGGGCCCCGGCGCCGTCCCACCCCCAGGCCACCAGGGCGGCCGCCACTCCCAGCCCGCCGAGGGCCCAGCCTCCGAGCGTGATCCAGTCCCCGGTGGGATCCCCGGGCACCTGATCGCGTCGGGGGAGGGACATCCCCGACAAGCATGCCCCGCTGGGATCGGCTCCGCTAGGACCGGGTCCCGCCCGGAGGAGAGGCGACGGCGTCGGGGCCCGCCGTCCAGATCATCAGTCGTTGGCTCTCCCCCGGTGCCTCCGGGGATCGGTCCTCCACCCGGTCGAGCCGGAACCCGAGCCTGGGTGGGATCGCCGCGCTCCTCACGTTCCCCTCGTCACAGCGGATCTCGACCCGGGTGACGCCCTCGAGGGCGAGAGCCTCCGCGGCCAGCAGGGTGGCGGCCCCGGTGGCCACACCCCGTCCCGTGCAGTCAACCCGCACCCAGTAGCCGATCTCGAGGGCGCCGGCTCCCACCCGGTCGTGCAATCCGCAGAAGCCGATCAGGGAGCGGGGCGCGGCCCGGCGGGGGCCGCGGATGGCGAACTGGAACTCGCGGCCCTCCCGCCAGGTGGCGTCGGCCTGTTGCAGGAAGGCCCCGATCGATTCGGGAGTCGCCGGCTGCTGGGCCCAGGGCATCCAGGGCCGAAGGTGCTCGAGGCTGTCGTTGACCGCCTCGACCAACTCCTCCAGGTCGCCGGCGTTCGCCCGGCAGAGGTTGATGTCCCCGCCTTCCAGGTGCTCGTCTGGGCGGTCGACCAGCCACGGGGCGCCGGAGCCCGGGCCGGGGCCCACACCGGGACCCACGCCGGGGCTCACGCCGCGGCCCTTGCCGGAGCCCACCCGGTCCTCGCATCGGCGACGAGCACCGGCACGGTGAGGTCGGGGGTGATGGCCATCGGGCGCGCTCCCTTCCGCCGGATGCAGGATATGCCGGCCTTGCGGGCCGGCCCTCGATGCGGAGACGATGGGTCCATCGTCACACACCAAGCAGGGGACGGGGGCGGATTGGTCAGCAACGGGTTGGTCACGAAGACGAGCCCCCGGTCGGTGCCCGACACCGTCTCCCGGCTCTCCGAGCTGGTGGCGGCGAAGGGGATGAAGCTGTTCGCGGTCATCGACCACAGCGGCGAGGCGATGGCCGGCGGGCTCGATCTGCGCGACACCAAGGTGGTGGTCTTCGGGAGCCCGGAGGCCGGGACCCCGGTGATGGCGGCCGAGCCCCTCGTGGCTCTCGACCTGCCGCTCAAGGTGCTGGTGTGGGATGACGGGGGTCAGACCAAGGTCACCTACACCAGTCCCGGCGGGCTGGCCGCCCGCTACCACCTGAGCGATGAGCTGGGGGCCAGGCTGGCGGGCATCGACGCGCTTACCGACGCGCTGGTGGCCGGCTGACCCGTTTTCGCCAGCGGGCGTTTGGGCCCGGGCCCCCCAGCGATCTCCCATCGATGTTGGTCGACGGCGCGGGTACCCAATCTCGGGTAGGGCATCCAGAGGAGGTGCCTCGAGAATCAGCTCAGTCCGAAGACGGTCGCCAGGCTCTCGTCGAGGTTCCACATTGCCTCGATAGCCACGCGCCCGATCTGATTTCCGAGCCGGCTGACGTCAACGGCACCGACCTGTTCGACGAGCACCCGGGTGGTCTCGCCGAGCACCTCGAGCTCGGGACGAACCGATGCCGGACGAGCACCGGTCGATGTGGGGGCAATTGCCGCGGTCGATCTCAACGCCGCTGCCCGCCGGCTGAACGGTCGCACTCGACAGACGCTGGATGGAGGCCACCATCTCAGGCACTCGCCGAGGCCGCTGCGTCGACCGGTTGAGATCAAAAGCTGATCGGGAGGGGCCCTACATATTCCAGATCGCTGGGGGGCGGCGGTCGGAACGGGTCGAGCACGGTCCCACCTCCTCCGGCCGGGTGCGCAGTATCGGCGGATAGTGCCTGACGGGCTCAGTGGCGGTCCCACATGCTGGAGGTCACCTCGGAACCGGACGCTTGGAGTAGCTACGAGCCCCCGGTCGGGGTTTCCAGCGCCCTCCGGTAGACGTTGGTCGTGCGCGGCTCGAATCCCAGGCGCTGGTAGAGGCGGTTCGCCGCCTCGCGGCTGGGCCGTGAGGTGAGATCGACGGACCGGGCCCCCGCCGACGAGGCGCGGTGCACCGCCTCGACGACGAGCGACTCGCCGGCTCCCGCGCCGCGGGACGACTCGTCGACCACGACGTCCTCGATCCACGCCCGCAGCCCGGTCGGCACGCGGAAGAGGGCCAGGGTCAGCGATCCGACGATGGCGCCACCGGAGGTGCGCGCCACCAGCAGGACCGATCCCGGCGCCGCCGCGATCTCGGCCAGCTCGGCGTGACCGGGCGGGGGCGAGGAGGACGACAGCTGGGGGATCAGCCGGTCGAAGGCCTCGACCAGTTCGGGGGTGATCTCCCCGATCTCGCTGACCGTGATCCCTGGGGGCGCGTCGTCGATCACATCGACGCCGGGGTGGGACGGTCCACGATCACAGGGTGGGAGTGTAGCCAGCGCCGGTCAGGCCTTTTCGGGGTCGCCCCGCCAGACGGGGGCCCGCACCGTGTCGTAGAGGACCTCGATCGGGTCTCCCCGCAGGGCGGCAAAGACATGCTTTCCCCAGCGCTCGGCCCCGGCCAGCGGGTAGGGGAGGTCGTCGAGGGGGAACCACCCGACATCGGAGCACTCGAGGGGGTGGGCCTTGAGCTCGCCGCCCAGGGGCCGGCACTGGAACACCAGTGAGTAGAGCGGTATGCGGCTGATGCCCGCCCGCAGGCCGTCGAGCACGGCGATGAGCCGGACCACCTCGACCTCGATGCCCGTCTCCTCCTCGACCTCCTTGACCACCACCTCGGATGCCGAGTACCCCACATCGGCCCATCCGGTCGGGTACAGCCACACGCCGGAGTCGGATCGTTGGACCAGGAGGATCTCGTCGTTGTCGTTGCCGACGGCGGCGCCCACGGCGACCTTCGGGGTCACGTAGCCCGGCACGCCCTTACCGACCGACCTCAGCCACTCGTGCACCAGGCCGTCGGCATCCTCGATCCCGTCGGATCCGGCGTCGACGGACATCCGTATGTCGGCGGCGACCCGGAGGATCTCTTCGAACCGCTCCTGCTCGTAGAGGGACTCGGTGAAGCCGAGGCCGGTACGGGCGATGCCCGCTAGGGCCTCGCTCCACCGCAGGAGCTGTTTGGTGGAGGGAAGCGGTTCCACCTCCTCGACGCTACCCGCTGACACCGCGGAGTCGCATCCATCAGGCAGAATGGAGCGTGGCCGTACTCGAGGACTGTCGTCACTACGTCATGCAGACCACTGCTCACGAGGAAAAGCTCGAGCGGTGCCGGATGGGGGCCAACGAGCAGCTCCCGTTCGCCTGTCCCGAGGGCTGCCTGTTCTACGAGCCCCGCAAGGTGTCCGGCGCCGGCTGGACGATCCGGACCCCCGAGGACCCCTAGGCCCGAAGTCGCGGGGGCCCGGTTCAGGGCACCCGGGTGGCCACCACCGTGTAGGAGAACGGCAGCCGGGGGCAGTCGGCCGGCGCCCCCCACTGTCCGGGCGAGCGTTCCACCAGCCACGGAAACTGCTGGAGCACCGTCCAGTCGTGCTCGCTCAACCGGTCGATGCGCATCCCGCGGTCGATGAGAGCGGTGACCACCTCGCCGATCCCGTGGTTCCACTCGTAGGTCCGGGCGTTGGCCAGCCCCACCCCGCCCTCGGTGTAGGTCTCCCCCGAGTCGTCCACGTAGGGCTCGATCTCCTCGAAGTAGGGGTACTCGAGGGTCAGCGAGTCGTGGGCCAGTGCCCAGGCCACCGGGTGGGACTCGTGCAGGTAGAGCCGGCCTCCCGGTCGGGCCAGCGCGGCTACCTGGTCGGCCCACTTCTCCACGCTGGGCAGCCAGCACAGGGCCCCGAGGCTCACGTAGACCACGTCGAAGGTCCGGGGCGCCAACGCCTCGGCGGCGTCGTAGACATCGGCGCACACGAAGGTGGCCCGGTCGGCCAGCCCGGCCCGCGCCGCCAGTCCCCGGGCGGCCTCGACGGCGGCGGGGGAGAAGTCGAGGCCGGTCACCGAGGCGCCGGCCCCGGCCCAGGCCAGCGTGTCGAGCCCGAAGTGGCACTGGAGATGCACGAGTTCCAGGCCGGCGAGGTCTCCGAGGGCCTCCACCTCCCGCGCCCTCGGACCGGGACGGTCGGCCAGCCAGCGCTCCACGTCGTAGAAGCGCGACGCGGCGTGGATGGCGACCCGCTCGTCCCAGTTGTCGAGGTTGGCGGCCCGGAGCCGGTCGGTCGGATCGACCGCCCCGCCGGCGGAGGTCCCGGTCGCCACCGTCAGCTCTCGACCACGTCGCCGAGCAGGTCGACCCGGACCCCTTCTCCCCGCAGCCACTCGAGGGCACGATCGACGGTGGCCGCGTCCCCGTCGAGCTCGCAGATGATCCATCCGCTGCGCTCGCCGACATCGGCGCGCCGGATGTTGGGGACGATGTCGAACTCCCGGGTCATCCGGGCGATGATCGGCTCGCGCACCAGCTCGTCGGGAAAGGTCAGCTTGACCCTCACCCCGATCATCCCGGGGCCCCTGGCGCCGACGTCAGCACCCCGGCCCGCAGCCCGTCATTGAGGTTGCCGGACCGGAAGCCGTCCAGATCGAGGGTGACGTAGCGGTATCCCGCCCGGTGCACGGCGGCGGTGACCTCCTGGCGCCGGGCCACCACGGCATCGAGGTCCCCGATGGGGACCTCGATGCGGGCGGTATCGCCGTAGTGGCGCACCCGCAGCTGCCTGAAGCCCAGTGACCGGAGGCCCGACTCGGCCTCGGCCACCGAACGGAGCGTGCCGAGGTCGACCGGGGTGCCGTAGGGAACCCGTGACGCCAGGCAGGCCGCCGCCGGCTTGTCCCAGGTCCTCAGCCCGAGCCGCTTCGACCAGGCCCGCACCCCCGGCTTGGTGAAGCCGGCCTCGACCAGGGGGAAGCGGGCCCCCCGTTCGGCCGCGGCCTGCTGGCCCGGCCGATGATCGCCCAGGTCGTCGACGTTGACCCCGAGCACCACCGTCGCCCCGGCGCCGCCGTCCTCTCCGGCCGCCACCGGAGCCAGGGCCTCCAGCAACGACGTCTTGCAGTGGTAGCAGCGCGAGCCGTCGTTGGCCGAGTAGGCTGGGTCGGCCAGCTCCTGGGTGTGGACCTCGGCGAAGCGGAGACCCCACTCGCCGGCCAGGGCCCGGCAGTCGGCCAGCTCCTCGGGGGCCAGCGAGGGGGAGACGGCGGTCACGCACAGCACCCGGTCGGCGCCCAGGGCGTCGGTGGCCACCCGGGCCACGAAGGCCGAGTCCGCCCCTCCGCTGAACGCCACCACCATCGGCCCGATGCGCCTGAGGGCGGCCCGCAGCGCCTCGAGATCCCCCCCGGAGCCGGGCCCACCTACCGGGGATTCACCCACCGGGGATTCACCCACCGGGGGCTCACTCATCGGGGACGACCTGGGCCAGCACCGTCTCCACCGGGGCGATCATCCCGGTGAGGAACGGCCCGAATTCGGCGAAGCGGGCCGAGCCCTCGTCGAACCGCATGGTGTAGACGCAGTCCTTCAGGTCGTCGGGGCGCACCCCGAACAGGGTGACGCCCCATTCCCAGTCGTCGATGCCGGTGGAACCGGTGATCAGCTGGACGATCCGGCCGGCGAAGGTCCGCCCGACGGCGCCGTGCCCGAGCATCATCGCCTTGCGCTCCTCGAAGGGCATCGAGAACCAGTTGGACCCCTCGGCGTCGCCTCGCCGCTTGGACATCGGATAGAAGCAGAACGCGGTCATCCCCTCCGGGGGGAGCGTGGGGTACAGCCGGGTCTGCTTCATCTCCTCCGGCATTCCGGCGGCGTACTCGGACACCTCGGTCAGCGACACGTACGAGTCGACCACCTCCAGACCGGCGGCCTGCAGATCGGACTGGAACCGGCGGAGCCGCCAGAGGTCGGCGCCGAGGGCCATGAACCCCAGGTCGGCCTTGTGCCCGAGCATGGCGATCGACACCACCTGGACGCCTTCGGCCTCGGCCCGCTTCACCGCCTGGATGACGGCCTGGGGGTCTCTCCCCCGGGCCCCCGGGCGGGAGGACGGCCCCGGGACCTTGCAGAAGAGGTGGAGCACGCCCAACCCGACGGATGGGACGAGGGGCTCGGTCACGCCGGACAGTCTAGGGAATGGAAGAAGGGCGCCCCACCGGGGCGCCCTTCTTCGTGATGTCGATCCGCCCGCGGGCGGGGCCGTCGGTGATGGCCGTCGGCGATAGCCGGACTAGAAGTCGTCCATCCCTCCGCCGGGCATCCCGCCGCCGGCCGAGTCCTCGGGCTTGTCCACGATGACCGCCTCGGTGGTCAGGAACAGGGCGGCGATGGAGGCGGCATTCTGGAGCGCCGAGCGGGTCACCTTGACCGCGTCGATCACCCCGGTCTTGAACAGGTCCTCGTACTCGCCGGTGGCTGCGTTGAGACCCTCGGTGGGCTTCTTCAGGTTGCGCACCTTGTCGACGATGACCCCGCCCTCCAATCCGGCGTTGACGGCGATCTGCTTCAGCGGCTCCTCCACGGCGCGGGCCACGATGCGGGCACCGGTGGCCTCGTCGCTGTCCAGCTTCTCGGCGGCGTCGAGCACGGCGGCCTGGGACCGGAGCAGGGCCACCCCGCCCCCGGGGACCACTCCCTCCTCGATGGCGGCCTTGGTGGTGGACACCGCATCCTCGATCCGGTGCTTCTTCTCCTTGAGCTCCACCTCGGTGGCCGCTCCGACCTTGATCACCGCCACCCCGCCGGACAGCTTGGCCAGACGCTCCTGGAGCTTCTCGCGGTCGTAGTCCGAGTCGGTGTTCTCGATCTCGGCCTTGATCTGGGCGATGCGGCCCTTGACCTCTTCGTGGCTACCGCCGCCCTCG
>DATBOO010000096.1:0-22001 GCA_036553725.1 Acidimicrobiales bacterium | reverse complement strand
GCTCGCCGGCTGCTCGGCCTTCGCCACACCTCGCCCGGCACCGGCTCACGACCCCTCCCTGGCTCCCCCGGGATCAGTGGGGTACGTGGTCTGCTCCAATGCCGTCACGCCGGTGGAGTTGGCCACCCGCACCGCCGAAGCAGCCATCCCCCTGGGGCTGGCGGGGTCCCCGGCCCTGGGCAATTTCGCCATCGCCGCCTCCGTCGACGGCCGATGGGCCTACGTGGTGACCAGCAACGGGGTGGTCCCCGGCCCGAAGCCGGCTGCCGGCGCCGTCGTCCCGCCTTCCCCCGCACCGGCGACCCCGGCGACCTCGAGCCCGCCGGTTCCGCCGCCGGGGGTCGGCGTGCAGAACGTGGTCGTCCCCATCGACCTGGTCTCCCAGACGGCGGAGCGACCCATCGAGATCCCCGGACAGGGGGGGACCCACGCCATCGTTGTCCTGCCCGGGGGGCGTACCGTGCTGGCCGCCAGCGGGAGCACCATCGTCTCGATCGATGCGATCAGCCGTCGGGTGGGAAAGCCCCTCGACCTCGGCCCCGGCCACACCATCTTCGGCATGGTCCTCGATCCGGGGAGGGCGATGATCTACGCACTGGTCACCGGGGGCGTCTTCCCGGTCAACACCGCCAACGGCACCGCCGGGGTCGAGATCCCGACCGGCCTGTCGGTCTCGTCGGTCTACTCGCCCCATGGAATCGCCATCACCGGTGACGGAGCCACCCTCTTCGTCGTCGGGCAGGGGGGGACCGACTTCGGCGGGAGGGTCCTGCCCATCGTGGCCTCGTCAGGTGCCACCCAACCGACCACCGGGTTCGACCGCTTCGGCATCGCCGACCCCGCCGCTCTGGCCATCACCTCCGACGGTTCGTCGCTGCTGGTGGTCGACTCGGCCAACAACTGGGTGAACCCGGTCCCGCTGGCCACCTTCTCGGACCCGCCCCCTCCGGTCCGGCTGCCCCAGCAGACGGCCGCCGCATCGACGTCGGGCACCCAGCACCCGACGGACATCGTGCTGGGCCCGGGTCGGACCGGTGCGTTCATCGTGGTTGGGTTCGACGCCGTGCGGCCCTATGACCCCGGGCCTCAGACGTTCGGGCGGGCGATTCCCGTGTGCTCGGGAGCGGCGTCGATGGCGGTGGCCCCCGCCCCGTGAGCCGTGCCGTCCCGGGCCGCGGCAGCCGCCTCCTCCGACCGGTAGGTGGCCGGGGCCGCGCCGGCCTCTTCGAGGAGCTCGTCGAGGGCCAGCGGGATCCCCGCGGTCAGGCTCCACACCCGTGGGATGGAGTCAGGGCACGCCATGATCCCCCAGTGCAGGATGCCGCGGTAGCTCATAATGGTGATGTTCACCCCCATGCCGTCCATCACCGGTCCGAGCGGGAACCCGGACTCCATCTCTGCGCCTCCCAGGAAGAGCGGGAAGTCCGGACCCGGCACGTTGGAGATGACCAGATTGGCGATGGGCCGGTGCCTGTCGGCCAACCGCAGCCACGAGTAGAGCCGGGCGGCACCGGAGAAGACATTTTGGGTCGAGTACTCCGCCCAGTTGATCAGCATGTCCGGCCCGAGGGCGTTGTGCTCCTCCTTGGCCCCCCGGGTCCCATCGTGGATGGCCGTCAGGCGATCGAGGGGGCCATCCAGATCGACGGGCAGCTGGACGAACATGGACGAGACCTGGTTTGAGCCCTTGTGGGCGTTGCCGTCGGGCCGGACCGACACCGGGACCACGGCCACCAGCGGCTTGTCGGGCAGCTCGTCCCCGTCGAGCAGGAAGGAGCGCAGGGCGCCGGTGCAGACGGCCAGGACGACGTCGTTCACCGTGGTGCCCGTGGCGTTCTTCAGCCGCTTGACGTCATCGAGTCCGATGGCGCTGAGGGCCACCGATCGGCGCCAGGTCAGGGCGGCATTGAACGAGGTCCGGGGGGCGGAAAGGGGCAGCGCGGCCTTGTCCCGACCGGTGCCGCCGTGCGAGTCGAGCCGGACCCGGCGGACATTGAGCACCCGATAGCCGGTCCGCACGATGTCCCGGGTGATCTCGAAGGGGTGCATGGTGCGGGTCGCCACGGCGTGGCTCATCAGCTCGAGGCCGGACGGGATCCGCTCGTCGGCGGGCCGGCCCGGATGCGACGCCTCCGGCTCCGGTTGCGGTTGCGGTTGCGGCTCAAGGTCGAAGAGCGCGGAGAGGAGCTCGGCGCCGGAGACCCCGTCCACCGTCGAATGGTGCATCTTGGTGATGAGGCCGATGCGCCCGCCGGCGAGGCCTTCGACGAACCACATCTCCCACAGGGGGCGGGCCCGGTCGAGTTGATGGCCGGCGATGTCGCCGGCCAGGTCGGCCAACTGGTGCAGCCCTCCCGGACCGGGCAGCGCGGCCAGCCGGATGTGGTAGTCGATGTCCAGGCCGGGGTCGTCGACCCACACCGGGTGGCCGAGCCCGAAGGGCACCTTGATCAGCCTTCGGCGGAATACCGGTGAATCGAGGACACGCTCCGCCATCAGCCCCTTCATCCGCTCGAAGGAGTAGCCCCCCGGGACGGTCGACGGGTCGAACACCATGGTCATGGCTATGTGCATGTGGAGGCTGGGGGTCTCGAGGTAGAGGAAGCTGGCGTCGAGCCCGCTGAGCTGTTCCATCGCTGGTCACTCCCCCTTCGTCATCCACCCGGCCGCCCAATCTGTCCCGCTCGGCCTTCCCTTCCCTGACCGGACCGTGTTGTATTGGAGGGTGGCCTGGGTGTTCCTCGCAGTCAGCATGGCCTTCGCCGTCCTTGCGGTCAACGCCCTGTTCCCGATCCGGCGCGAGCCGTTGACCGTGATCAGCTTCGCGCTGGGCTGGGTCCCGAGCGAGCTGCCCGTCCAGGTCGGGATCTTCTCGGTGGTCGGGACGGTGGCGTTCGCCTTCGAGGGCGCACTCGGCAGCTGGCCGGGCCTGCTGGGACTCGGAATCGAGGCCGCGACCTCGGCCGGGTGGATCGCCCTGGCGGTCATCGCCCACCGCTCCCGGGCCGTGGTCGACCAGGCGCTCGACCGCGCCACCGGTGGTCCCATCGGGGTGAAGGGTTCCGATCCGACGCCCGCCTGGATTCGCTGGTGGCGGCTGGTCATCGCCGTCCCGTTCCGGTTCCGGGGCATACGGCGGGTCAGGAACATCGACTACTGGGGTGACGGGACCTATCGGCACAAGCTCGACATCCTCACCCGACGCGCCGTGCCGGCCGCGCAGGCCCCCGTGCTCGTCTATATCCACGGCGGTGCCTGGGTGATAGGGGACAAGCGCCAACAGGGCATCCCGCTCATGCACGAGCTGGTGCAACGGGGCTGGGTCTGCGTGGCCGTCAACTACCGGTTGAGCCCCCGGGCCACTTGGCCCGCCCACATCGTCGACTGCAAGCGGGCGGTCGCCTGGGTCCGCCAGCACATCGCAGAGTACGGGGGGGACCCCGGGTTCATCGCCGTCTCCGGCGGCTCTGCCGGGGGTCATCTCTCGTCGCTGTTGGCCCTCACCCCGAACGAACCCGAATGGCAGCCCGGCTTCGAGGACCTGGACACCTCGGTGGACGCCTGCCTCCCCTTCTACGGGGTGTACGACATGACCGGGGACCCCGCACTGTCGGGGGCGTACGGGCCGGGCATGCTGGAGCTCCTCGAGCGCCGGGTCATGAAGACCAGCCTGGCGGACAACCCCGCCCAGTTCGAGCAGGCCTCCCCGGACCGCCGGATCACCCCGGCGGCCCCGCCCATGTTCGTGTTCCACGGGAGCAACGACACCCTGGTCCCCGTGGCCGTCGGCCGGCATTTCGTGGCGCGGCTGGGTGAGGTCTCGGAGGCCCCGGTGGCCTACGCGGAGCTCCCCCGGGCCCAGCACGCCTTCGACGTCATGGCGTCGATCCGGTCCCGCCACACCACCATGGGGGCCGTCCGGTTCCTCGAGGGCATCCGGGTCCGAGTCAAACGCTGATCCGGGCGGGCCCACCGCCCCGAGGGGTGCCGCCGGGGACCCGCGGGGCGGAATTGCGGCCGGTTCGACCCCCGCGCTGGACACCCATGTGAGTTTCTGACGTAGAGTCACACATTCGGCCCGCCCGGTCTGGCCGCGGGCCGGGCCCACAGCCGCCAATTCACCGAGATCATTAGGGGGAACCTTGGATTCAGCACCGTGGAAGACGCGCATCACCGCATTGGGGATGGTCGCCCTCGTGGCCGTCACGGCCATGGCGTGCAGCTCCACCAACTCGTCCTCGACGGCGACCACGGCCGGCGCCGGGAACAGCGGTGGAAGCTCGGGCCGGGCCATTCCGCAGAGCGCCTTCAGCGACCACACCGGGATTACATCGAACTCGATCCACGTGGGCAACGTGTCCACCCTGGCCATCGGCGGGCTCTTCAAGGGGGCGCTGGTCGGCACCCAGGCCTACGCCGCCTACGTCAATTCCCAGGGCGGGGTCAACGGACGGCACATCGTGGTCGACAGCAGCGACGACAACTACACGGGCACCGGCAACAAGCAGGGCACCCAAGCCGCCATCACCAACGACGCCGCCCTGGTCGGCGGATTCTCGACCTTCGACAGCTTCGGTGGGACGGTGCTGGCCCAGAACCCCGGGGTCCCCGACGTGACCCAGGTCCTGGACCTGTCGACCAACGCGCTGCCCAACGTCTACAGCCCGGCGCCCCTCGAGGGCGGGTGGCAGGAGGGCGCTCTCCAGTACTTCAAGACCAAGTTCGGGAGCGCCCCGTTGCAGAAGGTGGGCACCCTGGTGGCCAACCTGCCCTCGCCGGCAAAGGACTGGGCCGGTGAGAAGTACGTGATGGAGAAGGTCGGCTACAAGGTGATCTACGAGCAGACCTACGGCGAGACCCAGTTCGACTTCACCCCGAACGTGGTCGCCATGAAGGACGCCGGGGTCAAGGTGCTCTTCGTCGACCAGATGGCCGAGGTCTACGCTTCGGCCCTGTTGAAGAACCTCGTCCAGCAGGACTTCCATCCGATCGTCGTGCTGGGGGCGGCCACCTACTCCACCGCGCTGATCCCGGCCGCCGGCGGTCCGGCCGCGGTCAACGGCTCCTACTTCGACCAGAACGCCTCCCTCTACCTCGGCGAGGACCAGGCTGCCATCCCCGCGGTGGGCACCTTCCTCCACTGGGTCCAGGTGGTCTCGCCCGGCTTCAAGCCCGACCTGTTCACCCTGTACGCGTGGAACTCCGCCAGCCTCTTCGCCCAGGCGCTGAAGAACGCGGGGACCGACCCGAGCCGGGGGTCGATCCTCCAGGCGCTGTCCAAGATCACCTCATACAACGGCAACAACATCATCACCACCAGCAATCCGACGGCCCGGACCACCTCGAACTGCTATCTCGTCGGGCGGGTGGTCAACAGCCAGTGGCAGCGGCAGGACGATCCACCGGTCAACAGCAGCACCAATGGTTATCGTTGCGACTACCAGTACGTGACGCCTCCGAAGTGAGCTGACCCGGGGGACGAGGACGACGGGACGGAGGCAGCTGATGGGGTCGACCGGGTGACGGAGCTGGACAGGTGAGCAACTTCTTGCAGTACACCGTGTTCGGGGTGATGTTCGGTGCCGGCTACGCCATCGCCGCCACCGGGCTGGTGGTCACCTACACCACCTCGGGGGTGTTCAACTTCGCCCAGGGTGCGGTCGGCATGATCGCCGCCTTCACCTACTGGCAGCTGGTCACCGCCCACCACGTGCCCATCCTGGTGGCCCTGCTCCTCATCCTGGTCGTCGGCGCTTCGATTTCCGGGGCGCTGGTGGAGCGGGTCCTGATGCGCCGGCTCCACGGGGCGTCAGCCGAGCGGCCGGTGATGGTGACGCTGGGCCTGCTGGTCATCCTCACCGGCTTCGCGGCCATCACCTGGAGCCCGAGCACCCAGCACCTGGTGGGCAACATGGTCAACGGGCAGTTCCAGCTGGTCGGGATCAACATCCAGTACCAGGAGGTGCTGATCATCGGGGTGGCCGTAGCGGTGGCCGTCGCCCTGCGGCTGCTCTTCTACTCGACCCGCACCGGTGTGGCCCTGCGGGCGGTGGTGGACGATCCCGAGCTGCTGGCCATGTCGGGCGCCTCGCCCAACCGGATGAGCCAGTACGGATGGATCCTCGGGTTCGTCATGGCCGCCCTGGCCGGGGTGCTCCTCGCCCCCACCCAGACCACCGGGTTGCTCATCCCGGCCATGACCCTCCTGGTGGTCAACGGGTACGCCGCCGCCATCGTCGGCCGCCTCAAGAGCATCCCGGTCACCTTTGCCGCCGCCATCGGCATCGGGCTGGCCGAGAACTACGTGATCAGCTATGTGCTGCCCCATCTCCCCCAGAGCCTCCAGAGCCTGGTCCCCGACATCAAGCTGGCGCTGCCGATGCTCTTCCTGTTCATCGCCCTGGTCACCGTGCCCTCGGTGCGCCTGCGGGCGGTGGGCCGGCTGACCACTATGCGGGCGCCCCGGGTGACCGGCGGCCGGGAGTCGCTGGTGGCCGGCGCCGCGTTCTTCGTCCTGGCCATCGTGGTGGCGGTGGCCTTCGACAACACCGCGTTCAAGGGCACCACCATCCTCGACCTGGGTGGGGTGGTCATGTGCCTGGGCATCGTCGGGTTGTCCCTGGTCCTGGTCACCGGCTACTCCGGACAGATCTCGCTCTGCCAGTTCTCCTTCATGGGCATCGGTGCTTTCGTCATGGGGAAGGTGGCCAGCGGGGGCTCCCTGCTCGGCCTGCTGGCGGCCACCCTGGTCTGCGCCGGGGTGGGGGCGCTGGTCGCCCTCCCCACCATCCGCCTCCGCGACCTCTACCTGGCCCTGGCCACCTTCGCCTTCGCCGACGCCGTTTTCTACGGGTTCTTCAATGACACCCACATCTACGGCACCGGCGGCGTCAGCCTCGGCCGGATCGTCCTCCCCGGGCTGTCCTTCGGCGGCGACCGGGCCGAGTTCCTGATGGTCACCGCCTTCTTCGTGCTGGCCGCCCTGATGGTGCTGGCCATCCGGCGCAGCCTGTTCGGCCGCCGGCTGGTGGCCCTCAACGACTCGCCGGCCGCCTACGCCACCGTCGGGCTCAACATCGGCTTCACCAAGGTGGCGGTGTTCGCCATCGCCGCCGGAATGGCCGGCCTGGCCGGCGCCCTCTACGGGACGGTCCAGCAGACAGTGGGCACCTCGGACTTCGACATCTTCCCGGGGATCATCTTCGTCCTCTTCGTCACCGTGTGGAGCATCCGCACCGTGACCGGAGCGTTCCTCGCCGCGGTCACCTACGTGGTCCTCAGCCAGGTCTGGTTCAACGGCCTGGGCCTGTTCGCCGGGCTCGGGATCATCCTCATCGGTCGGGCGGCGGGGGGCATCCTGGGCATCGAGGCGCTGCAGTTCCATCTGCCCTGGGTCAAGCGGCCGTCGGTCGGTGTCATGGAGGCTCCCGGCGCCCTGGTTGGCGGTCCGGCCGTGGCCGGGGGGGAGACTCGTGCCGCCGGCTGACCCCTCCGGGGGAAGGACGGCCGCCCTCACCGTCTCCGAGGTGTCGGTCCGCTTCGGCGGGGTCGCCGCCCTCGACGCCTGCAGCCTCTCGGTCCAGCCGGGCACGGTGACCGGGCTGATCGGGCCCAACGGGGCAGGAAAGACCACCCTGTTCAATGTGATCAGCGGACTGCAGGCCCCCGACCGGGGCACGGTCGAGCTCTTCGACACCGATGTCACCACGATGAAGCCGCACCGCCGGGCCAAACTCGGGCTGGCCCGGACGTTCCAGCGGCTCGAGGTGTTCGGCTCGCTCAGCGCCGCCGAGAACGTGCAGGTCGGGCTCGAGTCGACGGTGAAGTGGTGGGAGTGGCGCCAGCTGCGCCGGGCCATCCCGTGGCGGCGGGGGCCAGCCGCGGGCGGGGCAGGCGTCCCCGACGCGGTGGCGCCACCGGTCGGCGGGTCGCTGGCCACGGCCACCTGTGACCGCCTCCTCGAGGGGGTCGGCCTCGGGGGACTGGGGGCGCGGCAGTCCTCGGCCATGCCCACCGGGCTGGCCCGCATGGTCGAGTTGGCCCGGGCCCTGGCCATCGGGCCCAAGCTGCTCCTCCTCGACGAGCCGGGCTCGGGACTGGACGATGCGGAGTCGACGGCCCTGGGCGACCTGTTGGCCAGGCTGGCCGCCGGGGGGATGGCGGTGTTGCTGGTCGAGCACGACATGGAGCTGGTCATGCGGATCTGCGACACCGTCTACGTCCTCGACTTCGGCGACATCATCGCCTCGGGCACGCCGGACCAGATCCGGGGCGACCCGCTGGTCCAGGCGGCCTATCTCGGGGAGGCAGCCCCGACCCACGAGGCCGGAGCAGGGGCCTCACCGACCGGTGTCGGCGGTTCGGCCCCGTGAGCGGGACCGCCGCTCCGGCCCGCGGGGACACCGGAGTCCCGCGTGAGCTGCCGCCCGGCATCGTGGTCGACGGCGTCCGGGCGGCCTACGGGCGGATCGAAGTCCTCCACGGTGTCGACCTGGTCGTGCCGCCGGGCAGCGTGTTCGCCCTGCTCGGGCCCAACGGGGCCGGAAAGTCGACCCTGCTCAAGGTCATCAGCGGGCGCATGCGGCCCTCGATCGGCGAGGTGCGCATCGGTGACCGGGCGGTGGGCAAGCGGCCGACGGAGAAGCTGGCCCGAAGTGGGGTGTGTGCCGTCCCCGAGGGACGGGGGATCTTCCCCAACCTCACCGTCCGGGAGAACCTCTCCATCTGGACCTACCGGGGTGGCCTCCACGCCCGGGACGTCGAGGAGAAGACGTTCGCCGCCTTCCCCCGCCTGAAGGAGCGCCGTCGCCAGATGGCCGGAACCCTGTCCGGCGGCGAGCAGCAGATGCTGGCCATCTCGCGGGCCCTGGTGACCGACCCGAAGGTCATCCTCCTCGACGAGCTGTCCATGGGACTGGCCCCGCTGATCGTGGCCGAGCTCTACGAACTGGTGGGCAACCTGGCCCGCCAGGGGATGACCATCCTGTTGGTCGAACAGTTCGTGACCACCGCGCTGGCGGTGGCCACGCGGGCGGCGATCATGGTCCACGGTCGGATCGAGCAGGAGGGCACCCCCCAGGAGATGGCCGACGCCGCCCTCAGCATGTACCTGGCCTGACCGTCGCCGGGGCGACATCCCCGTGGCGAAGTCGCCGGACCTCTCACCCCTCGTCGGCCAGCACCACGTCCACCGATGCCTGGTCGGCCGCCTCGGCCACCCTGGTCACCAAGGAGACGACCCCGCCCGCGTCCCGGAGGTCGCCCTCGGCCGATAGCAGTGCCGCCACCCGCTCCGCCGAATCGGTGACCCGCAGGGAGGCCACCTGCGACCGCATCGACCGCTTGGCCGTGGTCTTGGCCCGCCGGATCGACCCGAGGACGTCGGCGGCCACCTCGAGCGCCGACGCCGGGCCGTGGTCCTCGGCGATCGACGACCCGAGCTCCGAGACAGTGGGCCAGGGGGCGGTGTGGATCGAGCCGTCCCGCCACCACGACCACACCTCCTCGGTTACGAACGGGGTGATCGGGGCCAGGAGGCGGAGCAGCGCCGAGAGGGCGAGCGTCAGCGCGGCCTGTGCGGAGGCCGGCCCGGGCTCTCCGGCATCGCCGTAGGCCCGGGCCTTGACCAGCTCGAGATAGTCGTCGCAGAAGGACCAGAAGAAGGCCTCGGTGCGCTCCAGGGCCCGGGCGTAGTCGTACTCCTCGAACGCGGCGGAGGCCTCTTCGATCACCACGGCCAGGCGGGCGAGCATGGCCCGGTCGATGGGGGCGGTCACCGCCTCCGCGGCCGGCGCAGCCACCGCGCCTCCCTCGGTGGCGATCCGGCCGAGGGCGAAGCGCGAGGCATTGAGCACCTTGATGGCCAGGCGCCGGCCCACCTTCATCTGGCCCTCGTCGACGGCGGTGTCGGTCCCCGGCCGCCCGCTGGCCGCCCAGTAGCGGACGGCGTCGGCGCCGTGCCGCTCCAGCAGCGGGAGCGGCGTGACCACGTTGCCCTTCGACTTCGACATCTTCTTGCGGTCCGGGTCCAGCACCCAGCCGGAGATGGCCGCATCCGACCACGGCAGGCTGTGGTGCTCCAGCTCGGAGCGCACGATGGTGGAGAACAGCCAGGTGCGGATGATGTCGTGGGCCTGGGGCCGGAGGTCCATGGGGAACACCAGGGCGAACAGCTCGGGGTCGTCCCCCCACCCACCGGCGATCTGCGGGGTGAGGGACGAGGTGGCCCAGGTGTCCATCACGTCGGGGTCCCCGATGAACCCCCCGGGCCGCCCGCGCTGGGCCTCCGTGTAGCCCCCGGGCACGTCAGTGGACGGATCGACCGGGAGCCGCTCCTCGGGGGCGAGGATCGGAGCGTCGAAGACGGCCTCGCCCGACCCGTCGACCGGGTACCAGACGGGGAAGGGGACGCCGAAGAAGCGCTGGCGGCTGATGTTCCAATCGCCGTTCAGTCCCTCCACCCAGGCCCGGTACCGGTGGGCCATGTAGGGCGGGTGCCAGTGGAGTTCGTCCCCGCGGGCCAACAGCCGGTCGCGGAGGGGGAGGGTCTCGACGAACCACTGGCGGGACGAGACGATCTCGAGGGGCCGCTCGCCTTTCTCGTAGAACTTGACCGGGTGGGTGATCGCCTTGGGCTCCCCGATCAGCGCCCCCGCCCCGGCCAGCTCCTCGACGATGCGCGCCTGGGCCTGCTTCACCGTGCGGCCGGCCAGTTCGCCGTAGTGGGCCGCGGCCTGGTCGGGGGACTCCGACTCCCACCCCGGAGCTCCCCACTCGACCGGCAGCAGCCGGCCGTCGCGTCCCACGATGGCCCGGGTGGGCAGAGCGAGCTCCCGCCACCAGGTCACGTCCGTGGTGTCGCCGAACGTGCAGATCATGGCGATGCCCGATCCCTTTTCCGGGTCGGCCAACTCGTGGGCGAGGACCGGCACCCGCACCCCGAACAGCGGGGTGATCACGTCGGTGCCGAATAGATGGCGGTAGCGGTCGTCACCGGGGTGGGCCACCACGGCCACGCACGCCGGGAGCAGCTCCGGCCGGGTGGTTTCGATCTCGACGCCGCCGTCGCCGTCCACCCGGGGGAAGCGGAGACGGTGGTAGGCCGCCGGGCGCTCCCGGTCCTCGAGCTCGGCCTGGGACACCGCGGTGCGGAAATCGACGTCCCACAGGGTGGGCGCGGTGCGCTGGGTCACCTGCCCCCGGCCGGCCAGACGGAGGAAGCCCCGTTGGGACACCCGCTGGGCCCGCTCGGAGACGGTGGCGTAGGCCAGCGACCAGTCCACGGACAGGCCGAGGGTCCGCCACAGCTGTTCGAAGACCTGCTCGTCCTCGGCGGTGAGCTGGTGGCAGAGGGCCACGAAGTTTGGTCGGGAGATGGAGACCGGGTCCTTCGGGGGCTCGTCCGGGGGGAGGAAGTCCGGGTCGAAGGGGAGGCCCGGGTCGCAACGGACGCCGAAGTAGTTCTGGACCCGGCGCTCGGTGGCGAGCCCGTTGTCGTCCCACCCCATGGGGTAGAAGACGGCCCGGCCCCGCATGCGGTGGAACCGGGCCACCGCATCGGTGTGGGTGAACGAGAAGACGTGCCCGATGTGGAGGGACCCCGACACGGTGGGGGGCGGGGTGTCGATGGAGAACACGCGGTCCCGCCGGGCGGACCGGTCGAAGGCATAGGTGCCGTCCTCCTGCCAACGCGCCGACCAGGTGGCCTCGAGGCCCTCCAGGCCGGGCTTGTCGGGGATCCCGGCCGGACCGGCCGGCCGGCTCGCCGATCCGGTCGTGTCTGTGCTCATGATCGGGTTACCGTACCCTGCGTGCTCCGGCTCCACGACACGGCCACCGGTGAGGTGGCGCCCCTCGATCTGCGGACCCCGGGCCAGGTGTCCATGTACGTGTGCGGCCCGACGGTCTACGACGCGCCGCACATCGGCCACGGCCGCTTCGCACTGGTGTTCGACGTCCTCCGCCGGTACCTGACCTTCAGCGGGCTGGAGGTCACCTACGTGTCCAACATCACCGACATCGAGGACAGGATCATCGAGCGGGCGGCGGAGCGTGACGTCGCGCCCCACGAGCTGACCGCCACCTACGAGGCGGCCTGGTGGGCGGCCATGGACGCGCTAGGCGTCCTGCGACCGGACGAGGCCCCGCACGCCACCGCCTATGTGGAGCGCATGGTCGATCTGGTGGCCGATCTGGTGGCCCGGGGGAGCGCCTACGAGATCGACGACGGGGTGTACCTGTCGGTGGCCGAGGTGCCCGGCTACGGGCTGCTGGCCCACCAGCCCCTCGACTCGCTGCGGGCCGGGGCCAGGGTCGAGGCGGACCCGGGGAAGCGCTCCCCCCTCGACTTCGTGCTGTGGAAGAAGGCCAAGCCTGGGGAGCCGACCTGGGAATCACCCTGGGGCCCGGGCCGTCCCGGGTGGCACACCGAGTGCGTAGTGATGTCCCTCGACCTTTTGGGCGATGGCTTCGACCTCCACGGTGGGGCCATCGACTTGATCTTCCCCCACCACGAGAACGAACGGGCCCAGGCGGTCGCCACCGGGCGGGCGTTCGCCCGGCACTGGGTACACAACGGGTGGGTCACCGCCGACGGGGAGAAGATGTCCAAGTCGCTGGGCAACTTCACCTCGCTCGACGACCTGCTGGCCCGGAGCGACCCCCGCGCCTACCGTCTCCTGGTCCTCCGGTCCCACTACCGGTCGCCCATCGAGGTGACCCCGGAGACGGTGAAGGACGCCGAGGCCGGCCTGGCCCGCCTGGACGAGCTCGCCCGCCGGTTCGACCTGGGGGATCTGCTGGCTGCGGGCCTGGTGGTCGACCGGGGTGCGGGTGAGGGCACGGACGGTGAGGTCGAGGGCGGGGCGATCGACGCCGGGGCGGTGGCCCGGTTCCGGTCCCGGATGGACGACGATCTCGACACCCCCGGTGCGGTGGCCGCTGTGTTCGACCTGGTCCGGCGGGCCAACGGCGCCGCCGACGCAGGTGACGCCCCCGGTGCCGTCCGATCCGCCCGTACGGCCGGGCTGCTCTGTGCCGCGTTGGGCCTGCCCCTCATCGGCCGGTCGGAGGTCGAGATCGACGAGGAGAGTGCCGATCGGGTCCGGCGGCGGGACCAGGCCCGCGACGCCGGGGACTGGGCGGAGGCCGATTCGCTGCGCAGTGATCTGGAAGGAAGCGGCTGGGTGGTCGAGGACAGCCCGGAGGGAACCCGGCTCCGTCGTCGGTGAACGCCGTGTGAACACGCCGTACCAGACGCCCTTGGAACCTTGATTCTCGGGAGCGGACTGCTAGCGTTTTCCCGGGTAGAGAGTCACCTGCGGTCGACGGCCGAGGACCCGCTCGTAGGCGGGTCGGCCCGGTCCTCCATGGGGGGACTGTCTCCGTACCACGGGTGTGGACGAAAGGGGAACGCCACCGTGGCTTCCGGAACAGTCAAGTGGTTCAACGCCGAGAAGGGCTTCGGCTTCATCTCGCAGCCGGACGGCGGGGCCGATGTGTTCGTGCACCACACGGCCATCCAGATGAACGGATTCCGCTCACTCGAAGAGGGCCAGGCCGTGGAGTTCGACCTCCAGGAGGGCCCGAAGGGCCTCCAGGCGGTGGATGTCCGGCTGGCTCAGCCCGCCCAGCCCGCCTAGCAACCCGCCCCGGGAGTCCCCTCGCTGAGGGCCTCCCGGCCCGCGGGTGCGCTCCCGCCGGCGGAGGCTGATGGCCCGCGCCGTGGCGATGGGGACGGGTGAGGACGCGCCCCTCGGGCCCGCGGCCGGCCACGGGCCCGCCACCCGGCTCGGTGGTCCAATGCACCCTTGCCGGACCCTTGACCTGCGGCTCTGTCCGTAGCGCCCGGCTCTGACCGGCATCCGGCCGCGCCTCACGCCGCCCCAATGGTGGCAAGCGCTCCGGATAGAGGTTACTATTGAGTAACTACGAAACAATCCGGCCCGAAAGGCCGGCGGTTCTGTCGCCCGGGGGGAATCCACGGGGTGACGACCGGTCGCCTGCAAGGGTGACCGGCAGAGGTGAGAGGCCTTCGGGCCGGAACGGAGCATGGGACATGGCTGAGTTCTCATTGGACCTCAACGAGGATCAACTGCAGATCCAGAAGTGGGTGCACGACTTCGCCGAGAAGGTCATCCGGCCCGCCGGGCGCGAGTGGGACGAGCGCGAAGAGACCCCGTGGCCGATCATCGAGGAGGCGGCCCGGATCGGCCTCTATTCGTTCGACTTCATCAGCCAGGCCTTCTTCGACGAGAGCGGCCTGCTGATGCCCATCGCCAACGAGGAGATGTCCTGGGGCGATGCCGGCATCGCCCTGGCCATCTTCGGCAGCACGCTCGGCCTGGCGGGCATTGCCAGCAACGGCACCCCCGAGCAGTTGATGGAGTGGGGACCGCAGTGCTTCGGCACCCCGGACAAGATCCAGATGGCCGCATTCGCCGTCTCCGAACCGGACGCCGGCTCGGACGTGTCGTCGCTGCGCACCAAAGCGGTCTACGACCAGGCCAAGGACGAATGGGTCATCGACGGCACCAAGACGTGGATAACCAACGGCGGCATCGCCGACATCCATGTGGTGGTGGCCTCCGTCGACCCCGATCTCGGCTCGAGGGGCCAGGCCAGCTTCATCGTGCCCCCCAACACCCCGGGTCTCTCCCAGGGCCAGAAGTTCCAGAAGATGGGAATCCGGGCGTCGCATACCGCCGAGGTGGTCCTCGAGGGGGTGCGGGTCCCGGGCCACTGCCTCCTCGGTGGCAAGGACAAGCTCGACGAGCGGCTGGCCCGTGCCCGCGAGGGCAAGCGCTCGACCAGCCAGGCCGCCATGAAGACCTTCGAGGCTTCCCGCCCGACGGTCGGGGCCCAGGCTCTCGGCATCGCCCGGGCCGCCTACGAGTACTCCCTGGACTACGCCAAGGAGCGCAAGGCCTTCGGCCGGGCCATCATCGAGAACCAGGCCATCGCCTTCAAGCTGGCCGACATGAAGACCCGGATCGACGCCTCACGGCTGCTGATCTGGCGGGCCTCGTGGATGGGTCGCAACGGCCGCGAGTTCACCTCCGGCGAAGGCTCGATGTCCAAGCTCTACGCCGGCGAGACCGCCGTCTACGTGACCGAGGAAGCCATCCAGATCATGGGCGGCTACGGCTACATCCGGGAGCACCCGGTCGAGCGCTGGCACCGCGACTCCAAGATCTACACCATCTTCGAGGGCACCTCGGAGATCCAGCGGCTGATCATCGCCCGGGCCATCTCCGGAGTGCATGTGAACTAGCAGTCACCCTCCATCCGTGGCCCCCGGTGGTGGAACGCCCCCTGGGTGCCGCTACGGGAGCGGATGGGCCGTGAAGAACGCCCACATCGTCGAGTTGGCGTTGATGGCCGTGGTCTGGGGTCCGAGGACACGGGCGATCGACCGGGGGAGCGGGGGTCCGCCGGGCCACTCGTGGCCCTCTCCGGCGATCGTGTAGAGGTCGACGGCCGCATCCCCGTCGCACTGGCCGTAGGCGGTGAGCGTCACGCCCGGCGCGGGCTGGGAAGTGCCCGGCGCCGCCGCGCACCCGTTGTGGGACGCCCAGCGCCTGGAGGCCTCCGGCACGCCGTAGGTCCAGTACTCCTGCCCGTTGCCGGTATAGGGGTCTACGGGGTCGGCGGTGCCGTGGAACGACACCACCGGCACGGCCCGGGTCGACGGGCAGGGCGCAGGCATCCGCAGTCCGCTGACCGGGGCGACGGCGGCGAACACGGTCGACGCGTCGCAGGCCAGCTGGCTGGCCATGCGGGCGCCCCCCGAAAACCCGGTGGCGTACACCCGGCCCGTGTCCACGCAGTACTTCGCCTCGAGCATGCTCGTCAGCTGTCCGAGGAATGACACATCGTCCGCGGCACCGGGCGGAACCGCCGCCCCCCCGAACAGGGGTTGTCCGGGTACGTTCCACTCGTAGCCCTGGGCGACGGCGATCCCGCCCTGGGGGTAGGCGACGATGAAGGTGTCGGAGTCGGCGGTGGCATCCATGCCGGTCAGGGCCTCCTGTTGAAGGGCGGTGGACTGACTGCCGTGCATGTTGAGGACCAAGGGCACCGCCGAGCTCGGGACATAACCGGAGGGAACGTGGACGATCGTCGTCCGTGTCCTCCCGCCCACCGACGGGGTCAGGGTGACCGTCCCCGGCGCCGCCGGCGAGCCGCACCCGGGGCTCGGCCCCTTCGCGGCTGCGACGGTCGCCGGTGGTGGCGACCCGGTCGTGGGGGCCGCGGTCGTCGTGGACGGGGAGGTGCTGCCCGATCCCCCGCACGCCGCCAGGGCGATCGGCAGGACGAGAAGCACGGTGATCGGCGGCGGGACCCTTCGACGCCTGTCTGCCGCCTCGACTGTCCACATGGAACGCCGCCCTTCCCCGTCTCCGCATTGTCGGGCAGTTCCCCCAGCTACCGTCCCCGGGCCACCGTCTGTGTAATCGTTTACAGTAGGATGGATGGGTGGCCAGGTCAAACCCCTGCGCCGGCGCAGGTGCCGGGCCCGCGGCCCGGGCTGACATACGACAGGTGGCGGCGAGGGCCGGCCTGAGCACGGCGACGGTCTCGCGGGTGCTCACCGGACGCGGTCCGGCCAGCGCCGATGCCATCCGACGGGTCCACGCCGCGGCCCGGGAGCTCGACTATCTCCCCAACGCATCTGCGAGCAGCCTGCGAACCGATCGATCGATGATGATCGGCGTCCTCGTCCCCGACCTCGCCAACCCGGTGTTCCTCCCGTTCCTCCGGGCGGTGGAGCACTCCGCCCAACCGCTCGGATACGCCGTCGTCGTGGCCGACACCCAGAACTCCGAACGGATCGAACGACAGCAGCTGGACCGGTTGATCGCACAGGGCATCGACGGCCTGGTCATGGCCGGCCGGCCGCGCCAGCCGGGCCAGACCCGGCGCCTCAGCCGGGCCGGGGTGCCGGTCACGGATCCGGAATTGTTCGCCGAGCACGCCGGGACTTCGATACGCGCCATGACCGTCGCCGCCATCGAGGAAGCCTGTCGCCACCTCGCCTCGCTGGGCCACCGGCGGCTCGCCTTCGTCACCCGGGGAGCGGCATTGCAACGGGCCTCGGCCGGCCGTTGGGGCACCATCCAGGGGGCCTGCCGGGACCTCGGGATCGAGGCCCGCCACGTGGCCCTCATGATTCGGCCCGACGCAGACGACCCGGGCGCCGGGCTGGCGGCCACCAAGCTGGCGGCGCTCATTCGTCCTGCCGACTCACCCAGTGTGATCTGGTCGAACTCCCTGGTACTCGCCCCGCTGCTGCTCGAGGCCCTGGCCGTGGCCGGGATCGAGATCCCGGCCCGCTGTTCGTTCCTGACCTTCGGCGACTCCCCGTGGGCGACTGCGTATCGACCTCCGATCAGCGTCGTCTCCGGCGACCTGGGTTCAGTGGCGAGCGCGATGACCGAGTCCTTGCTCCGCCGGCTCGGGGCGGTCGAGGCCGAACCGGCAGTCGAGCTCCGACCAGACACCTATGTGGCACGGAGCAGCGTGGGCCCCGCCCCCGGAACCGGCCGTTGACCTCTCGTCCGGGCAGCCGTGGGCTGGCGCCGCGTCCCGTGGTCCCAGCCGTGCCTGTCCCCGGCGGGGGACCTCCTGTACCGTGACGCCCGTGAGCACGGGAGGCCAGGGGGCGACGGCAGTGGGTCCGGTGCCGGTCGAGGGCGCGCCCACCGTCCTCACCCTGTGCACCGGCAACGCCGCCCGGTCGGTGATGGCCGGGGCCATGCTGGCCCCGGCGCCGGTACGGATCCTGACGGCGGGAACCCACGTGGTCGAGGGTCAGCCGATGGGCCGGAGGACCAGGGAGGCCCTGGCCTCTGTCGGATACCGGGCCGATGGGCACCGCAGCCATCAACTGACCGACGGGGACGTCGGGAGCGCCGACCTGATCATGGCCATGGCCGGGGAGCACGTGGCCTACATCCGGCGGTGGCACCCGGAGGCTGCGTCGAAGACGGCGTCGATCAAGAGGCTCTGTCGCGACCTCCCCGGTGGTCGGGTATCGCTGGGGGAGCGGATCAGGTCGCTCGGACTCGGCGACCTGGCCGTCGAGGCCTGGGAGGACGTAGAGGACCCGGCCGGCGGGGAGGACGACGTGTATCTGACCTGCGCCAAGGAGCTGGCCGACCTCTGCGCCGGCCTGCTGGCCCGCCTGCACTGACCACCCGTCCGGCCAACACCGATCGGCATCGCCGGGCCGCACCGGCGGCGGGCGGAATCAGCCCGCGTCGGTCCTGGACAGCTGGGGATGGCGGAGGGAGAGGTCGGCACAGGCGGCGCACACCTCGTCGGGGATCACGCCCGCCCTCATCAGTGCCCCGAAGGCGATGCATCCGAGGCAGAGGCCGAGGGCCGCTTCGAGGAAGGCGGCGGCGGCCAGCGCCGCCGTCACCAGCCAGGCGGCTGTGCCGAGTCCGAACCCGTACCAGAGCACGAGGGCGGTGGAGGAGAACACCACGCCGATGGCCTGGGCGAAACGTTTGGGCGGACCGGCGACCAGGCGCGGTCCGCCGGGCACCCGCGGGGCGACGACCCGCGTGGCCAGCTGGCCGAGGGGGCTGAGGGTGGGTCCGGTCAGGACGCGGGCCCAAAAGCCGTAGGCCAGGACGATCAGGACCCACGGCTGGCGGAAGGCCAGGGCCGCCACGCACATCACGAACACCCCGGTCGCCACCGTGCGGGCGGCATGCTCGTCGACAGGGTTCGGAAACGTGAACACCCACATAGTTTACCTGTTCGATCGGGATTCGCGCCGGAGTCGCCCTAGTGCGCCGAGTGCGCCGAGTGCGCCGGGGTGCGCCGGGTCGGCCGGTCCGGTCGGATCGGGTAGCGGCCCCGGATCAGGCGGCGGCGACCGCTCCCCGCAAGAGGTTGAGACCCTCGAGCCCGGGGAGCCGATCGACCCGGCGGTCGATGCGGTCGGCCATGGCCCGGCCGTCGTCGTCACCGAAGAGGTAGGCGCGCAGGAAGGCGACCTCCGGCTCGGGTACGACCCCGCTGCCCACCGGCGCCCAGAAGCGGCGCAGGGCCCACCGGGTCAGCCGCTGGGCGGCCCGGCTCTCGGTCAGCCGGCCCTTGGCCTGGTTGGCGTAGAAGTCGATGTGCCTCCCCTCTTGCTTCATGATGCGGCGGAGCAGCTCGGAGAGCGTGGGGTGCCCGGCCAGCTTGGCCAGTCGGGCGTAGCCGGCCTGGGTGGTCCACTCGTTGACCGCGCCCCACGTCATGTGCACGGCGGTGAGATGGGGGGTGATGGCCGAGGCCAGCTGGAAGGTGAGGGGCCGCCAGGCGTCGCGCTTGGGCAGGCGCTGGCGGAGGGCGGCGATCCGGCTGGTGCCGGCCTGCTCGTCGTGCGCGTCCAGGATCTTGGCGATGGCCTCCCCGTGCCAGAACTCCTCGTAGTTCCACAGCGTGAGGAACGAGGTGACCTCCGGGTCCCGGTGGGCCCTGGTCACCAGGACGTCGCGCAGATAGCAGACCGTGTGGCTCTCCACATCGTGCATGTAGCGGAGGCAGCGGAGCGCCTGGGCGTCGAGGGGCCGGTCCCGGAAGGAGCCGAAATCGATGTCGTCGAGGTCGAGCTTGGCCGAGATGCTCCGGTAGGTGTCGATGTTGAAGCTCATGCCGTGTATTCGTCGCCGAGCCCGCTCGAGATGTCGGGTGTCGGCGGGGTCGGAGCCTGTTTCGGGAGTCGGTCCCTTCGCACCGACTCTCGGCTGGGGCTAGAAGGATGTCGGGGTGGGCAATGAGCCTGCCAGGCCGGCCTCTTCGGTCCAGCATCGCCCCCTCGACGATGGTCAGCTGAGCCCCGCCTCGTGCAGTGTCTCGTAGATGGTCGTGCCAAGGGCGGCGGTGTTGTCGGTGAGCGAGGCGCTGTTCACGCCGATCGTGATGGCGGTGCCGGACCGTGGCGCGTAGATGTTGACAACCCGGTAACCATCCGTTTCCCCCTCGTAGTACCACTCGGTCCCCAAGGCCCTGCTCGTCACCTGGCTGACGCCGAGACCATACCCAGCGGGATCGGCTAGCGTCGTCGTCTTTATCGGTTCCCCGGTCGTTGTGGAAACCAGGCTGGTCAGCTCGCGCTGCTCTTTGCTTTGGAGTTCCTGACCCGTAAAGAGGGCGCGGTCCCAGTTTCCCAGGTCCTGCAGCGAGCTGACGACTCCGCCTGCACCCTGCGCCCACGAGACCGTCAGGCGGCTCTGGTCCTTGCCGAGCTGCGCTGTCATCATGGGGAGTTCCGAGATGAACCAATAGCCGGCCGGCATGCGAGCGGTGATCGCCCGCCCGTAGTCAGTGGCGGAATAGAACGTGTTCTGAAGACCAAGTGAGTTGACGATTTGCTTGCGCAGTCGTTTCCCATAGCTCTCGTGGCTCGCCCGTTCGATGATCATCTGCGCCAGGATGTAGTTGGTGTTCGAGTAGCTGTAGCCGTGGGTGGCCGGAAGGCCGGCGGCGAAGGAAACCAATGCGGAAGCCGAGAACTTGCCGTTGGGCATCGCCGCAATAGCGTTCCAGTACTCCGGTGAGTGGGTGTAGTCCGGGATGCCGCTGGTCATGTTCAAGAGCTGTTCGATCGTCGCGCCGCTCCAAGCCGGGTATTGAGGCAACCACTTGCCGAGCGTGTCGTTGATCGAGAGCTTGTGCTCGCCTTGGAGCTGCAGCACCAGCACCGACGTGAAGGCCTTGGTGTTGCTGCCGATCTGCCACAGCGCGTACGGCGAAATCGTAGGTCCGCCGCCGTAAAGGTCATTTCCGACGGACGTGCTGATGCCCGGCCTTCGGCCGCGAAAGGTGACGGCCAGTGAGACTGCGGAGATGTGCTCAAGGCCCCGATAAGTGTTCAAGTAGCTTTTGAGCTCACTGCGCAGCGAAGCACGGACCGCAACCGGGGCGGCGGGGGTTGTCACGGTAGCAGCGGTTGTCAGGGCGGCACCGGCGGCCGGCCCGGCCATGCTTGGCATCGCGGCGGCCACCAACAGCGCCCCAGCAATGGCCATGGTCGACCTGATCATTCCCCGTGGGTTGCCGCTCTGTGCGAAGGCATCCGGGCCCGGGGGGACCACGGGTTTCCTCGGCGCAGGTGTTCGTCTCGTGAACGATGCCACCTACGTCCATCCGGAAGGGGGGAGGGGTGAGGCCATGGGACGAATCTAGTGTCCGACGATCACCGGCACCCTCGGCGGATGTCTGGCCAGCCACACCGTCCACGAAGAGAACACCGCCCGGAGCCACCGAGCCGCTCTGCCCATGGACCCTGTTGACGCTCGAGATCGAGCTTGCTGGGGCGGCTTGGCAACTTGAGGGCCGTGGGATGTCTAACCGGTGTAGTCGGTGAGGGGCCGGGCGTTCATCAGCGGGCTGAAGGCGTTGGGCACCGGGTATTGACCGAGTGCGAAGTTGAGGATGGCTGCATGCTGCAGCTCCACCGGCTGGATGCTGGCTGCCACCTGTACCGAGGACATGGCCTTCACGGCCCCGACCGCCGACTGGTAGGTGGCTCCCGCCACCTCCTCCAGCATCAGGGCCAGCTTGGCCGCGCCGGGGACGTCGGTCACCTTCTTGAAGTCGGCGGTGATCACCGGGGTGAGCACCGGATCCGGTGTCGTGATGGCGGCGTGACCCGCGCCGGTGATGGCCGAGTTCCACGCCTGGGCGTGCTGTTCGTGTTGTCCCTTCACGGTGGTGACGAACGTGGACACGGCTGGCGGGACTGTACCCAGCTTGCCGGCGCCGGCGGCGGTGAGCACGTCCCCGTAGGCGGCGACGGCCAGGTTCTCGAGGCTGGCGGCCAGCGCCGCCACGGCCAGGTCGCCGGTCAGCTTGCCGGCGGTCGACGAACCGGACGACCCCCCACTGGTGGTGGTCGTCGAGCCCGACGACCCTGACGAGCAGGCCGCCAAGACGGCCCCACCGGCCACCGCACCGGCACCGATGAGGAAGCCTCGCCGGCTGGTGCGGGACCGCTCGCT
>DATBOO010000051.1:0-8569 GCA_036553725.1 Acidimicrobiales bacterium | reverse complement strand
GGCAGCACCTGCTTGTCCAGCCCCGGGGTGTCGGTGTCCACCACGAAGAGGGACAGCTGCCCGCGGCCGGTGTCGGGATCCACGCCCGACCGGGTCACCACCAGCATGGCCTCGCACTCGTCGACGCCGGAGATGTAGTACTTCGACCCGTTGAGCCGGTAGATGTCCCCGTCCTTGGTGGCGGTCAGCGACAGGTTGTGGGAGTTCGAGCCGGCATCGGGCTCGGTGATGGCGAAGGCCATCTTGAGCTCGCCGGTGGCGAAGCGCGGCAGCCACCGCTGCTTCTGGGCCTCGGTCCCGAACTTGGCCAGGATGGTGGCGCAGATGGCCGGGGACACCACGATGACCAGCAGCGGGCACCCGGCGGCGGCCAGCTCCTCGGCCACTGCCGCCAGCTCGGTGATCCCCCCGCCCCCGCCGCCGTACTCCTCGGGCACGTTGACCCCCAGGAAGCCCGGCTCGGCCACCGCGCTCCACAGCTCGTCGGTGCGCTGGTCGGCGTGGGCCTTCTTGACGTAGTAGTCGTGCCCGAACTTGGAGGCGATGGCGCCGACCGCCTCGCGCAGCATCTGCTGCTCCTCGGATTCGATGAAGTCCATGGCGTCACTCCTCTGCGTGGTCCGCCAACAGGCCGACCGGGATGTCTACCACTCTGCATCGAAGGTACTCGCCCAGACCCTTGGCCTGGGGATCGGGGCGGGTGGAGGAGGCCACCCCCTCGCCCAGCAGGCCCACCACCACGAAGTTGAGGGCCCGCAGGTTGGCGAACCGGTAGCGCCGCACCTCGAGGTCGTCGGCCTCGGGCAACAGGGCCCGGAACTCCTCGATGGTGAGGAAGCCGTCGAGCCAGGCCCAGGCCCCGTCGGATCGGGCCCACAGCCCGACATTGGCATTGCCGCCCTTGTCGCCTGACCGGGCCCCGATGAGGGTGCCGAGGGGGAGGCGCCGGGTGGGCACCCCCTCGCCGACCGCCGGTCCGCGTCGTTGTGGGTCGGGCACCAGGTCGGGGGCGACGACGGCGTCGGGGGCGAGGGCGATGTCCGGCGCGGCGTCGACGATCTGACCCTCCCCGCGGATCCGGTTGGCGAGGTGGGGCACCTCCACCTGCCGGCCGTCGGAGTGGACCACCCGGGGCACCACCAGTCCGGCCGGGACCAGGGCCGGCCAGTACACGCCGTAGGCGCTCCCGGACGTGGGGGGACCGGTGAGGTGGAGGCCGGGGTATCCGGCCAGGGCCAACTCGGTGGCCGCGTCGGAGAACCTCCGCCCCACCCGGTCGGCGTCGGGGTCCTTGACGGTGATGCGGAACTGGGCGGTGGCCTCGGCGTTGACCGGCGGGTCGGCCTTGTCGGAGCGGATGAGCCGGGCGTCGAACTCGGCGAACCGGTCGGCTCCGCCCAGGGCCGACTCCAGAGACCGCAGGGTGAGCGCCGCCTTCTCCTCGATGTCCAGCCCGGTGAGCACGAAGGTCATCGAGTTGCGCCAACCGCCCAGCAGGTTGAGGCAGACCTTGACGTCCTCGGGGGCGGGGAGCCCCCGGACCCCCGAGATCCGCACCCGGTCCGGGCCCTCCTGTCCGACGGTGATGGTGTCGAAGCGGGCCACCACGTCGGTGTTGGGGTAGTGGGGTCCGGCGATCTCGTAGAGGAGCTGCGCGGTCACCGTGCCGACTGACACCTCACCACCGGTGCCCTCGTGCTTGGTGATGATCGACGACCCGTCGTCGGCCACCTCGGCGATGGGGAAGCCCGGATGCTCGACGCCCTCCACCTCGGTGAAGAAGGCGTAGTTGCCCCCGGTGGCCTGGGGGCCGCACTCGATCACGTGCCCGGCCACCACCGCCCCGGCCAGGCGGTCCCAGTCGTTCGCCGACCACCGGTGGTGCCAGGCCGCCGGCCCCACCACCAGCGAGGCGTCGGTGACCCGTGGGCAGATGACCACGTCGGCGCCCCCGGACAGCGCCTCGGCGATGGGCCATCCTCCGAGGTAGGCGTTGGCCGAGACCACCTGGCCGGTGGCGTCGGAGAGCGGCCGTCCCGTGTCCAGGTGGGAGAGGGCGTGGCCGGACCGGCCCAACTCGTCGATCCGGGGCAGGAGGTCGTCCCCCTCGACGTGGGCCACCGCCGTGTCGATCCCGAGACGCCCGGCCAGCAGGCGCACCTGGTCGGCCAGCCCGGCCGGGTTGAGCCCGCCGGCGTTGGTCACCACCTTGATCTGCCGGTCCATGCAGGTCCCCAGCACCTCCTCCATCTGGGTGAGGAAGGTGTGGGCCCAGCCCCGGGACGAGTCGCGCTGGTAGCCCTTCCACAGGATGAGCATGGTGAGCTCGGCCAGCCAGTCCCCGGTGAGGACGTCGATGGGGCCGCCCTCGACCATCTCCCGGGCCGCCGACAGGCGGTCACCGTAGAAGCCCGAGCAGTTGGCGATCCGGAGCGGCCCGGTCACGACGGCGGCCGGGTCATGCCGGGGGCTCGACGACCACCAGGATGCGGCCGGTCTCCACCTGGTCGCCCTCGACCACGTTCACCTCGCTCACCGTACCCGGGGAGGTGGCGTGGACGGCGTGCTCCATCTTCATGGCCTCGAGCACCACCAGCAGCTGTCCGGCCACCACCACGTCGCCCGGGCCGACGGCCACCCGCACCACCCCGCCGGGCATCGGGGCCAGCGCCGAGCCCTCGGACACCTGCTCGCCGACCTGCGGCAGCCGGACGTGCTCCTCGAGCGTCGAGCTGCCGTCGGGCCCGTCCACGTAGGCGGTGGTCCCGAGCTGCTCGACCAGGTAGCGGCGGGTCACGCCGCCGGTGGTGATGGTCACCCGACCGGGCGCCACGACCGCCCCCTGCAGGGGCACGGGTGTGCCGTCGACCTCGAGCTCGGCCACCGACCGACCCGCCCGGTCGAACCGGTAGCCCACGGTCATGGTCCCCCCGTCGGTGTCGTAGACGACCTGTTGCAGGGCGAAGGGGTTGTTGCGGAAGCCGGAGGGGACCGTCGGCTGCACCCGGGCGTCGCGCCGGCGGCGGGCCTGGCCGGCCAGGGCGGCCGCCACCGCGTGTCGCTGCCGGGCCCCCTCGTCGGCCAGGGGGGCGGCGAGCGTTTCGAGACCGTTCCGTTCGAGGAAGCCGGTGTCGGTGTCCCCGGCCAGGAAGCCGGGGTGGCGGAGGGTGCGGACCAACAGGTCGCGATTGGTGCTCACCCCGTGGATCCTCGCCGCCGACAGCGTGGCGGCGAGGGCGGCGGCGGCCTCCGGGCGGGTCGGTGCATGGCTCACCACCTTGGCCAGCATCGGGTCGTAGTGGGGGCTGACCACACTCCCGGTCTCCACCCCGCTGTCCACCCGCACCCCCCCGCCGGACGGCCCGAGCTCGA
Organism: Acidimicrobiales bacterium; assembly: GCA_036553725.1. GTDB lineage: Bacteria > Actinomycetota > Acidimicrobiia > Acidimicrobiales > RAAP-2 > Bog-756. The sequence continues at coordinate 5,197 of DATBOO010000051.1, read as the reverse complement.
ACCGGTGCAGCGTCCCGGTGGACGGCAGCCAGCCGAGGGCGGGGTCCTCGGCGTAGAGGCGGACCTCGATGGCGTGGCCCTGCGGGCCGGCGGACAGCGCGGCTGCGACCTCGGGGGGGAGCGGCGCACCCCCGGCGATGACCAGTTGGAGGCGCACCAGGTCGAGGCCGGTGACGGCCTCGGTCACCGGGTGCTCCACCTGGAGCCGGGTGTTCATCTCGAGGAAGAACGGCTCCCCGCTCCCGTCCACGACGAACTCGACGGTGCCGGCGTTCACGTAGCCGACCGCCTTGGCCGCGGCCACCGCCGCATCCACCAGGCGGGCCCGCAGGCCGGGAGTGACGAAGGGCGAGGGGGCCTCCTCCACGATCTTCTGGTGCCGCCGCTGAATGCTGCACTCGCGCTCGAACAGGGCCACCGTGTCGCCCGAGGCGTCGGCCACCACCTGCACCTCGATGTGCCGCGGGTCGGCCAGGTAGCGCTCGAGGAAGACGGTGCCGTCGCCGAAGGCGGCCAATGCCTCCCGCCGGGCGCCGGCCACCGCTTCTCCGAGGTCGTCCGGGCCGGACACGATGCGCATGCCCCGGCCCCCGCCGCCGGCCGAAGCCTTGACCAGCAGGGGCCAGCCGAGGGCGTCCACTGCCGCACCGTCGGGTGGGGCATCGCCGTCGATGGTGACCGAGGGCAGCGTGGGGACGCCCGCCGCCCGCATCATCTCCTTGGCGCCCACCTTGGAGCCCATGGCGTCGATGGCCCCGGCCGGTGGTCCCACCCAGGTAAGGCCGGCCTCGACCACCGCCCGGGCGAAGTCGCCGGACTCGGACAGGAAGCCGTACCCGGGGTGGACGGCGTCGGCCCCGGTGCGCCAGGCGGCATCGAGGAGGAGCGGGACGCGCAGGTAGGTGTCGGCCGGTGACGTGCCCGGCAGGGGCACGGCCAGGTCGGCCTCGGCCACGTGCGGGCTGTCGGCGTCGGCGTCCGAGTACACCGCCACCGTGGTGACCCCCATGGCCCGGGCGGTCCTCATGATGCGACGGGCGATTTCGCCGCGGTTGGCCACCAGCAGGGTGCGGACCGGCGTGGGCGTGCGGCTCGGGGTGGTCATAGGTCGGTGCTCATGGGTCGGTGCTCATCGGTCGGTAGCTCACATCCGGAACACGCCGTAGCCGCGGGTGCCGGTGGTGGGCTGGTTGTCAATGACCGACAGGCACATCCCGAGGACGGTGCGGGTGTCCCGGGGGTCGATGATCCCGTCGTCGTAGAGCCGGGCGGTGAGGAACAGCGGGAGCGACTCGGCCTCGATCTGCGACTCGACCAGCTCGCGCATGGCCTCGTCGGCCTCCTCGTCGAAGGGAACGCCCTTGGCCGCCGCCGACTGGCGTCCGACGATGGAGAGAACGCCGGCCAGCTGGGCCGGGCCCATCACCGCCGAGCGGGCGTTGGGCCAGGCGAACAGGAAGCGGGGGTCGTAGGCGCGGCCGCACATCCCGTAGTTGCCCGCCCCGTAGGAGGCGCCGATGTTGACGGTGAGGTGGGGCACCGACGAGTTGGAGACGGCGTTGATCATCATTGCCCCGTGCTTGATGATCCCGGCCTGCTCGTACTCCTTTCCCACCATGTACCCGGTGGTGTTCTGTAGGAACACCAGGGGAACGTCGACCTGGTTGGCCAGCTGGATGAACTGGGTGGCCTTGTGGGCCTCCTCGGAGAAGAGCACTCCCCGGTGGTTGGCCAGTACGCCGACCGGATAGCCGTGGATGGAGGCCCACCCGGTGACCAGGCTGGCGCCGTACAGCGGCTTGAACTCGTCGAACCGGGAGCCGTCGACCACCCGGGCCAGGACCTCGCGGGGGTCGAAGGGGACCTTCGGATCGGCCGAGGCGATGCCCAGCAGCTCGTCGGGGTCGTGGACGGGCTCGTCGGGCGGCTGGCTCGGGCCCGGGCCGCGCTTGCGCCAGTTGAGCCGGCTCACGATCTGGCGGCCCAGTCGGATGGCGTCGACCTCGTCGACGGCCAGGTAGTCGGCCAGGCCCGAGACCCGGGCATGCATGGAGGCCCCTCCGAGCTCCTCGTCGGTCGACTCCTCGCCGGTGGCCATCTTGACCAGCGGGGGGCCGCCGAGGAAGACCTTGGATCGCTGCTCGATCATCACGATGTAGTCGCTCATGCCGGGGACGTAGGCGCCGCCGGCGGTCGAGTTGCCGAACACGAGGGCGATGGTCGGCAGGGCCGCGGCCGAGCTGCGGGTGAGATCCCGGAAGGCCCGGCCCCCGGGGATGAACAACTCGGCCTGGGCGGGCAGGTCGGCGCCGCCCGACTCCACCAGGTTGACCACCGGGAGCCGGTTCTGCAGGGCGATGTCCGAGGCGCGGGCGCCCTTGCGGAAGGAGTAGGGGTTCATGGCGCCGCCCCGCACCGTCGGGTCGTGGGCCGACACCAGGCACTCGACCCCTTCGACGACGCCGATCCCGACGATCGACGACGCCCCCACCCGGTACTCGGTGCCCCAGGCGGCCAGCGCCGAGAGCTCGAGGAGGGCCGAGTCGCGGTCGAGGAGGAGCTCGATCCGCTCCCGGGCCAGGAGCTTGCCCCGCTCCCGGTGCCGGGCCACGTACCGTTCGCCCCCGCCCGCCCGGGTGGCCGCCAGTTGCTCGTTGACGGTGTCGAGGGCCTCGGTGAGGGCGCGCTGGTTGGCCCGAAAGGTCTCGGAGCTCGGGTCGATGGTGGTGGGGAGGACGGGCATTGGGCAGTTGGTCGCGGCCGGGCTGGCCGGCGGCGGGTCGGTCTGGTGCCGGTCGGAGCCGGCCCGGTCCGGGTGCCGAGTCGCACGGCTCCCGCCGACGTGGGAAGAATAGGCCCCATGAAGTTTGCGCCGCGCCAGGTCGGGGGCCGACCGCCGGGGGAGCGAGCGGGGCGGGGCAGCCCGTGGTGATCCGCACCTACCCCCAGGGTGACCCCGACGAACCGGGTCCGGAGGCGGCAGCCGGCCGCCCGAGCGGTCAGGAGCCCGGCCGCCGGCTCTCGGCGGTGGTGCTGGCCGCGGGGGAGGGCACCCGCATGCGCTCTGCTCGGCCCAAGCCCCTGCACCGGCTGTGCGGGCGGCCGATGGTCCTCCACGTGCTCGACGCCCTGGCCGAGCTGTCGGTGGCCCGGGTGGTGGTGGTGGTCGGACACCGGGCCGAGTGGGTGACCAAGACCCTCGTGGAGCACGCGCCGGCGGGCATGGCGATCGAGTTCGTCGAGCAGGTCGAGCAGCGGGGGACCGGGGATGCCATGTCGGTGGCGCTGACCGGCCTGCCCGACGACGAGGGCGACGACGACGGGGACGTGGTGGTGCTGCCCGGCGACACCCCGCTGCTCCGGCCGGCCACCCTGGCCGGACTGGTCCGCCAGCACCGGGCCTCCGGTGCGGCGTCGACCCTCCTGACCGCCATGCTCGACGATCCCACCGGCTACGGCCGGGTGGTGCGGGGGAGGGACGACACGGTGGCCCGGGTGGTCGAGCACGGGGACGCCGTCGGGGAGGAGTTGGACGTCCACGAGATCAACACCTCGATCTACTGCTTCCGCCGGAGCGTGCTGGCCCCCTCGTTGCGCCGGCTCAGCCCGGCCAACGCCCAGGGCGAGTACTACCTCACCGACGTCATCCGCGTCCTCTACGAGGCCGGCCACAACGTGGGTTCGCTGGTCGTCCAGGACAACATGGAGGTGGCCGGCGTCAACGACCGGGCCCAGCTGGCGGTGGCCGAGGCCGAGCTGCGCGACAGGATCAACGAGCGGTGGATGCGCCGGGGGGTGACCATGTGGGACCCCGAGCGGACCTACATCGACGTGGACGCGGTGGTGGAGCCGGACGTGGTGCTGTTGCCGGGGGTCATCCTCCAGGGCTCCTGCGTCATCGGCTCGCATGCGGAGATCGGGCCCGACGCCCATCTGGTCGACACGGTGGTGGGCGAGGGGGCGACGGTGGCCTCGAGCGTGTGCCGCCGGTCGTCGATCGGTGCCGACGCCCGCGTGGGTCCGTTCGCCGTCCTCGACGAGGGGGCCGAGGTGCCCGCCGGAGGGGTGGTGGGCGCCGCGGCCGGGTACGGCCCCGATCCGGCCCCGGGGGACCGGCAACGCTCGGGGCGGGGCGGGCTAGCGTCATGAGCATGGAGTTCACCCCCCGCCGCCGACTCGAACTGGTGTCCGGACGGTCGCATCCCGAACTGGCCCGCGACGTCGCCGCCCAGTTGGAGGTGGACCTGCTCGAGGCCAACCTCCGCGAGTTCGCCAACGGCGAGATCCACTGCCGGTTCGACTCGTCGATCCGGGGGAGCGACGTCTTCATCATCCAGACCCATTGCGGCCCGGTCAACGACTCGCTGATGGAGCATCTGATCATGATCGATGCGGCCAAGCGGGCGTCGGCCAAGCGGATCACCGCGGTGTGCCCGTACTACGGGTACTCGCGCCAGGACCGCAAGGCGACGGGGCGGGAGCCGATCACCGCCAAGCTGGTGGCCGACATGCTGTCGGTGGCCGGTGCCGACCGGGTGGTGAGCGTGGACCTGCATTCCGGACAGATCCAGGGCTTCTTCAATGTGCCCTTCGACCATCTCACCGCCGCGCCGGTGCTGGTCGACTATCTGCGCAGCCAGCGGAGTGACGACCTGGTGGTGGTGGCCCCTGATGCGGGGCGGGTGAAGGTGGCCGAGCGGTTCAGCCAGCACCTCACCGCTGACCTGGCCGTGGTGCACAAGCGCCGGTTGCGGGGAGTGGCCAATCAGGTCGAGGCCCTCCACGTGGTCGGTGACGTCGAAGGGCGCCAGTGCGTGCTCATCGACGACATGATCGACACGGCCGGGACCATCGTGGCCGCCGCCGACCTCCTGTCGGACCGGGGAGCGGCCGAGGTGTGGTGCATGGCCACCCACGGGGTGCTGTCGGACCCGGCGGTCGACCGGCTGAAGAACTCGGCGCTGACCAAGGTGGTGGTGACCGACACGCTCCCCATCGCCCCCGACCGCCGGTTCGACAAGCTGGAAGTGCTGTCGGTGGCCGAGCTCATCTCCCATGCCATCGACGCGGTGTTCGAGGACTCCTCGGTGTCGGAGATCTTCGGCGGCGAGAACCTGGCCTGACGCTCCTGCCGTCCACCCCTGGCCACCCCGGCCGCGGCGGCTGCCCTGTGCCACCCCCCCCTGTGTCCGCTTCT
>DATBOO010000031.1:0-11245 GCA_036553725.1 Acidimicrobiales bacterium | reverse complement strand
TACGTGGACGAGGAGGTCGGACGCGCGGTGAGCCGCGGGGTCGACCAGTACGTCCTGCTAGGCGCCGGTCTGGACTCATTCGCCTGGAGACACCCGGACCTCATGGACGAGATCGATCTCTTCGAGGTGGACCATCCGGCCACCCAGGCATGGAAGCGGGAGAGACTGGAGGCCGCCGGCCTGTCCTGTCCGCCGAGGGCCCACTTCATCGCCGCCGACCTGGCCGCGGGGGCGGACCTCTCCGAGCGGTTGGGCACCGCCACCTTCGATCCCAGCCGGGCGTCGATCTGGTCGTGGCTGGGCGTGGTCGTGTACCTCGACATCGAAGCGGTTGCCTCCACGTTGAGGGAGATCGCGGAGCTGGCGGCGCCGGGCTCACGGCTCATCGTGTCGTATACGGTGACCCCGGATCTGATGGATCCCGGATCCCGCGAGTTCGCCGACCTGGCCCGGGCGGCTTCGCGGGACGCCGGTGAGCCGCACCTCTCGGCCTTTGCCCCCGCCGAGATCGAGGGCATGGCCCGGGAGGCCGGCTGGCCCAGGGTCCACAGCGTCGACCCCTGGTCGTTGGCACCGTGGTTCTCCAACCGCCACGACGGGCTCGCACCGGCGTCATACGAATGGCTGCTGGTGGCGGACGCCTGATGCGTCGGGCCGCCGTGCGTCGGGCCGCCGTCTGGCGGGTCGCCGCCCGGCGGGTCCCTACAGGATCGTGGCCAAGCGCCGGGCGAACGTATGGACGTCGCCGGGCCACCGCGCCGAGACGTACTTCCCGTCCTGGACGACGAAGGCGGGGCGGGCGTCGTCGACCGTGTCGCGGGCCCGCCCACTGGACTTGAGCGCCGCGTCCGGCGTGCCCGGGACCACCTCGAGGAAGTCGTCGGGGCCGGCGAGGGCCCGGGTGACCTCCTGCTGCACCGACATGAACCCGGCCGGCTGTCCCGGTTGCTCGGTGTAGGTGCGGTAGTAGTCCGGATCCCAGAAGCGGGTGTAGCGGGCCACGCTCCAGGCTCGGTGCTCGAGGGTCCAGGTCAGCGCCGTCGTCCGCCGGCCGTGGAGCACCGAGCGACCGGTGGCCGGGTCGATGCTGCGGGCCGCCAGCACGACGCCGTGGCAGATCGCCCCGACAGGCTTGCCGTCCCCGAAGGCCCTGACCACGACGGCCTGGAGGGCGGGGCTCTCCAGGTACCGGCGCATCCCCCTCGCCCGGTGGCCCCCGGGCAGCAGGAGGCCGTCGAACCCGGCCGGGTCGATGTGATCCCAGCCGATCGGCCGGGAGAAGCTCGGAGTTCGGACGAGTTGGTCATATGCCGCCCGTCCGCGCCGGTCGGCCCGGAGCACCCGCCCGATGCCGACCAACCGCGAGACGCCGGGCAGGAAGCCCCACGGGTCGAGCCCTTCTCCGTTCACCATGAGCTCGTCGGCCCGGGCCGGGGTGGCCGCCGGCGTGGCGAAGCGCACGTCGTGCCCGAGGTCGGAGAGGACCTTCCAGCTGACCGCCACTTCGGTGGGGTCGAAGTCGAGGTCGGGGATGGGCATCAGCACCACGGACATCCGGCCATCCTGCGGGCGGCGGCGGACGGTTTCAAGTGCGCCGCGTTCGTCGTCCCGAGCTCGTCGTCCCGAGCTCGCCGGCTCCAGCTCGCCGACCTGCCGCTCACCGATCCGACCGACCGGCCCGATCCCCCTCCGGGGAGGTCGACTCCCCCAGCGGTTCCGGAGTGGGAGAATCGCCGGATGTCTGAGTGGGGACCATCGCTCTATGGCGATCCGTGCCGCCAATGTGGGTTCAACTGGTCGATCCCGGTCGACGACGGCGTGGCAATGGTTGCCGGGCTCCCCGATGCCTATGGCGACCTGGTAGCCGGTGCTGGCGGGGACGAACGGCACCCGGACCTCGGTTGGTCGGTGGCCGAATACGTCTGCCATGTCGCCGACAACCTGCGGATCTGGGCGGAGCGCCTGGCCGGGACGGTCGGGGGAGCTCCGCCGGAGGTCGGCGGCTACGACGAGAACGAGCTGGCCGACGCCCGGCACTACGAATTGGTCCCGCTGCCGGCGGCCACGTGGTCCCTTTCGCGGGCCGTGGCCGATTGGGGGGAGGTTGTCGTGCGCTCGAGTCGGGCGGGCACCGTCCTGGTGCATCCCGAGCGGGGGAGCCTGTCGCTGGCCGACGTGGTCCGGTCGAACGCGCACGATGCCTTCCATCACCAGTGGGACATCCGGAGGACGCTCGAAGCGGTGCGAACCTAGCGCCGTCGCCGTCATGGGTGCAGAGCAATGGGCGCCTGACGATCGAAGACTCCGACCTCCACGAGCAGGAGTCGTCGTCCTCTTCTAGTGTGGAGCGGGCCCGGGCGCCGGCTTTGGAAGAAGACCCGGCCCGGGATACAGGGACTCTGCAATGCAGGAGCTCGGCGAGGCCGGAGCTCCGTGATGAAGAAAAGCTGAGGAGCGACGATGAGTGAGATGTCAGGTAGGGGCCGGTTCCGCTTCGTGGCCGTGGCGATCGCCATGGTGGCACTGGTGAGCGCGTCGGTGGTCGGCCTCGCCGCTCGAGCCGGCGCCGGCCCACTGCCCCGGGCCACCGGGACGTTCAACTTCGTCGACATGGCACCGACCCCCTCGGGGAACGGGTACTGGCTGGTGGCCTCCGGCGGGAAGGTCGAAGCCTTCGGCGACGCCGTCTTCCACGGGGATGAGTCGAAGGTGGCTCTCAATTCCCCGATCATCGGCATTGCCTCCACCCATGACGGCAAGGGCTACTGGCTGCTCGGCCGGGACGGAGGGGTGTTCACGTTCGGTGATGCCCAGTTCTACGGCAGCACGGGGAACATCGTGCTGAACAATCCGGTGGTGGGCATGGCCGCAACTCCGACTGGCCTGGGCTACCGGTTCGTGGCCTCCGACGGAGGCGTTTTCTGCTACGGCGACGCCCAGTTCTACGGCTCGACCGGGGGCAAGCATTTGAACAAGCCGGTGGTGGGCATGGCCGCAACTCCGGACGGCAGCGGCTACTACCTGGTGGCCAGCGATGGAGGCATCTTCACCTTCGGCAATGCGCCCTTCGAGGGATCGAAGGGCGGGTCCAAGCTGAACAAGCCGGTCGTGGGCATGGCCACCACCCCGAACGGGCAGGGTTACTGGCTGGTGGCCGGTGACGGAGGCATCTTCTCGTTCAATGCGCCCTTCTTCGGCTCGGCGGGCAACATCGCCCTGAACCAGCCGATCGAGGCGATGACTACCACCCCGACCGGCATGGGCTACCGCTTCGTGGCCCGGGACGGCGGCATCTTCAACTACGGAGACGCCCAATTCTTCGGGAGCGGCGCCTAGGCCGGAGGCGCGGATTGGCCGGGTCGCCCGTCGAACGGCGACGTCGAGGGGATGAGGAAGCGGGAGGGCCGTACGGCCCGCGCCCGTCCCCATGATTCGTGAGGCGCGCCCCGAGGAGTTCTCCCGTCTGCGGGAGATCGAGTTCGAGGCCGACGGGATGTTCGCCGAGGTGGGCATCGGCCCGTTCGACAACGACGAGTCCGAGAACCACCTGGCCCAGGCGTCCGTAGTACTGGCGGCCGAAGACCCGGCGGTCGGATTCGCCTGCGTCGAGATCGTCGACGGTGCCGCGCACCTCTGGCAGCTGGCCGTCCTTCCCTCGCAAGGAAGGCGCGGCCTGGGGACGGCGCTGGTCACGGCCGTCAGTGACTGGGCGAAGGCGCACGGCTTCCACGCCGTGACCCTCACCACATTCCGCGACGTGCCGTGGAACGGCCCGTTCTACCAACGCTTGGGTTTCGAGGTCGTTGACGAGCCCGGCCCGGGGCTCGCCGCCATCCGCGTGGATGAGCGCGCCGGCGGCGACGATGACTTCGGTCCCCGGATCGCCATGCGCAAGGAGCTGCGCCAACCGTCAGGGGATCACGGCCCGGGGGCTCCCGGGCCGAGCTGAGCCCGGACCGGGTCGCCCTTCGGTCCTGTCGATGTCAACCGAGCCGGAGTGCCGGGCGTAGTACCTGGTGGGTCGCGGCACGCGGTGGGTCGTAGGTGGTGGGTCACGGACCTCCGGCGCCCGGATCGCTGGCGAGCGGGTCCATCGCCGCGGAGGGGAGGTGGCGGAGAGGGAGGGACGGTGGCGAAATGAGATGGACGGGTAGGGCAGGCGCATTCGTCGGTGCCGGGATCATGGCCGTGACCGGAGCGGCGTGCGGTACCGGGGGCGCCACCGTCACCGGCGGCGGTCCCACGGTCGAAGCGTCGTGTCCGGCGCCTGTTCCGGCCAGGGGATTGCTGGCGGACACTGCGGAGGGGACGGTGGTGGCCGTCGATCCGGCGAGTCTGCACACCTCGGTCGTTGCCACCCACGTGCTCGCCGACGGCGGTCTCGCCTTTCGCCCCCAGCTCGATCGGGCCTACGTCACGTCGGTGGGAGCTGAGGGGCGACCGGCAATTTGGGCCATCTCGGTCTCGAGGTGCCGTCATGACCGGTCCCTGGTCGAGGCCGGTGCGGAGCTGCCATCGGTGAGCCCGGACGGAGGCGACCTCGCCTTCGTGATGCTCGACCCTGGAGGCCGTCAGACCGGAGTGGCCATTGTCGGCCTGGGAGCCACCGGGATGCCCAGGGGTGGAATCCGCCGGTATCGGGCGACGTCGGTCCCTCCGCCTCTGCCGATCACCGGGATGGCCGTCGGGGTCGGTGGTGCTCCCCTGGCCGTCTGGGGTGGAGCGGTCGACGGGTACTTGGGCAAGGCCCACCCGACGGTGGGGACACTGGATCCCCCGTCGACCACGTCGCTCGCCTCCCTGCGCCCGGTGTTCGACGAGGAGGGCATCTCCGTGCCGTTCTTGGGAGATCGCCGAAATCAAGGGCCCGAGGACTGGCAGTCGGCGCCCGCCTACCTGGCCAACGGGGAGCTCCTGGTGGGGGATGGAGACAGCGCCATCTCGATGCCCTTCACCGACACCACGCCCGGGGTCAGCGGTGGCGGCATACGCGTGATCGTCCACGGCACCGGTCCGATCCGGTCGCTGGCCGCGGGTCCGAACGGCTCGCTCGCCTGGGTCGGCACGGACCGGCACCTGACCGTGGCCCCCGATGCCGTCGACCTGCCGTTCGGCCCGCAGGCGGAGGTGCCCCCCCGGCTCTCCCCACCCGCCAGTCGCAGGGTGAGCGGGAGGTTCACCTCCGTGGCCTGGGCCATTCCTCCCGCCGAGGCACCGCCCGCCCCTGCGGTCTTCCACCTGGTCGCCCACCTGCCCAGCGTTGTCGGCCTGTCGCTGGCGACGGCCACCACCACGATGACCGCCCTGGCGCTACCGGTGTTCGTCGGCCACACCGAAGCCGACCCGGCGGTTCCCCCCGGCACCGTGCTGGCCCAGGACCCACCGCCGGGACCGGTGTGGAGTGCCAGTGCTCGGTAGCGCTCACGGTGTCGAGCAATCACTGACGCCTGCCCCGACCGTGGGCTCGGGCTTCGGACATGACGGACCAGCATCCGGACCGCCCTAGATTTGCCGTCATGGCAGTGGCCGGCGCCGGGGGGCAGCGGAAGGCACGTTGCCGCCGCCGCCGATCGGTGCTGGTGTTGTCGGCGGTCGGCATCGGGTTGGCCACCGCCGGGGTGTTGGTCGCCGCCCTCACTGGTGGTGGCGGTTCGCCATCGACCTCGGTCGCCGACCACGTCGCCCCGGCCACCCCCGGGTCTCCTCCGACCACGACGACAACGGCTCCGCCCCCGACGACGACCGACCCGGGGGCGTTGCCGCAGACATCGGCCCTTCCCTCCACGACCAGTCCGGTCTTCACGGCCAATATGGCGGCCCTTTGGGACGGGGTCTCCACCGGCGTGCCGCAGATGGCGGTCCCCGGTTTCTTCCCTGAAGCGGCATACGTGCAGCTCAAGGCCATCCCCGGTGCCCAGAGCGACTTCACCGGCCGACTCGAAGCGGAATACGAGGAGGATGTGTCCGCCGCGCACCAGCTGCTCGGGCCCGGGGCGCCGATGGCCAAACTGATAGGTGTCGAGGTCGACTCGGCGTATGCCCACTGGGTGCCGATCGGTGCCTGCTACAACGACGTCGGTTACTTCGAGGTGCCGTATTCGCGGGTCGTCTACTCCATCAACGGCCAGATCAGCTCCTTCGGGATCGCATCGATGATCTCGTGGCGGGGCGAGTGGTACATCGTGCACCTCGGGGCGATCCTGCGTTCGGGGAGCGGCGGGGAGGTCGATGACCCCCGTTCCGGCCCGGGGACGCCGACCTACTCCTCGACCTGCTGAGTCGTGGAGTGCCCTGCCGGCCCGTCAGGTGCCGGCGCGGGTCGGGAACCACCCGGACACCCGGCCGGCGAGCTCCCGTTCGCCCCGGAGGTACTCGCTCCGAGCGGTGTGGAAGTCCACCATCTCGAATCTGAGGGCGTCGCCGGGACGGAGCTGGCCGAGCCGGGCCAGATCGGCGGTGATCACACAGGCGGCGACCGGATAGCCCCCGACGGTGGCGTGGTCGGGCATGAGGACGATCGGGCCTCCATCGGGAGGGATCTGGATCGCACCGGTGACCATCGGCGTCGACCGGATCGACTCCGAATCGTGGGCCGGTGACTGCCGGTCGCCTTCCAGGCGGAGGCCGATCCGGTTGGAGGCCTTGCCGACGGCCCACACGGTCGAGGTCAGCCGGGCCAGTGTCGACGGGTGCACCCGATGAGGTCCGCCTATGACCCGGATCACCGCCGGCTCCACCCCGAGCCTGGGCGCGATGGGATGGGACGCCAGCCCGTGGGGCCTGGTGGCCGTGCCCACGTCGAGCTGGTCACCTGCCATCAGGGGCCCCGGCCCCAGGCCGCAGAGCAGGTCCGACGACCGGGAGCCCATGACGAGGGGGGTCTCGATGCCACCGGACACGGCCACGTAGGCGCGCAGCCCGACCATGATCCGGCCGATGGAGACGATCTGTCCGTCGCTGACCGGCGAGACGACGTCCGTGCCCACCGAATGGTCGTCGATGCGAACGTCCACCCCGCCTACCGCCGACGCCACCACGGCCAGATGGCCGTCGCCGGCGAAGCGAAGCTTGGGCCCGACGGCGGTGACCTCGATGGCCGCGGCCAGGTCGGCGTTGCCGACCAGGCGGTTGGCCAGACGCAGGCTCTGCGGATCGGCCGCGCCGGCGCCGGGGATGCCCAACTTGGCCAGAGACTGCCGGCCGCCGTCCTCGACCAGGCTGAGCAGCCCGGGGTCGAGGACCTCCACGAACCGGCGGCCCCTCGCCGCCAGCCGGGCCCGTCCCGTTGCCGCGCCATCCGGGGGCGGTCGGGTCGGGTGCTGATCGGTGTGGTCTCCCGGCGCCGGCGGGGGACAGGTCGAGAAGCGCACGGCATCTCCGGGCCGCAGCAGTGCGAAGGGTGGGTTGTCCGGGTCGAAGAGCCGGAGGTCGGTGCGCCCGAGCAGCATCCAGCCGCCCGGGGTGGATTGCGGATACACGGTGGCGAATCCGCCGCCCACGGCGACCGAACCGGCCGGGACCGACGTCCGCGGCGTCGACCGCCGGGGGATCGAGGCGAGCTCGGGCGGGAGCCCGGTCAAATAGGGGAATCCGGGGGCGAAGCCCAGGAAGGCGACGCGCAACCCGGTGCTGGTGAGCTGGTCGATGACCGACGCGGTGCTGCGACCGATGCCCGCCGCCACCGCTTCGAGGTCGGGACCGTCGAAGGTCACCGGAATGTCGACGCGGTCCCGGACCGGCGCCGAACCGGGCGTCGGACGGATGCCCGGCCCGCCCCTTCCCACCCCGTGGTCGGCGAGCTCGAGGGCCCACCTCTCGATCGCCTCCGCCCCTTCGACCGCCGGTTCGAGATGGACCACCACACTGCAGAAGCCGACCACCGCGCCCCGGACGCCCTCCGGTGCCAGCCCGCTCCGTCGCTGCCGCTCGACGGCTTCGGCCAAACCGTGCGCCGATGCGACATCATCGACCTCGATCAGGAGGGCGCTGTCGCCATAGGGATCGGCCCGGCTGATCATGGTGGCCGCCCGCCGGTGGCCCCGTGTCGTCCGGTCGGCGAGAAGGGTCGCAGGGTGATTCCCTCGGCGGCCAGCATGGTCTGGACGGTCCGCGCCGTCTCGGCCGCGTTGGGTGCGTCGCCGTGGATGCACAGCGTCTCCGCGTCCACCGCCGTCCACGTGCCGTCCACGGCATCGACACCGTGCCGGGTGGCCAATGACACGGCCCGCCGACCGACGACCGCCGGGTCACTCAACTCGGCACCGGGCTGTCCCCGCGGGGCGAGCAGGCCGCCGGGTCGATAGCCGCGATCGGGGAAGCCTTCCGCCACCACCCGGAGACCGGCGGCGCGGGCCGGTGCGACCACGGCCGTCCCGGCCTGGGCCACGAGCACCGGAATGCCCATGACGGTGAGCGCCTCGATCACCGACCCTGCCACCGTGTCGTCCACGCCCATCTGGTTGTAGAGCGCGCCGTGTGGCTTGACGTAGGCCACGCTGCCTCCCACCGCCCCCACCTCCTCGGACAGTACCTCGCACTGCTCGATGATGTCCCGGGCCAGGAGGGGGCCGGGCCGGTCCACGGCCATTCGACCGAACCCGGCCCGATCGCGATACGAGACGTGGGCCCCGATGGTGATCCCCCTGCTCAGGCAGGCCTGGGCGGTGGCTCGCATCACGCGCCTGCTACCGGCATGGAATCCGCACGCCAGGCTCCCGCTGGTTACCACGTCCAAGAGGGCCAGATCCCCGCGAGTCAGGGCCTCTCCTTCGGCAAGATCGGCGTTGAGGTCCACCGCGATCACCACCTCAGTATCGAACATCCTGTCCGGACGAGCGCACCGGCCGGCAAGTCTGTCGGACGTCCGGCCTGGGTAGAGCCCTGCGCCGCGCCTCGCCCGCAGCCCCGTCCGTGTGCCGCGGGGCCGAAGAGGCGCTATCGTCTCGACCATGCCGCAACCGCCCGCACTCACGCCCGAACAGCGCCAGGCTGCCCTGGCCAAGGCAGCCAAGGTCCGCCGTGAGCGGGCCGAGGTCAAAGAGAAGCTCAAACTGGGTTCGATCACCCTGACGGAGCTCCTCACCACTGCCGACTCCAATGAGACTGTCGGAAAGATGAAGGTGCTCTCCGTGCTCGAGTCGCTCCCGGGCCTCGGGAAGGTGAAGGCTCGGCGGCTGATGGACACCGTGGGCATCAGCGAGAGCCGGCGCCTGCAGGGTCTCGGGAGCAATCAACGCGAGTCCCTCCTGCGCGAGACCGCCCGCTGAACGGACAGCATTTGGATCAGCCCGACGGCCGGTCCAGTTTTTTGATCTTCGTACTGTTCGGCCCTGGTGGCGCGGGCAAGGGCACCGTCGCCGACCATCTGGTGGACCAGGTCCCCGACCTCTGGTTGAGCCGGTCGTGGACCACGCGGGCACGTCGGTCCGGTGAGCGCGAGGACGCCTACGTCTTCGTCGACCGTGCGACGTTCCAGGCCAACGCCGATGCCGACGGGTTCTTCGAGTGGGCCGAGTATCTCGGGAACCTGTACGGGACCCCGGTCCCCGCGCCGCCGGCAGGCGCCGACGTCCTCCTGGAGATCGATCTGCAGGGGGCCCAGCAGGTGCGGCACCGATGTCCCGGGGCCACCCTCATCCTGCTGAAGCCCCCGTCGGCGGCCGTCCAGGAGGAGCGGCTGCGGGCGCGGGGAGACGACGAGGCCCATATCGCCAAACGCCTGGCGGAGGGGGCAGAGGAGGTGCGGATCGGCATGACCATCGCCGACGCGGTGGTGACCAATCTCGACGTGCCGCAGGCCACGGCCCGTGTGGCCGGTATAGTGGAGAGTGGCCGTTCCGCTGCCTCGCAGGGAGGCGGCTCGTCGAGAGGACCGACTGGCGCGCCGGCGGAGCCTCTGACCCCACCCCCAGACCAACGTGAAGGATCGTGATGGCTCAACCCCAGACGACACTGATGGACCCGCCCATCGAGGATCTCCTCGACAAGGTCGACTCGAAATTCACCCTGGTGGCCTTGGCGTCCCGGCGGGCCCGGCAGGTCAACAGCTACTACAACTCTCTGGGTGAGGGCCTCGGGGTGGTCGTGCCGCCCCAGGTGGCATCGGCCTCGGGCAAGCCGCTGTCGATCGCATTCGAGGAAGTGGCCATGGCCAAGGCGACCTACACCCGACCCGATCCGGAGGAAGTGGCGTTGGCCGAAGCCGCGGCCCTGGCTCTGCTCGAAGGTGAACAACTCGAAGGTGAACAACTCGAAGGTGAACAAGGGGTGGAAGCCGGGACCTCGGCTCCGGACGACGCTGCCGACTGATCGGTCGTGTCCGGCCAAGTCGGCATGAGGGCATCAACGATGGTTGGCACAGGCGTTGACCGGGGACGGGGCAGGGGGAACGGAATTGGGCATGGCCACTTCTGCTAGCCGGGAACCTTCCACTAGCGGGAAGGGGCCGTTCGTGGTGCTGGGGGTCTCCGCCGGGATCGCCGCCTACAAGGCGATCGAGGTGTGCCGTCGGCTGGTGGATGCCGGAGTCCATGTGGCGCCGGTGCTCACCGAAAGCGCCACCCGATTCGTGGGGAAGGCGACCTTCGACGCGCTCGGGTCGGAGCCGGCCCAGACCAGCCTGTGGGATGAAGCCTCGCCCATACCCCACACCCGGCTGGGCCAGCGGGCCGATCTGGTCGTGGTCGTGCCGGCCACCGCCGACCTGTTGGCCCGGTACGCCGGTGGCTTCGCCGGCGACCTCTTGACCACGACCCTGGTGGCCACCGCCGCGCCGGTGGTGCTCTGCCCGGCCATGCACACCGAGATGTGGGAGCACCCGGCCGTCCAGCACAACCTCGCCGTCCTGCGCTCGCGGGGTGTGACGGTGGTGCCGCCGGCAGAGGGTCGCCTGGCCGGAGGGGATGTCGGCCCCGGCCGCCTAGCCGAGCCCTCGGTCATCGTCGAGGCGGTCCTCGGGCTGCTCGGTGCAGCCACGGCCGACGGCCCGGCCGGAGAGGCCCCGGCGGCGCGGCAGTCTGCGGGGGATCTGTCAGGCGTCCGGGTGGTGGTGTCGGCCGGCGGAACCCGCGAGCCCATCGATCCGGTCCGGTTCATCACCAACCGCTCGTCCGGAAAGCAGGGCCACGCCCTGGCGGATGCCGCCTTCCGGCGCGGGGCGGAGGTCGTGCTGGTGACCTCGGCCAACCGGGCGGTGGACAGGGGAGTGACGGTCGAGCGGGTGGAGACCGCAGCCGACATGGAGGCC